>JANXDC010000004.1:0-300000 GCA_025059945.1 Bacteroidota bacterium
TGATGACGTAGAACGTCTCAGTGATAAACTTCTTCTTCTCCCAGAGCATTTTCTGAAAGTTTTCAATTTGCGCTAAGAATTCAATGATCTTGAGTCCCACACGCTTGATGAGGCGCATGAGCTGAAACCAGCCTTCGGCTAAGCGTTCACCTGTAACTTCTATCTCGTCCAGGTTGAGCACCTCGTTCTTGAGGTAGAAGTCCAGTTCGCGGGAGAGAAAGCCCTTGAGGTCCTTGTGGATGAAAAAATCACTAGTATTACGACGGGTGTATTGACGTAGGTGGTGTTCAAACCATGAAACGGATCCCCCTTTTTCTGTTTTGTACCGCTCGACTGTAAGGGCAGTCAGTGCTTCCGTAGCTTTGATATACTTGGGAATCTCCGCTACCGCCTGTGCAATGATAGCTTCCTGCTGCTTCTTTTCTCCATAACATTTAGTTTCGTCCTCGGTAAGAGGACGAAAATGAAAAGGAATAGTGAGGGTGCAGGTTTCCCCGTCCCAAGCAATACCGTCCAGCATGGGCAAGAAAAAGCGCTTTTCGCCTTTGATGTTATTCTGCTCCACATCAGCTTTCTGAAGCTTGAAGTGGACGGTCACGCCGTTGGGCGCTTTCCAGGAGTAGTCGGTGAAGTATTCGCCGGTCTTGATGTAGTACTGGTCGTGGTTAGCCCAGTACAGATACACTTCCTCGCCGTTGTAAGGGATGGCGTAGCGTTCTTTCTTAGAGTAGCGGCGCTTAGAGATAAAGTCGCCATCCTGCCAGTAGCGGCTAAAGAAAGTGTAGAGGTGATTGTAGACGGCGGTTTCCAGCGATTCGGTTGAGCGTGCGCCCTGCGCTTTAGCCAACGCTTCGAGATACTCCCTCCCTGCTTTCGTGTCTCGGTATTTTTCGTTTAGGTTGCCATCAGCATTCAGTGCGTCTTCGCCCAATGCATTGAGCACCTTTTGGCGTGCTTCCTCCAGCGCTTTCTGCGCCTGCCCCTGCTGCCCCAGAGCGTCGCGTTGGAGTTCCTCGGCGATAGTTTTAGGCAGGTCTTCGGTAATAAAGCGTTCAATGACCGCGCGCTTGTAGTTCATGATACGGTAGATGCCGAAGTCTAAGTCCGCGCAGTCAAACTCAAACAGCTCGCGGAGAAGGTCTAGAAACTTGTCTCGAATTTCTTCTTGCATGATCATGCCCTCGACTGGATTCGTGGGGATCGATCGCCACGGCGCGCCGCTCTAAAGTGGCCGACTTTCTTAGCTATGCCCATGAAGTCCACGATCTTTTCCTCGGGGTCGATCGCTTTTGCCCCTTTTCTTCGCGGCATGGTTGTTTTTCTCGATTCTCAAATGGCGCCGTTGGCCCTCAGGAAGGGCAGCGATCCTGCGAGAGCATGCTCGCTGCTCTGTCGCATCCGTATTTGGCACGCTGCCGAGGACAAAGGCAGTGGGCTTCTTGGGCAAGAAGACGGGCTTGCGGATGCACCGCAAGATCGAGCTCCTATGAGATGGCGCGCCTTTAGTCCGCTCATGCCGCAGATCATCTGCGCCTTGCCCTCCGGGCCCTCCTGGATCGGCTACGGGTTATTTTAGCGTCCCGCTTTTCGGAAATCAAGCGGAAGCCCTAAAGGCTTGCATCTGTTGGGAGCGGGCGCGTAAATCTTTTTGGGGTCTTCGGAACCAAAACGGTCGGAAACCGACGTGGGCAGGCGATCGCTAGCGCTTCTGCTTCTTTTCCATCTAGCCTACGAGGTCCGCGGGGGCGGCTACTCCCTCTACGAACAAAGCGCTCGAGCGGGCGGCCTTGCGGGGGCCTACACGGCCCACGGCCGTCACGTGTCGACGCTCTACTACAACCCGGCCGGACTGGCTCGGCTTATAGGGTGGCAGTTTTATGCGGGCACAAGCGCCCTCTTTAGCCAAGGTCGATTCCGGGGCCCGCTTCCGTATGCGCTCGCCGTATATCGGACGACAAGCCCGGCTTTAGCGTGGCCTACCGTGTTTGCCGCCTACGGAAGGGGAATCGTCTTCGGAGCCGGCCTCCATAGTCCGTACGGCTTTGCGATCCGCTGGCCCCGGGATTGGCCCGGCCGCGGCATCGCCACAGACGGAGCGCTGCGGACCCTGTTTGCCCAGCTTGCTGCGGCCTATAGCCTGCCGGATCTTCCCGTGGGGCGTCTTTCCCTGGGCGCAGGGCTCATGTACGGCCTTGCGGCCCAGTTCCGGCTCGAGCGCGCCGTAGTGGACCTCCTGCCTGAGGGCGCGCTCCAAATCCAGGCGGATCTGGACGGGCCTGTTTGGGGCTGGAGCGCCGGGCTGCTCTATGAGCCGAGCCCCACGCTAGGGGTGGGCCTAGCCTACCGAAGCCGCATGTCGGCGGAGCTAGCCGGCCCCGTAAGCACGCAGAACCTTCCCGGCTCGGCCTTTCCGGCGGACAACCGAGCGCGCCTGCGCTGGCGCTTTCCCGACAGTTGGTCCTTGGGCCTGAGGCTAAGCCCCCGGAAGGGCCTTACGCTGCTAGCCGACTACGTCTGGTGGGGCTGGTCGTATTTCGATACGCTGCGGGTGGACTTTAGCAAAGAGGGCGCGCTTCTGAGGGATTGGGCGCTTGCGCGACTGTATCGGAATAGCTACCAGGTTCGCGCCGGCCTTGAGTACGAGGGCCCGCTGCCTCGGCTTACGCTGCGTCTGGGGCTGGCCTTCGACAAAAACCCCGTTCCGGACGAGACCTTGGATCCGACGCTACCGGATGCGGACCGATGGATCTTCGCCGGCGGGCTGAGTTACGCCCTCAGCAAGCAGCTGAGCCTAGAGACCTCTTACCGGTTTGCGCGCTTTCGGGAGCGGCGCAATAGCGCGGCCCAAAACGGCTTTTGGGGCATCTACAACGCGCGAGGCGATCTGCTGAGCTTCGGCCTTAGCCTATCGCTATAGGGAGGAGCGGAGCCATGCGCGCATATGGGCGGCTTTTGGGGTTTTGGGCGCTACTGGCCTCGGGCTGCATGGAGTTTCACGAGGCCGAACTGGAGCCCGTGCCGTCGGGCTCGGCGCGCTTCGACAAGTACGTGGCCGTGGGCAATAGCCTCACGGCCGGCGTGCAGCATGGAGCCCTCTATGAGGAGGCGCAGCGTTACTCGTATGCGGCCCTGCTCGCGCGCCAGATGCGCGTGCGGGAATTCGAGATGCCTCTTGTTTCCAGTCCCGGCTTGGGCAACCGCCTCGAAGTCAGCCGCTTCGACCCCATCACGCTCACCGTAAACGCCTCCCAAGGCCAACCCAAGAACGCCGGGCTAGCCCGGCCCTACGACAACCTGGGTATCCCGGGCGCCGTGCTGGCCGATTACCTGAACGCCGACGGCGGCATCTCGAGCCGATCGCAGCAGAACCCGTATTATGCGCTCGTGCTGCGCGGGGCTAGCTCGATGCACGCGCTCGTAAGCCAGCTGCGCCCCACGCTGCTTACGTTTTGGCTCGGCAATAACGACGTGCTGGGCTACGTCACGAGCGGCGGGCTGCGCCCGTTTGTGCCCGCGGCCGCCTTCGACGCCCTGTACCGCCAGACCGCGGCCGCCCTCAAACAGACGGGCGCTAGCGTCGTCGTGGCCAACATCCCGAGCGTGACCGCGATCCCCTTTGTGACGTACCTGAACCTGAGCCTGGAGCAGGCGGGCCAGCTTGTGCGCGACGGGACAAGCTACCGGCTGCGCACCCCGCAAGGGAACCTACCCCTCTTCATCCAGACCGCTCAGGGCGTTCGGCCCATGACCACGGGGGATTACCTGCTGCTTTCGGCTCAAGCCTACCTGGCGGGCCTGGATCTGGCGCGCGGGGATGCCGTCACCCCCCAGCGGCCCATCCCGACGCAATTTGTGCTGGATGCGGCGGAGCTTCAGACGGCCGCCGGGCTCGTGGCGGCCTACAACCAGACCATCGCGCGCGAGGCGCGGGCCAACGGCTTTGTGCTCGTGGACGTCTTCTCGGAGTTTGAGCGCATCGTGCAGCAATTTTCCTCAAGCGGCGGCAGGGCCGGGATCACGGAGGACGGTATCTTGTTGCGCCCCATACCCGGGGAGCTGTTTAGCTTTGACGGGGTGCATCCGTCGAACCTGGGCCATGGGCTGCTTGCCAACCGCTTTATTGCGGCCATCAACGCGGCCTTTGGCGCCCAGATCCCCCGAGTGCACCTGCAGACCATTCCGCGGGGCATCCCCGTAGCCATCGGGGCTAGGTAATACATCGTGGAGGTGCGACACACGCTCCAGCCCCGTCGTCTTGAGGGCTTGGTGGTCTGATGGACCACCGGGCCCTCGGGCCGCGGGGCCGCTGGGGGGATGCGCCGGCATCAGCCCCTCCCCGGCCCGGCGTGCGGGAACTCTCCGGTTTTGCCGGTGGTTGACGGGTCAGTCCCAGGGAATTGCGCATGAGGCGGGAACTCGTCTTGCTCGGCTCCACGGGCTCCATCGGCACGCAAGCCCTGGAGGTGATCGCCTTGTTTCCGGATCGGTTTCGGGTGCGGGCTCTAGTGGCCCATAGCCAAGTGGAGCGCCTGGCCGAGCAGGCGCGTCGGTTTTTGCCCGATCAGGTAATCTTGCTCAATCCCGCCGGCCAGGAGGCGCTCCGAGAGGCCCTGCGCGGTTTGCCGATCCGCGTGACCGCGGGCATGGAGGCCGCTGAGGAGGCCGCTGCGGATCCGGCTGCCGATGTGGTGATCAGCGCCCTGGTCGGATTTGCCGGCCTGCGGCCCACGCTAGCTGCGCTGCGCTCAGGCAAGCGGGTGGCGCTGGCCAACAAGGAGTCCCTCGTCGTAGCCGGACATCTGATCAAGCACCTACAACAGCGCACGGGCGCTTCGCTCATACCCATCGACAGCGAGCACAGCGCCATCCTGCAGTGTCTAGCCGGCGAACGGCCTGAGTCCGTTGAGAAGCTCATTCTTACGGCCTCAGGCGGACCGTTTCGCACGTATTCTGCGGCGCAGCTGGAGCGCGTCACCCCAGAGCAGGCCCTGCGGCATCCGAATTGGGCCATGGGCGCTAAGATCACGATCGACTCGGCCACACTCATGAACAAGGGCCTGGAGGTGATCGAGGCGTATTGGCTTTTCGGTCTGCCGGCGGAGCGCATCCAAGTGCTCGTACATCCGCAGTCCATCGTGCACTCCATGATCCAGTTTGTCGACGGCTCCGTCAAGGCCCAGCTGGGCCAGCCGGATATGCGCCTGCCCATTCAGTACGCGCTCACGTATCCAGATCGGTTGCCGACTTTGTATCCGCGGCTGGACTGGAGCCAGATTCAGCAGCTGGACTTTGAGCCCCCGGATCTGGTGCGTTTTCCGGCCCTCGGGCTCGCCTACGCGGCGCTCAGGCGGGGCGGCAGCGCTCCGGCCGTGTTGAACGCGGCCAACGAGGTGGCCGTGAACTTATTTTTGTCGGGCCGTATCGGCTTTACCCGGATAGCCGCTCTTGTGGAGGCCGCCTTGGAGGCCCTGCCGTGGGAAGCGGATCCGGACCTACAGGCGCTTGAGGAGATCGACCGGGAAACTCGCCAGTGGACTTTGGGCGCGGCGGGCGTTTCGGTTCCCGTGGAATCATAATCGCTTCAGGAGAGGGCTGTCTTGAGTTACGTCCTGTATCTGTTGTTGGCCATTTTCATCCTCGTGCTCGTGCATGAGCTGGGGCACTTCCTGACCGCAAAGCTTTTTCGGATGCGCGTGGAGCGCTTTTCGATCGGCTTTCCCCCTCGGCTCTTCGGGGTCAAGATCGGGGAGACGGACTACTGCATATCGGCCCTCCCCTTTGGGGGCTACGTCAAGATCGCGGGCATGATCGACGAAAGCCTGGACGCGAGCACGGCGGGCCGCCCTCCGGAGCCGTGGGAGTTTCGGGCCAAGCCCCTCTGGCAGCGCTTCGTCGTGATCGTGGCCGGGGTGAGCTTCAACGTGCTGTTGGCTTGGGCGATCTTCTCCGCCTTCAAATACTACATGGGGGAGCGCTATATCCCGGCCCAGAACGTAAGGGCCATCTACGTGGCCCCCGGTTCGATCGCCCATGAGATGGGCCTGCGCACAGGCGATAGGCTCATCGCCGTAAACGGCCGGCCCCTGGAGCGGGCGCTGCTAGATAACCAGCTTATCGAGATGCTGACGCGCAGCCGGGTGACCTTTACGGTTGTGCGCGCCGAGCGCGATACGCTCATCTTCGAGGCCCCGCCGCAGTTTTTGTCGCGTCTTAGCCGAGAGCCTTTGGGCATCGACATCCTGCCTCCGCTTGTGGGGGGCCTTGAGCCCGGGGGGCCGGCGGCCCGGGCGGGGCTTCAGGTCGGGGACCGCATCACGGAGGTGGCCGGAAGGCCGGTGCGCTTCTTCGCCGAGCTGCGGGAGCTTGTCTCCGCGCACCGCGGAAAGCCGATCCTGCTGCGCTGGGAGCGCCAAGGCCGCTTCTATGAGGCCGTCCTAACTCCGCGCGAGCAAGACGGCCGCATCGGCATCGCCGGGCCCACGAGCGCCCAGCTTGAGCGCTACTTCGGGGTGGTCTCCGTGCGCTACGACCTGGGGGGTGCTATCTGGGCCGGCGCTCAGCAGACGGTGGCTTCTCTGCGGGGCATCATACAGGGCTTTGGGCGCATCCTCACGGGGCAAGAGTCCCTGCGCGAGTCCATCGGAGGGCCGATCCAGATCGCGCGCATAACCCGCGATGCGGCCGTGCAGGGCGGGGCCACGGGCTTTTGGTACATCGTGGCCCTGCTGAGCCTGACGTTGGCCTTCATCAACATCCTGCCCATTCCGGCCCTGGACGGCGGGCATGTGGTGTTTTTGCTCTACGAGGCCATCGCGCGCCGGGAGCCTTCGGTGCGGGTTCGGCTCGTAACACAACAGATCGGCATGGCCCTATTGCTGGGCCTGATGATCTTTGTCGTCTTCAACGACCTGTCCAAGCTCTTTTAAAGGCCGCCCAGAAGGGCCTGTAGCTCCCCCGGGCTCCAACCCAGGAGCTGCGGCCGAAGCAAAATCGCCGGGCGTCGGTCTAGATAAGGCCGCAGCGGGCGCAAGCAGGCGGGCGTGTACAGCACCAGATCGCAGCGCGCCAGCACCGGTGCCGGGTCTTCGTGATCGCGCAACAGCCCTACGATAGCTCCTCTAAAGCCCGTCCAGGTGCGCAGCCAATCTGCGTAGCGGGCCAGCGTTTCGCGCTCCTGGGCCACCAGCCCTAACGTGGCCTGCGGCCCTAGCTCGGCGACCGCCTCCAGGACAGGGCGCGCAAAGCCTACTAGAAGGCCTGTGGCCCGCCCCACCCCTTGGGCGCGCAATAGATGCAGGTCTGCAAGAGCGCAGAAGACGCGCTCGGCATCCGGGTGCATCGAAAGCTCCTCCAGTCGCACGGGCAGGATCGGGTGCAGCGAGCCGGAGCTCAGCAGCAGCGCTTCCGCCCCCAGTTGGGCCTCCTCCTGGCCGGGTGCGGCGTAGAGCACTTTGGGTGTGGGCTCCTCAGGGGCCTCGTAGGTGAGCTGCTCCTCGAGCAGGTGCAGGATTTCGCGGGCGCTCAGGCCCAGGGGGATGAGCTGGCGCAGGGTCTGCTCCAGAACGGCCGCCCCGCGTTCTAGGCGTTCGGCTTTAGATAGCGTAGGCTGTTGTTGCAGCACTACGGCTCCGCGTCCGACCCGCAGCGCGATCCAGCCCTCTTGGGCCAATTCGCGATAAGCCTGGTGCACGATCCGGGGGCTTACCCCGAGCCGGCGCGCCAGATCCCGGATTGCCGGCAGGCGTTCTCCCGGCTTGTAGGCTCCTCGGGCGATCTCGTAGCGCAGTTCCTGGGCGAGGCGTTGGGCGTGCATGCTACATGTAGCCTTGTTTTGTACAAGATAACAATACGAAACGTCCCGGACGGCCAA
Source organism: Bacteroidota bacterium (assembly GCA_025059945.1). Classification (NCBI taxonomy): domain Bacteria; kingdom Pseudomonadati; phylum Bacteroidota; species Bacteroidota bacterium. The sequence goes on from JANXDC010000004.1 coordinate 7,871, forward strand.
AATAGCGAAAAACGCGCTATTTTGGGCCCAACGCTTGCCTTTTGGGAGGCCCCATCGTAATTTTGGCGGCTCTTAAAAAAACGGGCCTGACAAACGTAAGGAAGCCGCGCCTTGCCGACGATTCAGCAACTCATCCGCAAAGGCCGGGTGCAGAAGGTGGAAAAGAGCAAGTCCCCGGCCTTGCAGGGCTGCCCGCAGAAGCGGGGCGTATGCGTGCGTGTCTACACCACGACGCCCAAGAAGCCCAACTCCGCGCTGCGCAAAGTGGCCAAGGTGCGCCTGACCAATGGGATCGAGGTGATCGCCTACATTCCCGGAGAGGGGCATAACCTACAGGAGCACTCGATCGTGCTCGTCCGGGGAGGGCGTGTAAAGGACCTGCCTGGGGTGCGCTATCATATTATTCGGGGCACCTTGGACGCGGCCGGCGTGGACGGGCGCAGGCAGGGGCGCTCCAAGTACGGAGCCAAGCGTCCGAAGAAATAACAAAGGGCGAAACGGGCCATGCGGAGAAAACGGGCGGAAAGAAGGCCAATCGCTCCGGATCTGCGGTACAACGACGTGTTGGTGGCCAAGTTCATCAACCACGTCATGCGGAAGGGAAAAAAGAACCTGGCCCGGCGTATCGTTTACGGGGCCTTTGACATCATCGCCGAGCGCACCGGGGAAAACCCGCTGGACGTCTTCCGGCGGGCGCTCGACAACGTGGCTCCGGTGGTTGAGGTGCGCAGCCGCCGCGTGGGCGGTGCCACCTATCAGGTGCCCGTCGAGGTGCGTCCGGAGCGTCGGATTTCGCTGGCCATGCGCTGGATCATCGAGTACGCCAAGCAGCGGCGCGCTCAGAAGACCATGGAGCTGCGCTTGGCCTCGGAGCTTTTGGATGCGGCCAAGGGGCAGGGCAGCGCGGTCAAAAAGCGTGACGACACCCACAGGATGGCGGAGGCGAACAAGGCGTTTGCGCATTTCCGGTTCTGAGGCGCTGACGTGGATTAGCTAACCGGGCAATCGGATAGGCAAAAGCAATGGGGATCCTGAAACCGAGACAGATTCCGCTGGAGCGGGTGCGCAACATCGGCATCATGGCGCACATCGATGCCGGCAAGACCACCACGACCGAGCGCATTCTTTTTTACACGGGCCTCGTGCACCGCATGGGCGAGGTCCATGAGGGCGCGGCCACGATGGACTTTATGGAGCAGGAGCGGGAGCGGGGCATCACGATCACGGCCGCGGCCACGACCTGCTTCTGGAGCGGCTCGGCCAAGGATCGGCCGGAGCATCGGATCAATCTTATCGACACGCCCGGACACGTGGATTTCACCGTGGAGGTCGAGCGCTCCCTGCGCGTGCTCGACGGGGCCGTGGCGCTCTTCTGCGCCGTAGGCGGGGTGGAACCGCAATCGGAGACCGTCTGGCGCCAGGCCGACAAGTACCGCGTGCCCCGCATCGCCTTCATCAATAAGATGGACCGGGTGGGGGCCAACTTCGCCAACGTCATCCAGATGATGAAGGACCGCCTCAAGGCCACTCCCGTTCCGGTTCAGATGCCCATCGGTCAGGGCGAGCTCTTCCGCGGGGTCGTAGACCTGATCACGATGAAGGGCATCGTCTGGCACGACGAGACGCTCGGGGAGACCTGGGATGAGATCGACGTCCCGGCCGATCTCATGCCGGAGGCTCGGCATTGGCGGATCCTCATGCTGGAGGCCCTGGCCGATTTGGACGACACGCTCTTGCTTAAGTACCTAGAGGGGCAGGAGATCTCCGAGGCCGAACTGAAGGCGATCATCCGCCGGGCCACCATCGAGATGCGCATCACCCCGGTCCTCTGCGGTTCGGCCTTCAAGAACAAGGGCGTACAGCGGCTGCTGGACGCTGTCATCGACTACTTGCCCAGCCCGCTGGACCTGCCGCCGGTTCGGGGCCGCAACCCCGTCACGGGCCAGGAGGAGGAGCGCCCGCCGGACCCCAAGGCTCCCTTTGCGGGTCTGGCCTTCAAGATCATGACCGACCCGTACGTGGGCAAGCTGACCTTTATTCGGGTCTATTCGGGCCGGCTTGAGCCGGGCATGAAGGTGCTCAACAGCACAACCGGCAAGGAGGAGCGCATCGGCCGGCTGCTGCTCATGCACGCCAACCATCGCGAGGACATCCAGGCCGTGCAGGCCGGGGAGATCTTCGCTGCGGTGGGGCTAAAGGAGGTGCGCACGGGGGATACGATCTGCGATCTGGCGCACCCGATCCAGCTGGAGGCGATGGACTTTCCGGAGCCGGTCATCCAGATCGCCATCGAGCCCAAGACGAAGGCCGACAGCGACAAGCTGGGCATGGCCCTTTCCAAGCTGGCCGAAGAAGATCCGACCTTCCGCGTCAAGGTCGATCCCGAAACGGGGCAGACTCTCATCAGCGGCATGGGGGAGCTGCACCTGGAGATCATCGTCGATCGGCTTCGACGCGAGTTTCGGGTCGAGGCCAACGTGGGCAAGCCCCAGGTGGCCTATCGAGAGGCCATCACGAAGCCCGTGCGGCACCGCACGCTCTTCAAGAAGCAGACCGGTGGGCGGGGGAAATACGCCGACGTGGTGATCGAGTTCAGCCCGCTGGAATCGGGTCAGCAGGGGCTCGTGTTCGAGAACGCCATCGTGGGTGGGGTGGTGCCCAAGGAGTTCGTCCCCGCCGTGGAGAAGGGGCTTCGGGAGGCCATGCTGAATGGGCCCTTGGCCGGCTACCCCGTAGAAGGGCTCCGGGCGCGGCTTGTGGACGGCTCCTACCATGAGGTGGACTCCGATGCCCTTTCCTTTGAGATCGCCGCGCGCATGTGTTTCCGGGAGGCCTCGCAGATGGCCGATCCGGTGTTGCTAGAGCCGATTATGCTTGTGGAGGTGATCACTCCGGAAGAATACATGGGGGACATCCTGGGCGATCTCAACGCCCGTCGGGGCCGCATCGAGGGCATCCAGGCCCGGCCCGACGCGCAGGTGATCCGGGCCCTGGTTCCGCTGGCTGAGATGTTCGGCTACGCGACCCAGCTGCGCTCGTTAAGCCAGGGCCGCGCCCTGTACACGATGCAGTTCCATCACTATCAGGAGGTGCCCCGGCACATCGCCGAGGAGATCATCTCGGCATACAAGGGCAAGGCTGTTCACGCATAGACACCCAAGAAGGAGGTTCGGCTTATGGCCAAAGGCGTATTCGAGCGCACCAAGCCCCACGTCAACATCGGGACGATCGGCCACATCGACCATGGCAAGACGACCCTGACGGCGGCGATCACGAAGGTGCTCCACAAGCTCAATCCAAATGTGGAGGAGCGCAGCTTCGAATCCATCGATAACGCCCCCGAAGAGCGCGAGCGCGGCATTACGATCAACACCTCGCACGTGGAATACGAAACGGAGAATCGGCACTACGCGCACGTCGACTGCCCCGGGCACGCGGACTACATCAAGAACATGATCACCGGGGCCGCGCAGATGGACGGGGCCATTTTGGTGGTGGCCGCCACCGACGGGGTCATGCCGCAGACCCGAGAGCATATTCTCTTGGCCCGCCAGGTTGGGGTGCCCTACATCGTGGTCTTCATGAACAAGGTCGACATGGTAGATGACCCCGAGATTCTGGACCTGGTCGAGCTGGAGGTCCGGGAGCTGCTCAACAAATACGAATTCCCCGGCGATGAGGTGCCGGTCATTCGGGGTAGTGCCTTGGGCGCTCTCAACGGGGATCCGAAGTGGGAGCAGACGATCCTGGAGCTCATGCAGGCTGTTGACACGTACATCCCCACACCGCAGCGCGAGGTAGATAAGCCCTTCCTGCTGGCCGTGGAGGATGTGTTCTCCATCACGGGTCGCGGCACGGTGGCCACGGGCCGCATCGAGCGCGGCGTGATCCGGCTGGGCGAAGAGGTGGAGATCGTGGGCCTGCGTCCGGAGAAGAAAAAGACCGTGGTCACGGGCATCGAGATGTTCCGCAAGGAGCTCAAGGAGGGCATCGCCGGCGATAACGTCGGGCTGTTGCTGCGCGGTGTCGATAAGGACGAGGTCGAACGCGGCATGGTTATCGCCAAGCCCGGCTCCATCACCCCGCACACCAAGTTTGAGGCGCAGGTCTATGTGCTCTCCAAGGAAGAGGGCGGTCGGCATACCCCGTTCTTTGCTGGCTATCGACCCCAGTTTTACTTCCGAACCACGGACGTGACGGGCGTGGTGCGGTTGCCGCAAGGGGTTGAGATGGTCATGCCGGGGGACAATGTGCAGATGACCATAGAGCTCATCCAACCCGTGGCCCTGGAAGAAGGGCTGCGCTTCGCCATCCGCGAAGGCGGTCGCACGGTGGGCGCGGGGGTGGTCACGAAGATCCTTGAGTGATCCAGGCTACAGGGGCCGGGGTCGGGCGCCTGCCGGGCCCCGGCCTTTTAATTGGCAAGGCCAAGAAGGGATGCAGCGATCGTGGCGGGCAACAAGATTCGCATCAAGCTGAAGTCGTACGATCATACGCTGGTGGATAAGGCCACGGATAAAATCATCCGGAGCGTCAAAGCCACAGGTGCGATCGTGCGGGGTCCGATCCCGCTGCCGACGGAGCGCACGGTGATCACGGTCAACCGCTCCCCGCACATCGACAAGGAGAGCCGGGAGCAGTTTGAGATCCGCAATCATCGGCGCTTGATCGACATCGTGGGGGCCGGGCAGAAGACGATCGACGCCCTGATGAAGCTTGAGCTTCCCTCCGGCGTCGACGTGGAGATCAAGACCTGATGGGGATGGGCAGAACCGTATCGGATTGGCTCCCCAAGTGTCTGGGGTCCCTGCTGTGCGGGTGGGGGATGGCGCTCCTGGCTGGCTGCGACGCGCTCTTGGGCAGCGACGTTCCGTTGGCGCTCGTGGGCACGTGGCGCTATCGGGCCGCTCAGGTCAACGGCGCGCCGGTGGACCTCTATCGGGGGCAATCGGCCACGTGGACCTTTACGCAGGATAACGATCCCGGCCAAGTCCCCTCGGGTCGGTTCGTGATCCGCGTTGGCGGGGCGGTCGACAGCCAGGGGGCTTGGCAGCAGGTGGCGCCGAATCAGATCCGGCTTAACGATGGGCGCAACACGCTCACGGTCACCTGGTCCGTGACGGGGGCGCAGCTGGTGCTCGAATACACGCAGCAGAATAACCGGGTGGCGATTCTGCTGGAGCGGCAGAGCTGAATCGGAGAAAGATCATGAGCGGGTTGATCGGCCGTAAGGTGGGCATGACCACCGTTTTCGATCCCCAGGGCAATCAGATAGTCTGCACGGTGATCGAAGCGGGGCCTTGCGTGGTCACGCAGATCCGCACGCGCGAACGCGACGGCTACGAGGCCGTGCAGCTGGGTTTTGGAGAGCGTCGGCCCCGTCGGACCCCTAAGCCCCTGCTGGGGCATTTCCAGAAGGTCGGCACGACGCCCAAGCGCAAGCTGGCCGAGTTCGCGGGGTTCCGGATCGAGGAGCTCCAGCCGGGCCAGGAGATCCGCGTAGAGCAGGTGTTCCGAGAAGGAGACCGGGTGCGCGTAACGGGGATCTCCAAGGGCAAGGGTTTTCAGGGTGTGGTCAAGCGGCATGGCTTTGCGGGCGTGGGCACGCGCACGCACGGTCAGCACAACCGGGAGCGCGCCCCGGGCTCGCTGTCCGGCTCGACCTTCCCGGCCAAGGTGCCCAAGGGGCGCCGCATGGCCGGTCGCACGGGCGGGGATCGCGTCACGATCCGCAACCTAGAGGTCGTGCGCGTGCTGCCGGAGCACAACCTTTTGCTGCTCAAAGGCGCTGTGCCGGGGCCCAAGAACGGTTTGGTGGAAATCCGCAAGTAAGGATGCAGGGCGATGCGCGTGCCTGTATACCGCATAGACGGCACCGAGACGGGCCGAAGCGTGGAGCTGCCGGAGTCGATCTTCGGGGTTCCCGTTCACGAGCATGCCATCTATTTGGACGTCAAGGCTTACCTGGCCAATCAGCGTCAGGGCACGCATAAGACCAAAAAGCGCGGCGAGGTGCGCGGAGGCGGCCGCAAGCCTTGGCGGCAGAAGGGCACAGGTCGCGCCCGGCAGGGCTCGATCCGGGCCCCGCACTGGGTGGGTGGAGGCCGGGTCTTTGGGCCGGTTCCGCGCGATTACCGCCAGGAGCTCAACCGCAAAGTCAAACGCCTGGCCCGGCTTTCGGCCCTGAGCCAAAAGGCCCAAGCTGGGGCGATTCGGGTCGTGGAGGACTTCGACTTTGAGGCGCCCAAGACGAAGCGCCTGCTTGAGGTGCTGCGCAATCTGGGTCTGGCGGAGCAGCGGGTGCTTCTGCTCACCCCTGGCGTGCAGCCCAATGTCTACAAGTCGGGCCGCAACCTGGAGCGGGTGCAGGTGCTGGAGGCGCAGAAGGTGACCACCTACGAGGTGCTGCGCGCCCAGGTCCTGCTTTTCGAGGAAAGCGCCGTGCGGCGCCTCTCGGAGAGCTTGACCCGCGCGCAGGCCCGTCTTGCCGAAGAAAGCGCCTAAACGGAGGGGCCATGGAGGAGCTCAAAAAGATCATTAAGCGGCCGGTGATCACGGAGAAGTATACCGAACTGCGGGAGCGTTACAATCAGTACGCCTTCGAAGTCGACCGCCGGGCCAATAAGATCCAGATCCGTCAGGCCATCGAGGCCCTCTATCCCGGTGTGCGGGTGCTGGAGGTGCGCACGATCGTCGTGCGCGGCAAGCGCAAGCGGCAGTTCACCCGTCGAGGGCTGCTTGAGGGTCGGCGCCCCTCCTGGAAGAAAGCCATCGTGACGCTTCGGCCAGGCGATAAGATTGAGCTTTTTGAGGCGATCTAAGAGGGGACGACGATGCCGATACGCAAGCTCAAGCCCGTAACGCCCTCGACGCGCTTTATGACCTTCGACGCGTTTGAGGACATTACGACCGATAAGCCGGAGAAGGCCCTGCTGGAACCCCTGAAGAGGACCGGGGGGCGCAACAACCTGGGGCGCGTGACGATGCGGCATCGCGGGGGCGGGCACAAGCGCCTGTATCGCCGCATCGATTTCAAGCGCGACAAAATCGGCATACCCGGGGTGGTCAAGACCATAGAGTACGATCCCAACCGTTCGGCTCGGATTGCGCTTATAGCGTATGCGGACGGCGAAAAGCGCTACATCCTAGCTCCGGACGCGCTGCGGGTAGGCCAGAAGGTGCTCTCCGGTCCCGATGCGCCCCCGGAGGTAGGCAACGCGCTGCCGCTGCGGAACATCCCATTGGGCAGCTTTGTGCACAATGTCGAGCTCAAGCCCGGAAAGGGCGGGCAGCTGGCCCGCAGCGCCGGCACCTACGCGCAGCTTCTGGCCAAGGAGGGGCGCTACGCCACGCTCAAGCTGCCCTCTGGGGAGATGCGCCTGGTTCCGCTGGACTGCATGGCCACGATCGGCGCGGTCTCCAATCCGGATCACATGAACGTGACCTTGGGCAAGGCGGGTCGGAGTCGGTGGCTGGGTCGCAGGCCGCATGTGCGCGGTGTGGCCATGAACGCCGTCGATCACCCCCAGGGGGGCGGCAAGGGCAAATCCAAAAGCGGCGGCGGCTGGCATCATCCGCGCTCTCCATGGGGGCAGTTGGCCAAAGGTTTTAAGACGCGCAAGAAGCGCAATCCGTCGGATAAATACATCCTTCGTCGGCGCAACCAAAAGTGAGGCGCACCCGCTATGGCGCGATCGCTCAAGAAAGGGCCCTTTGTTGACGAGCATCTGCTCAAGAAGATCCGCGAGATGAACCAGACGGGCAAAAAGCGCGTCCTCAAGACCTGGTCCCGCCGCTCCACGATCACCCCGGAGTTCGTGGGGCACACCATTGCGGTGCACAACGGCAAGCAGTTCATCCCGGTTTACATTACGGAAAACATGGTGGGGCACAAGCTTGGGGAGTTTGCCCCGACCCGGACCTTCCGGGGGCATCCGGGCACGAAGGCGGAAAAGGCGGCCCGTAAGAAGTGAGGGGGTGCGATGGAAGCACGCGCGATTCGTCGGTATATTCGCCGTTCTCCGCGTAAGATGCGCCTGGTGGCGGATCTGGTTCGGGGGCTGGACGTGGACCAGGCCTTGCGACTACTCCGCCTTAGCCCGCAGGCGGCCGCGCGGGACATCGAGCGCACCGTGCACGATGCGGTGAATAACCTTATGCAGCGACATCCGGACGTCCGCTTCGATGAGGGCCAGTTGTATATCAAGGCCATCATGGTCGACGGGGGGCCTATGCTCAAGCGCATTCGTCCGGCCCCTATGGGGCGGGCTTTCCGGATACGGAAACGCAACAGCCACCTGACCGTTGTGGTGGCGCGTAAGCCGAAACACCAAGCCCAGTGAGCCGAGGCGAGCTATGGGGCAGAAAACGCATCCGATTGGGCTCCGGTTGGGCATCATCCGGGCCTGGGACGCCAGCTGGTATCCGGAGAAGCATCGTTTCGCCGAAGCCCTCATCGAAGATGAGGCGCTGCGCAAGTACCTGCGCACGCGCCTAAAAAACGCCGGCCTGTCGCGCGTGACCATAGAGCGCACGCCGAAACGGATCATCCTGACGATCCACACCTCGCGGCCTGGTGTGGTCATCGGCCGGGGGGGCCAGGAGGTGGAAAAGCTTCGGGAAGAGCTGCGCAAGCTGACCAACAAGGAGATCCAGCTCAACATCAACGAGATCAAGCGACCGGAGCTGGATGCGAGCCTGGTGGCCCAGAACATCGCCCGGCAGATCGAGGGGCGTATCTCCTACCGGCGTGCCATGAAGGCGGCCGTCGCCTCGGCTATGCGCATGGGCGCCGAGGGGGTTCGTATCAAGGTGTCCGGCCGCCTGGGCGGGGCCGAGATCGCGCGCTCCGAGCAGTACTTGGAGGGGCGCGTGCCCTTGCACACGCTGCGGGCCGATATCGACTACGCTCAGGAGACGGCCAGAACCGTGTACGGTACGATTGGGGTTAAGGTCTGGATCTGCCGGGGCGAGATCATCGGAAAAGTCGACCTGACGCCCCAGGGCATGAGCGCCCGCCTGGCGGGGCCGGTTGCCGGCGCCCCGGTGGTATCCTCGGTTGGTGAACGGCGCACCCGGCGCGCGGCGGCAGGCGCGGGCAGGGCCCGTAGGCGAGGCGGACGGGCTGCGGATGCGGAAACGGAAGCGTAAGGAGTAGTCGGCCATGTTGATGCCGAAGCGCACCAAATTCCGGCGCATGCACCGACCCAAAGTGCGCCGGGTGGCCAAGCGGGGTACGGAGTTCGCTTTCGGGGACTTCGCCCTCAAGGCCCTCGAGGGGGGGTGGATCACCAGCCGGCAGATCGAGGCGGCCCGTGTGGCCATGACGCGCAAGATGCGTCGCGATGCCAAGATCTGGATTCGTATTTTTCCGGATCGGTCCATTACGCGCAAGCCGCAAGAGGTCCGCATGGGTAAGGGTAAGGGGTTGCCCGAGTATTGGGTGGCTCCGGTTGAGCCGGGGCGGATCCTGTTCGAGGCTTCGGGGGTGGCCCGGGAGCTGGCTGAGGAGGCCATGCGTTTGGCCCAAGCCAAGCTTCCGATCAAGACCAAGTTCGTCATCCGACGCGATTACGAGGGGGCTTAAGGGATGAAGGCCCGAGAGATTCGGGAGCTCTCTACAGAAGAGATCCGTCAGCGCATTCGGGAAGAGGAAACGGAGCTACAGCAGCTTCGTTTTCGGCACGCCGTGGCGCAGTTGGAAAACCCCGCGATTCTGCGCACCAAGCGGCGCCTGATCGCCCGCCTGCGCACGATTCTGCGAGAGCGGCAGTTGAACCTCAGCCCAGGCAAGAGCGCGAAGGGATAAGGTATGCACGCAGCACGGGGACGCCGTAAAGAGCGCATAGGTCGGGTCGTATCCGATCGGATGCAGAAGTCCATCGTCGTGGCCGTGGAGCGGCAGGTGCCCCATCCGCTTTACGGTAAGACCGTCAAGCGCACCACCAAGCTTATGGCGCACGACGAGCGCAACGAGGCTCGGGTGGGGGACCTGGTCCGCATCATGGAGACCCGCCCCTTAAGCAAACGGAAGCGCTGGCGTCTGGTGGAGATCATCGAGCGCGCCCAATAACGGGGCTTCGCAGCAGGAGAACGTGCCATGATTCAGCAGGAGAGCCGACTCAAGGTGGCCGATAACTCCGGGGCCCGGGAGGTGCTCTGCATACGCGTCCTGGGAGGATCCAAACGTCGCTACGCCCGAGTCGGGGACATCATCGTGGTCTCCGTTAAAAGCGCCATTCCCGGAGGGGCTGTCAAGAAAGGCGACGTTTCCAAAGCCGTTGTGGTGCGAACCAAGAAAGAATACCGCCGCAAGGACGGCTCCTATATCCGCTTTGACGACAACGCGGCCGTGCTTTTGAACAACCAGCTAGAGCCGCGCGGCACGCGCATTTTCGGCCCTGTGGCCCGCGAGCTGCGCGAGAAGCAGTTTATGAAGATCGTCTCGCTGGCTCCCGAGGTGCTCTGAGGCAAGGATCGAACGTATGCGCAAGTTCAACAAGCAGAAGAAGCTCCCGATCAAGAAAGGCGATCTGGTGCGCGTTATCGCCGGCAACGACAAGGGCAAGCAGGGCAAGGTCCTGCGCGTTTTCCCAGAAAAGGAGCGGGTGCTTGTGGAAGGCGTCAACATGCGCATCCGGCATGTGCGCCCTAGCCCCAAGTATCCCCAAGGCGGGCGTTTGCTTCGGGAGATGCCCATCCACGTTTCGAACGTGATGGTCATCGACCCCCAGACAGGCCGGCCCACCCGCATCGGGCGTAAGTGGGTCGTGGACCCGAACACGGGTCGGGGTCGATGGGTGCGGTATGCCAAGAAAAGCGGTGTAGAACTGGACTAAACGGCCATGGAAAAACCGCGTTTGCAACAACGCTATGAGGAGCTTGTGCGTCCTGCCCTGATGCAGCGCTTTGGGTACAAGTCCATCATGCAGGTGCCTCGGCTGGAGAAGATCGTCGTCAACATGGGTGTGGGCGAGGCCGTGGCCGACCGCAAGGTGCTCGATGAGGCCGTCGAGCAACTGGCGCTCATCACGGGGCAACGGCCCGTGATCACGCGCGCCAAGCGTTCGATTTCGAACTTCAAGTTGCGCGAGGGCATGCCTATCGGCTGCAAGGTGACGCTGCGCGGGGCCCGGATGTACGAGTTCTTCGATCGCCTCGTGACGCTGGCCCTGCCGCGGGTGCGCGATTTTCGCGGCGTCTCCGACCGCAGCTTCGATGGCCGGGGCAACTACTCCCTGGGGATCCGGGAGCAGATAGTCTTCCCCGAGGTCGACATCGACAAGGTAAGCCGCATCCTGGGCATGGACATCACGTTCGTGACCACGGCCCGAACCGATGAAGAGGCCTATGAGTTGCTAAAGGAACTCGGGATGCCGTTCCGGCGCCGCGAAGGGCAAGCGGCGGCCGCGGCCTAAACACACAAAAGGGTAAGGAGGAAAGGCCTTGGCGCGACTGGCGCTTATCGTCAAAGCTAAAAGGAAGCCCAAGTTCAAGGTGCGCCAACGCAACCGCTGTCAGCGATGTGGGCGCCCGCGTGCATACCTGCGCAAGTTCGGCTTGTGCCGGATCTGCTTCCGCGAAATGGCCCTGCAGGGGCTCATTCCGGGCGTGCGCAAGGCCAGCTGGTAACGGGACGTGGCGCAAACGACGGGGATGGAAACGCTATGATGACGGATCCGATCGCGGACTTTTTGACGCGCATCCGCAACGCTTATCGGGCGCGCCTCCGATATGTAGATGCGCCCAACGCCAAACTCAAACAGGCTATTGCGGAGATCCTCTTGGATCAGGGTTATATCCAGAACTACCTCGTCATCGACGACGGCAAGCAGGGCATCTTGCGGCTGTATCTGAAGTACACCTACGCGGGCCAGCCGGCCATCCGGCGGCTGGAGCGCGTAAGCAGACCCGGGCGTCGGGTCTACCGGGGGATTCGGGATATGCCCCGCGTCGCCAACGGGCAGGGGATCGCTATTCTGTCGACCTCGCGGGGCATCATGACCGACAAGGAGGCCCGAAAGCAAAACGTCGGGGGCGAGGTCATCTGCTACGTCTACTGAACACGGGTCCTCGGCCTATCGGGCCGATTGCCATAGGGGACGCGCTATGTCACGGATCGGCAGAAAACCCATCAGCCTACCCAAGGGGGTGACGGTCTCGGTATCCCCGCGCAACGTGGTGACAGTCAAGGGGCCGAAGGGAAGCCTGGAGTTGGCCGTAGACCCTGATATTCGGGTGGTGCTCGAAGAGCAGCAGGTGCGCCTGGAGCGCCCCACGGATCAGAAGCGGCATAAAGCCCTGCATGGTCTTTATCGGGCCCTCCTGGCCAACATGGTGCGCGGGGTTTCCGAAGGCTATAGCCGCGAGCTTGAAATCGTCGGCATCGGGTACCGGGCTGCGCTGAAGGGGCCGATGTTGGAGCTGGCCCTGGGCTATTCGCATCCGGTGTACTTCATCCCCCCAGAGGGGGTGACGTTGGAAGTGGGCACGAGCCCGGATAAGAACCCCTTGATCCGGGTCTCCGGCATCGATAAGCAGTTAGTTGGGCAGGTGGCGGCCAAGATCCGTTCCCTGCGCCCTCCAGAGCCCTATAAAGGCAAGGGGATTCGCTATCTAGGCGAATACATCCGGCGCAAGGCGGGCAAGACCGCGGGCAAATAAATTCCGGTGGGTCGGCAATCCCCGGAAGCGGAAAGGAGTGTGTGTGCAATGGATCGGTTGAAGAAGAAACGGCTGCGGCGCGAGAAGGTGCGCATGCGCGTGCGGGCCCGCGTTCGCGGCACGGCCGCACGGCCTCGTCTATCGGTTTTCCGAAGCAATCGCTACATCTACGCGCAGCTCATAGATGACGATCGGGGGTACACGCTTGCGGCGGCCTCCTCGCTAGAGCCGGAGGTGCGCGCTGTGCGCGAGGGCAAAACGCCCACCCAGATCGCCTTCGAGGTGGGCCGTCGCTTAGCCGAGCGCGCCCTGGCCAAGGGGATCAGCAAAGTGGTTTTCGATCGCAACGGCTACCTCTATCACGGTCGGGTGAAGGCTTTGGCCGAAGGCGCGCGCGAAGGGGGGCTGCGCTTCTGAAAAGCGCTGCCGAGGACGGAAACGTTAACGTGGAAGCCTAGCTATGTCAGCCAAACGCAGCCAATTCATCAAACCCGGCGAGCTTAACCTGCGGGATCGCCTGGTGACCGTCAAGCGGGTGGCCAAGGTCGTGCAGGGCGGTCGTCGGTTCTCCTTTAGCGCTCTTGTGGTTGTAGGAGACGGGCAGGGCCATGTGGGGATCGGCAAGGGCAAGGCGCGCGAAGTCAACGACGCCGTGGCCAAGGCCGTCGAGAACGCCAAAAAGCACATCGTGCGCGTCCCTATCTTGCGGGGGACCGTTCCGCATGAGGCCATAGGCAAATTCGGCGCGGCCAAAGTCCTGCTTAAGCCGGCTCTGCCTGGTACGGGAGTGATCGCAAGCGGCCCTGTGCGCGCGGTCCTGGAGAGCGCCGGCTATACGGACATCCTGACGAAATCGCTGGGTTCTCGCAATCCGCACAACGTGGTCAAGGCCACCCTGAAGGCCTTGGAGCAGATAGAAGACCCGGTTTCTGTGGCGCAACGTCGGAGCATACCGCTGCACAAGGTGTTTCATGGTTAGTCTGAGGGGAGAGGCGATGACCAAGAAGCTGCTCATTCGCCAAAAGCGCAGCATCATCGGCGAGCCCGAGCGACAGAAGCGCACGATCCGCGCCTTAGGCCTGGGTCGGCCCAACTGGCAGGTGGTGCACGCCGACACCCCCACGATCCGAGGGATGATCGCACGGGTGGCGCACTTGGTCGAGGTGCACCCAATCGAGGAAGGAACAAGCGGCCATGGAGTTGCATAACCTGCGCTATGCGCCCGGATCGCGCCGTAAGCGCAAGCGCGTCGGGCGCGGAGAGAGTTCTGGACATGGCAAGACCGCTGGCCGGGGCACCAAAGGGCAGCGATCCCGCAGCGGAGATCGAGCCATGCCCGCCCACTTCGAGGGCGGCCAGATGCCCCTGGGGCGTCGTGTGCCCAAGGTGGGTTTTCGCAGTCCCTTTCGGGTCGTCTATCGCGTGATCTCGGTGGGGCAGTTGGAAGCGCTGCTGGCCTCAGGCCGTTTGCAGGCCGACCGCATCACCCCGGAAGTGCTCATGCAGCATGGACTGGCCCGAAAGCGGGACCGGATCAAGATCCTGGGGGATGGCGAGCTCACGCGGGCCCTCCGTGTTGAAGCCCATGCGGCCAGCGCTTCGGCCCGGCGGAAGATCGAAGCGGCCGGTGGGCAATTTGTGCCCATCGCCTCATAGAGCAGGGGCTAAGCCATGAGCACGTTCGCCGAGACGCTGCGCAACATTTTTAAGATCGAAGAGCTGCGGCAGCGCATCCTGTACACGCTCGGGATCCTGATCGTATACCGGATCGGGGCCCACATCACCCTGCCCGGCGTGGACGCGGCCCGGCTTGTCGACGAAGTCAGCGGGCAGCGCACAAGCGACCTCTTCGGTATGTTCGATCTTTTCGTGGGTGGGGCCTTCAGTCAGGCCGGCGTCTTCGCCCTGGGGATCATGCCTTATATCACGGCCTCGATCATCATCCAGCTGATGGGCGCCGTGGTGCCATACCTGCAGAAGCTGCAGCGCGAAGGAGAAGAGGGACGCCGCCGGATCATCCAGATGACCCGATACGGAACCGTGCTGATCACGGCCATGCAGTCGATCGGCTACGCCGTCTATTTGCGCAGCCGCTTCCCGGGCGCCATCGTGGTCAGCCCCGGGCTGTTTACGTTCACCACGATGGTGGTGCTCACAGCGGGCACGATCTTCGTCATGTGGCTCGGGGAACGGATCACCGACCGCGGGATCGGCAACGGGATTTCGCTGCTCATCATGGTCGGGATCGTGGCTCGGCTGCCCGTGAATCTGTACAACGAGCTCATCACACGAGCGAACTTGATCATCTTCTTAAGCGAGCTTGCCGTTTTGGTCCTGATCGTGGCCGCGGTCGTGCTCGTAACCCAAGGCACCCGGCGCATTCCGGTGCAATACGCCAAGCGCGTAGTGGGCCGCAAAGTCTACGGGGGTACTACCCAGTATCTGCCCCTTCGGGTGAACGCCGCGGGGGTGATGCCGATCATCTTTGCGCAGTCCATCATGTTTATCCCGAGCACCATTGCCACCTTCTTCCCCAACAGCGAGGCCATGCAAACCGTGGGCGCCTGGTTTGCCGACCACACGGGGGTGGGCTATTCGCTGCTGTTCGCCGTGTTGATCGTGTTCTTCACGTATTTCTACACGGCCATCGCCGTCAACCCCAAGGATATGGCCGACACCATGAAGCGTCAGGGGGGGTTTATACCCGGCATTCGGCCGGGCAAGCAGACGGCGGATTTCATCGACAACATCCTGACCCGGATCACGCTGCCGGGCTCGATCTTTTTGGCTTTGGTGGCGATTTTGCCCGCCGTTGCCGTGCGGGTGGGGATTACACCGGGCTTTGCGCAGTTTTACGGGGGCACGAGCCTGTTGATCATCGTGGGCGTGGCCCTGGATACCCTGCGGCAGATCGAAAGCCACCTGCTTATGCGGCACTACGAGGGCTTCAGCCGGGCTGGACGCATCCGCGGGCGGACGGGCTTTTAGGGGCGCGATGATCGCGATCAAAAGCGAGCGTGAGATCGAGCGCATACGGGCCGCCTGCGAGCTTGTGGGGCGCACCTTGGCCGAGGTGGCGCAACGCATCGTCCCGGGGGTGCGCACACGCGATCTGGACGCAATCGCCGAGGCCTATATCCGCGATCACGGGGGAATTCCGGCCTTTAAGGGCTATCGAGTCGGAGGCCGGCGCTTCCCGGCTGCGCTCTGCATATCCGTAAACGACGAGGTCGTGCACGGCATCCCGGGGGATCGGGTGCTCGTCTATGGAGATATAGTCTCCGTGGACTGCGGGGTCCTGCTGGAGGGTTATTACGGAGACTCGGCTTACACGTTCGTGGTGGGGGAAACGAGTCCTGAAAATGAGCGGCTGTTGCGCGTCACCTACGAGGCCCTCTACAAGGGCATCGCGCAAGCCGTTCCGGGCCACACGGTGGGCCATATCGGGGCGGCCATACAGGCCCACGTGGAGGCGCACGGCTTTCATGTGGTGCGCGACTTGGTTGGCCACGGCATCGGTCGACACCTGCATGAAGAGCCCCCTGTGCCCAACTACGGACGCCCCGGTGAGGGGCCGCGCCTGGTTGCGGGCATGACCTTGGCGATCGAGCCGATGGTCAACCGCGGCACCTGGAAAGTCAAAACACGCAAGGACGGCTGGACGATCGCGACCGCTGACGGCAGCCCGTCGGCGCATTTTGAACATGTAATCGTTGTGCGCGATCAAGGGGCGGAAATTTTGACGACATTTTCGTATATTGGACAGCTTTTAGCTTCGGAAAGCCTCCCCCATGGGCAAGCAGCCGGTCATTAAACAGGATGGGACAATCCTGGAAGCCCTGCCAAACGCCCAGTTTCGGGTGCGTCTAGAGAGCGGTCATGAGGTTTTGGCTCATATCTCCGGCAAGATGCGCATGCATTTTATCCGGATCCTGCCCGGGGACAAGGTGACCGTCGAGCTCAGCCCGTATGACTTGAGCCGAGGACGTATCGTGTATCGCTATAAATAAGGAGAGCGTCATGAAGGTGCGGGCTTCGGTAAAGAAGCGCAGCTCGGACGATAAGATTGTGCGCCGTAAAGGCCGCATCTATGTGATCAACAAGAAGAACCCCAAACACAAGCAGCGGCAGGGGTAAACGATGGCGCGGATTGCTGGTGTGGAGATCCCGCGGGATAAGCGCGGGGTGATCAGTCTGACCTACATCTATGGGATAGGCCGCTCCAGCGCCGAAAAGATCTTGGCCAAGGCCCAGGTTGATCCCCATAAGCGCGTCAAAGACTGGACGGACGAGGAACTGGCCCGGATCCGGGAGATCATCAACAACGAGTACAAGGTCGAGGGCCCGTTGCGGACCGAAGTCCAGATGAACATCAAACGGCTCATGGACATCGGCTGCTATCGAGGCCTGCGTCACCGCAAAGGGCTGCCCGTTCGGGGCCAGCGCACGCGCACCAACGCCCGCACGCGCAAAGGCAAACGCAAGACCGTGGCCGGAAAGAAGAAAGCGCCCAAGAAGTAAAGGATGAACCCCAATGGCCAAGCAACAGAGTAGGGGGAGCACCCGGAAAAAGAAGTTGCATGTGGAGCCCCATGGTCAGGCCCATGTTCAGGCCACCTTCAACAACACCATCGTGACGATCACGGACAATTACGGCAACACGATCGCGTGGTCCTCAGCCGGACGCGTAGGGTTTAAGGGGTCGCGCAAAAGCACCCCCTATGCCGCCCAGATGGCCGCGCAGGCCGCGGCTCGGGAGGCCTATGAGGCGGGATTGCGCAAAGTGGACGTCTTCGTTAAAGGCCCCGGCTCGGGCCGGGAGGCCGCGATTCGCGCCCTGCACACGGCCGGTCTGGAGATCGCCACGATTCGGGATGTGACGCCGATTCCCCACAACGGGTGCCGTCCCCCCAAACGGCGTCGGGTCTAACCGCAACATAGGCGAAGCACCATGGCACGTTATCGAGGTCCCAAGCAGAAGATCGCGCGACGGTATCGGGAGCCGCTCTTCGGCCCCAATAAGGCCTTGGAGCGCAAGCCCTACCCGCCAGGGCAGCACGGGCCCAACCGAAGGGGTAAGGTATCCGAGTACGCCGTGCAGTTGGCCGAAAAACAAAAGGCCAAATTCATCTACGGGCTTCTGGAACGGCAGTTCCGCAACCTCTTCGAAAAAGCCCAGCGCCGCAAGGGCAACACGGGCGAAAATCTGCTGCAGCTGCTAGAGGCGCGGCTGGACAACACGGTCTATCGTCTGGGGTTTGCCCGCACGCGGGCGCAGGCCCGACAGCTGGTCGTGCACCGACATATCATGGTGAACGGCCAGGTGGTCAATATTCCCTCTTACACCCTCAAACCCGGCGACATCGTGCAGGTGCGCCCCAAGAGCCAACAGCTGCAGGTGATCCGGGAAGCGCTCCAGCGCACCCGGCGGCAGTTCCCCTGGTTGGAGGTGGACCGCAAAACGCTCACCGGCAAGTTCCTGGAGCTGCCGTCCCGGGAGGATATTCCAGAAAACCTCAAGGAATCGCTCATCGTCGAGCTCTACTCCAAGTAAGACGGGCCGCGTGCCCGGGCTTTGGGTGTGTGACGACGGGGAGAACCTTAGCGCAAGGCAGGGAATCTATGAGCTACCATATCCAGATGCCGAATAGTGTGCGCTTGGAGGAGTCGAGCCCCACGTTCGGGCGCTTCATCATGCAACCGTTGGAGCGCGGTTACGGGGTAACGATCGGCAACGCGTTGCGGCGCGTGCTCCTGTCCTCTTTGCCGGGCGTGGCCTTCATAGGGGTTCGCATCGCAGGCGTCTTACATGAGTTCGCCACCGTTCCGGGGGTCATCGAAGATGTGGCCGATATCGTGCTCAACCTTAAGGCGGTGCGGCTGCGCAAGCTCGTGGACCAACCCTCGGGTCGCATTCAGCTAAAAGTTAAGGGCCCCAAGCATTTCCGAGCCGGGGATATCGCCTTCGCAACTCGGGAGTACGAAATCCTCAACCCCGAGCAGCCGATCGCGACCCTGGACCGGGATGGAGAGCTGGAGCTGGAGCTCCTCGTGGGGGAGGGCAAAGGATACGTACCGGCCGAGGACAACAAATTGCCGGATCACCCCATCGGGCTCATCGCCATGGACGCTATCTTCACCCCCATCAAAAATGTTCGCTACGTGGTGGAGAATACCCGCGTGGGGCAGCGCACGGACTACGAAAAGCTTATCTTGGAGGTGACCACCGACGGCTCCATCCGGCCCGATATGGCCCTGAGCTACGCCGCGCAGATTCTGCGCGAGCATCTGGAGATGTTCATCCATTTTGACAAAGCGCCCGTGCTCAACAAGGCGGCCGAGGGCCCTGGTTCTAGTTCGGCCGCCGCTTCGGCCTCTGGGGGGCAGGAGGACGAAGCCGAGGTCCAGCGCATTCGCAATCTGCTTCGGATGAGCGTCGATGAGCTGGAGCTCTCCGTGCGGGCGCAAAATTGCCTCAAAGCAGCCAATATCCGCACCATAGCGGACCTGGTGCAGTACGACGAAAAACGCATGCTAAGCTTTCGCAACTTCGGCAAAAAATCCCTGGCCGAAATCGTAGAAGCCCTACGGGAACGCGGCCTGAGTTTCGGCATGGATGTGCGGCGGTATCTAGAGCCGGAGTCGAAATAAGAGGGGCATCTGGCTATGCGACACGGGGTAAAAGGACGGAAACTGGGGCGCACAGCCGAGCATCGGCGCGCCACCTTGGCGGCGCTTTCGCGTGCGCTCATCCAGCATAAGCGCATTATCACCACCCTGGCCAAGGCCAAGGAGCTGCGGCGGGTGATCGAGCCCATCATCACGCGCGCCAAACTTGACAGCACGCACAACCGGCGCATCGCCTTCGCTTTTCTACAAGACAAAAGGGCGATTCAGGAGCTCTTTGGCTCGGTGGCTCCGAAAGCCAAGGAGCGGCCAGGGGGCTATACGCGTGTCGTTCGTCTGGGCCGACGCCAGGGCGACGGGGCGGAGATGGCCGTAATCGAGCTGGTGGACTTTAACGACGTCAAGCCCACTCAGCCGGGAACACGCCGCAAGCGTACGCGCCGCGGAGGCGGTAAGTCCCGAAGCGGTGGGGCAGGCAAGCCCCCTGAGGCCGCCAGTCCGACGGGCTCCTCTAGCCCCTCTGAGCCGGTCCAGCCGGAGGCGTAACCTCAGCCCAGGATAGCTGGGAGGAGGGTCCGCCTCGGCGGACCCTTTTCGTTTCCCCTATGCGCCCTCTTATGCGCATTCAATCGGCCGAATTGGCCCGCAGCGCCCTCCGGTGGGAGGATCTCCCCCGGGAAGGGCTGCCTGAGGTGGCGTTTCTAGGTCGCTCCAACGTGGGCAAATCCTCACTGATCAACGCTCTGCTGGGGCGCCCGGGTCTGGCGCGCACGTCTTCGCAGCCGGGCAAGACGCGCACGCTTAACTTCTACCTCATCAACCGGGCCTTTTACTTCGTGGATTTGCCCGGCTTAGGTTACGCGCGTGTATCGCAGCAAGAGCGCGCCCAATGGAATGCTCTCCTGGAACGTTACGTCCTGGAACGCACCGGTCTGCGAGGACTACTGCATCTAGTCGATAGCCGCTTGTCGCCTCAACGCATCGATCAGGCCATCGCGGCGTGGGCGCCCCAGCAGCGCTTCGCTTACGCGCTGGTGCTTACGAAGACGGATAAGCTCTCCCGAGAGGCGCTTCGCCGCCAAGAGGCCACCTGGCGCGCGCTGCTGGGCTCGGATCGGGTGCCGATATTCGTCACCTCTGCCCTTCGCGGGTTGGGCCTGCGGGAGTTGTGGCGACACATAGAGGCGATGCTTAATCAGGGGGCATAGCCTATGTATAAAATGCGTCTTTTTACGCCGGGCCCCACGCCGGTGCCCGAGTCGGTGCTGCTAGCCCTGGCGCGGCCGGTGCTGCATCATCGGCATGCGGAGTTTCGCGCGTTGTTCGCGGAACACAACCGCCTGCTTGGCTACCTGTTTCAAACCGAACAGCCCGTGCTGAGTCTGACCTGCTCCGGAACAGGGGCCATGGAGGCGGCCGTGGTGCACGCCATGCGCCAGGGGGCCAAGGCCCTGTATGTGGCGGCGGGCAAGTTCGGGGAACGATGGGGCGAGATCCTAAGGGCCTACGGGTTAAGAGCTGTGCCCTTGGCGATACCCTGGGGGCAGGCGCCCGCGCCGGAGCAGCTCGAGGAGGCCCTACGGCGGCATCCCGACGTGCGGGCCGTCTTCCTTACGCACAGCGAGACCTCCACGGGCACCTGGATGGACGTGCGCGCGCTGGCGGAGTCCGTGCGCCGCACGGTCCCGGAGGCGCTCGTCATAGTCGACGGCATCACGGCCGTGGGCGCCCATGAGCTGCGCATGGATCTGTGGGATCTGGACGTAGTCATCACGGGCTCTCAGAAGGGCGTTATGGTGCCGCCTGGGCTGGCGTACATCGCTTTAAGCGCGCGAGCCTGGGAACGGGCCCGCGAAAGCGACCTGCCCCGCTACTATTTTGATCTGCTCGCCGCACGCCAGGCCTACGAGCAAGGGGACACCCCCTGGACGCCGGCCGTGAGCCTGATCGTGGCGGCCTGTGAGGCGCTGCGGCGCATCGCCGAGGAAGGGCTAGAAAACGTCTGGAGTCGGCATGCCCGGCTGGCGCGAGCGTTTCGAGCCGGCGCACAGGCCATCGGCTTGCGGCTTGCTTCGGCTCAGCCCTCAAATGCCCTCACGGCCCTTTGGCTGCCGGACGGCGTTTCCTGGGAGGCCTTGAATCAAGCCCTCAAGCGCCGCGGCCTTACGGTCGCCGAGGGGCAGGGGCCCTGGAGGGGGCGCGTATTTCGGGTCTCGCATCTAGGCTATTACGACGCCTTCGACATGCTGGCCGCTATGGCCGCCATAGAGGAAGCCCTGCAGGAGCTGGACTACCCCTTCGAGCCCGGATCGGGGGTTGTAGCGCTACAGCGGGCTCTGTTAGAGACCGAGCAGGAAGCTTAGATCATGCGCGTATTGCTTGCCGATCACGTCGATCCGGTCTGCGCTCAGGTGTTGCGGGATCGAGGGTTTGAGGTCCGGGAGCTTGCCGAAGCCGGCCCGGAGGCTTGGCGAGAGCTCCTGGTGGAAGCCGACGCGCTGATCGTGCGCTCCGCCGTTCAGGTTACGGCGGAGCTCATGCGCGCTGCGCCGCGGCTTAAGGTGATCGGCCGTGCCGGCGTCGGGGTCGACAACATCGACCTGGAGGCCGCCACGCGACAGGGGATTCTGGTCCTGAACGCACCGGATGCGAACACGATCTCGGCCGCGGAGCACACCTGCGCGCTCATTCTGGCTTTGGCCCGCCACATCCCCCAGGCGGACGCCTCGATGAAGGCCGGCCGGTGGGACCGCAGGGCCTTTTTGGGCGTAGAGCTTTACGGCAAAACGCTGGGCATCATCGGACTGGGCAAAATCGGCCGAGAGGTGGCAAGCCGCATGCGCGCTTTCGGCATGCGCCTGCTTGGCTACGATCCGATGCTCGCCCCAGAGGTGGCGGCCTCCATAGGAGTGGAGCTTGCAGATTTGGAGACCGTATTGGCGCAGGCGGACTTTTTGACCCTGCACACGCCTCTTACGGAACAGACCCGCAACCTGCTTAACCGCGCCCGTCTGGCGCAGACCAAGCCCGGGGTGCGGATCATCAACTGCGCCCGAGGGGGTATTGTGCGAGAGGAGGACCTGCTGGAGGCCCTGGAGTCGGGTCATGTGGCGGGGGCCGCGTTGGACGTCTTCAGCCAAGAGCCCCCGGGGGAGGCATTGGGCGCGCTCATCCGTCATCCCCGCGTGATCACCACCCCTCATATAGGGGCCTCTACCGAGGAGGCGCAGCACAAGGTGGCGCGACAGATCGCCGAGGCCGTAGCCGACGCCCTGTTGGGGCGCGCGGTGCGCAACGCCGTAAACGGGATGGCCATTCAACTGGCCATGAACGAAGAGGTGCAACCCTACCTGCGGCTGGCGGAGCAGATGGGCAGGCTGCTAGCGGGCTTTCTGCGCGGACAGCTGCGTCGGGTGCACGTGCGCTACGTCGGAGAGCGGATCCGGCGCTTCCCGGAGGTGCTGACCGTGGCCCTGCTGAAGGGGCTTTTAAGCGAATGGCTGTCGGAGCCCGTAAACTACATCAACGCTCCCGTGCTGGCCGAACAGATGGGGCTGGGGGTTCGTCAGGAGCTTGATTCGGCGGTCGACAACTACACGAACTTGCTCGAACTCCTCTACGAGAGCACGCAGGAAAGGCGCCTGCTGGCCGGAACCGTCTTCGGCAAGGACGTGCGCATCGTGCGCGTCGACGAATACCCCCTTGAGCTGCGCCCCGAGGGGCATCTGCTCTTCTACCATAACCTGGATCGACCGGGGATGTTGGCCCGGGTGGGGGCGATGCTGGCCGAGGCGGGCATTAACATCGCGGCCCTCTCCTTGGGCCGGCTTGCCCCCGGATCGGCGGCCCTGACCGTGATCGTGACCGATCAGCCCATATCCGAAGCCGTCCAAGAGCGGTTGCGAGGCTTAGAGGGGGTCTGGGATGTGCGCGTGGTGACGATGGCGTAGCTGGCCAAAGCCAAGCCCCTCCCGTAGCACGGCGCACAAAACGGGCACGACCTCCGCGATGGAGCCTATAGAGTCCCAGCGCCCTGCCGCGGCTCCGAAGGCGACTAGCGGCACAAGGTTGCGCGTATGGCCGCGCCAGCTTAGGTCCTCTACGTTGCCGTGGTCGCTGCAGAGCAGCAGCAGATCGCTTTCGGGGTCGCAGGCGCTCAGGTAGCCCATCAGAAATCGATCTAGGCGCTCCAGTGCCAGGCGGGCGCGAGCCGGGTCCTGTTCATGTCCGGCCTGGTCCGGAAGCGGGTACTCGAATAGGCAAACGTGCGCGCCGCGGCCCAGAGCGTGCCACCGGCGGCCGGCCTCTTCGGGCCGGAGCTCGGGCACGGGCAGCTTCAGGCGTTCGCGCCAGGCCGCTCCGGTCATGTCGGCCGTAAGGGCCCGACATCCCAGGACATCGGCCACCCCTTGCAGGCGCAGCCCTGCGGCCCAGGCGGCCCGGCTCATCACACTCCAGCGCCCGCTGCGACGGAGGGCTTCAAAAAAGACAGGAGGATAGGCGTTGGCCAATTGGGCGCGCAGTCCAAGAGCGCGCACCCGGCTGAAGAGGTTTTCCCGGTCTAGCAGGGGCCACAGGGCCCGTGGGGCCCAGGGCCCGAAGTGCCGGCCCATCAGCCGGGCGGCGTTGTAGCCCGTTAGCAACGCCACTTGGCCGGTGCCGCTCTGCGGTAGCCCCGGTAGGCCGAGCGTCGCATCCAAGGCCGTGAACACGACCCGATCCGCGCGCACAGAGGTGGCCGCGCTCGTCCAGCGCTGTCCCCCGGCGAGCCATCTCAAAGCCGGGTAGTCGGCATCAAGCGGATTACGGGGGCCAGGCTCGCCCAGGCCCAAACCGTCCACAAAAAGCACGTATACGTGCTTTACGGGGCAGAGGGGAAGCGCGGAGCCTTCTCCAGCCAGATCGTAACCGGTCCGTCGTTTAGCAGTTCGACCTCCATCATGGCCCCGAAGACGCCCGTCGGCACGCGCCGTTGCAGGATCGCCTCCAGCTGGGCTATGAAGCGCTCATAGAGCGGGATGGCCCGTTCGGGAGGGGCCGCCTCTGTGAAGCTAGGCCGAAAACCCTTGCGGAGCTCTCCGTAGAGCGTAAACTGGGACACGACGAGCGCCTCGCCGCCCACGTCGCGCAGGGACCGGTTCATGCGGCCCTGCGCATCGGGAAAGATGCGCAGCCCGGCGCACTTGCGGGCCAGCCAGTCGGCCTCTTCAGGTCCGTCTTGTGCGTGCACGGCAAGGAAAATCAACAGTCCGGTCCCGATATGCGCGACCTCGCGGCCCTCGACCCGCACCCGGGCGCAGCGTACGCGTTGAAGCAGCGCGCGCATCAGCGCTCCCGCAGCGCTTCCAGGACGGTATCCGCTACGGCCGCGCGCACTTCGGCGATGCGCGGGTTCTCCCGTGTCGGATGCACGCGGTTTGTGAGCAGGATCACAGCTAGCTCGTGATCCGGATCGATCCACATCGAGGTGCCCGTAAAGCCCGTATGCCCGAAAGCCCGGACCGACATACGCTTGCCCGCCGCGGAGTATCCCTGCGTGTTGCGCGTATCCCATCCCAGCGCCCGTGTGCTGCCTTCGGAGGCCCGGCTTCGAAAAAGCTGGATCGTCTCGGGCCGCAGCAGCGCCTGCCCTCCGTACCAGCCGCCGTTGAGGAGCATCTGGGCGAAGACGGCCAGGTCGCGCGCCGTGCTAAATAGCCCGGCATGCCCAGCCACGCCGCCTAAGGCGGCTGCCGTCTCATCGTGCACGGTGCCGTGTATGAGC
This sequence comes from Bacteroidota bacterium, assembly GCA_025059945.1. NCBI lineage: Bacteria > Pseudomonadati > Bacteroidota > Bacteroidota bacterium. Next base: position 32,925 of record JANXDC010000004.1, read on the forward strand.
CGGTTGCGCCAGTACCGGTCTTGTTCCGTAGGGGCGATCTCCTCCGGAGAAAACCCGTGCTCTAGCGGACGAAAGACCGTGCGCCGCATGCCCAGGGGCCGCCAGAAGGTCTCCTCCAGGTACCGATCCAGGCTCTTGGCCGTGATGCGCTCCACGAGTTTGCCCAGCACAATAAAGCCGAAGTCGCTGTAAAGCGTGCGCGTTCCGGGCTCGTATTGGAGTGTGTCTTCCAGGATGAAGCGCCAGACGAAGTCCGCTTGCTCCGATGGGGATAGCTTGCGAAAAGCGGAGTCCTGATAGAACGGCTTGTAAGCCCGCAGCCCGCCGGTGTGCAGAAGAAGCTGACGGATCGTGATCCGCTCCTTGCTCGGACCGCGAAACTCGGGCAGATACCGGGATACGGGATCATCCAGACGCAGGCGACCCTCCTCGTAAAGCTTCATTACGGCTGAGGTGGTGCCCACGACTTTGGTCAGCGAAGCCAGATCGAACAGCGTCTGCGGCGTGACCGGGGTCTCCGATTCGTAGGTGAGCGCGCCAAAGCCCTTTAGATAAGCCAACACCCCGCGGCGTACTACAGCCAAAGCCGCGCCCGGGAAGACGCGCTCCCGGATGGCCCGCCGTATGATCCCGTCTAAGCGCTCCAGGCGTTCGGCGTCGAAGCCCGCCTCCTCGGGGGTGCCATAGCGCAGGGTTATCTGAGGCCACTCTATGCCGAGGCCATAGGGAAAGTCCGGGGATATGGTAATGGGCAGTTTGCCCCGAATCGGGGCCATGCCCAGCAGCGCGTCGGCCGTGACGGCGTAAGTCGTCTCCCCCCAGGAGAACGTAATGACACAGGCATCCACCTCGGGCACCTCTCGCAGGATGTACGGGTTGCCGAAGGCTATAAGGATCGTGGGCTGCCGGTAGCGTCGGGCCAGGCGCCGAAGCAGCTCTACGTGCTCCTTGGGCAGTCCCAGCCGGTTGCTATAGGAGCGGATGTAGACGTAGGAGGCCACAACAAGGTAGTCGGCCTTTTTAGCTCGGCTGAGGGCGTCCCGGTAATCCCGCTTTGTGCTGCGGGTGTCCAGGCGCACATGTTCTACTTCGGGGTAACGGGCGCGCAGGTGGGCAAAAAAGCTGCGGCCCACGGCGGGGTCGTCGCTATCGGAAAGGGAAATGAGCAGAATGCGCTCTCCGTTCAGACGCGTCAGGGGCAAAACGGCCCGGTCGTCTTTGACCAACGTCAACGCTTGCCGGGCGATTTCGCGCGCCAGCTCTTGATGCTCCTGCACGCCTACCCGCTGGGAGATCTGCTCGATGTCTACGAATCGGTTCGTGTGCAGACCCATGAGCTCCTTTAAGCGCAGCAGGCGCAGCACGGATCGGTCGATGCGCTCCTCTGAGAGCTCCCCGCGCTGCACGGCCTCGACAATGGCGTCGATCACCCCGGCCTCATCGGGGGGCATGAGCAGCAGATCGACGCCGGCCTTAAGAGCCAGGATGCTGGCGCGCTTCAGACCGAAGTGCTTGGTCACGCCCCGCATGTCCATGGCATCGCTTACAAGCAGGCCCTGAAAGCCGAGCCCCTTGCGGAGCAGCGAGTCCAAGACGGCAGCCGACAGCGTAGCGGGCACCCGCGCATCCGGCTCCAGGGCCGGAAAGGCGATGTGGGCGGTCATGATCGCCAGCACGCCGCTTTCGATAGCCGCCCGAAACGGGGCCAGCTCCACGCTATCCAGACGCGTCAGGGAGTGCCGGATGATGGGCAAATCCAAGTGCGAATCCACATCCGTATCCCCGTGTCCGGGGAAGTGCTTAGCCGTGGCCACTAGCCCGCCCTCCTGCATGCCGCGAATCATGGCGCGCGCCAGATCGGCCACCAGGCGCGGGTCTTCGCCGAAGGAGCGCACGTTGATGATCGGATTGCGCGGGTTGTTGTTGACGTCCACCACGGGGGCGAAGTTTTGGTGCACGCCAATAGCCCGGGCCTCACGCGCGATGGCATACCCCATCCGATAAGCCAGCTCCGGATTGCGCGTGGCCCCCAGGGCCATCGCCTTGGGGAACTCCGTGCCCCCCTCCAGGCGCATAGCCAAGCCCCATTCCATATCTTGCGCGATCCACAGCGGCAAGGGGGCTAGAGCCTGCAGCCGGTTTGTAAGCAGCGCCTGATCGTAGAGATTGCCCCGAAAGAAGATGATCCCGCCCACGCGCTCATCGCGTACCAGGCGCACCAGGCGTCGGTAGCCCGGATCGTCTTCGCTTCGGTAGGTGGCCGTAGCCGCGGGGATGATAAGCTGCGCCACCTTATCGCGCAGCGACAGCGTGTCCAATACGCGCTCAGCCCAGCCGCGCTGGCCTGAGGCTTCCGGAGCAGATAACAGCACACAGGCTAGCAGGACAAAGGACCTAGGGCTCACGGCTTGGGCACCTCGTCTGCGTACAAGGCTGCCCCTAGGGCGGGGCGGTTTCGAGGTGGAAAGATAGGCCACCCGGGGAGGGCTTGCGCAAGCGTCCGCACCAACGCCTCTCGGAAGGCCGGCAGATGGGTGAGGCCTCCGCTGTAGCTAATCTGGCGCGCGCTCCTGTCCAGGGCTTGGGCCACCAGGCGCGCCTGTTGCGCCAAAGCGCGCAGCTGCGCTTCGACCAGACGTCGAGCTTGAACATCTCCGGCAAGCAGACGGTCCGCGATCCAGGGAGCCAGTTCCGCCGGGGAGCGCCCGGATCGGTACAGGATTCGGATCAGGTCCGCTCTATCGCGAACGCCCCAGTGCTGCATGAGCGCGCGCGTCAGCTCCGTATGCCGTTTGGGGTCGTCCAAGGCCCGCGCCAACCGGCGCAGCGCCTCAAGCCCGATCCGATAGGCGCCGGCCTCATCGCCGAGCAGATATCCCCATCCGCCGGCGCGTATCCAGGCGTTTTGTCCGGAGCGCCCGAGCACAAGAGACCCCGTGCCGCAGAGCACAAGCAACCCCGGCTGACCTCCCAGGGCTCCCAGATGGGCGATGAGCCCATCGTGGCCGATGCGCACATCTAGCCCCGGAAAACGCGCCTCCAGCGCATAGCGCAGCGTTCGTTGCAGAGTCGGATCGCTTGCCCCCGCGGCGCCGACGGCCAGGCGATCCGGAATCCGCCCGAGGGCAGCTTGGGCGCGCTCCAGTAGGTCCTCCCAGCGGGCCAGTACCTCTTGCGCCGACAGCAAGCTCAGGGACGATCCCGGGGCCTCAGCCGCAAAAACGAGACGGTCCTCCGGGTCCAGTACGAGCAGTTCCGTCTTCGTGGCCCCCGCGTCTAGACCGGCTCGCCACATCTTCATCGCAACGGCTCCAGGCGCAGTGAAGGGCCCCGAATGCGGGCGCCCGTGCTATCCCAAAGCAAGCGCTTGTAGCGCCCCGCAAGCCAATCGGCCAGCTGATCGCCGTAGTGGCGGCTTACGGGATGTCCGGATTGCCCCCCCGGAAGGCTGGAGTAGCTGCTTGTGGGATCGGCCAGGTCTACGATGCGCCGGATCGAGGCCCCTACGCGCATCGCATACGGCTCGGTGAGCCAATATTGGGCCTGGGGGATGGTCGTATAGCTTCCCGCAGCCCCGTAGGGGCCCAGACAGAAAAGGCCGCGTACGAGCAGGCGCAGCAGCCCATGCGCGTTCGGGCGGCGGGCCGCCTCGCCCAGCAGCGGGGGCTCAAGGGTCAGGGTGTGCAAATGCTCCCAGCGCCAATTATGGCTCTCTGGCCCCAGGCGGGCCGATAGGTCCCGGACGGCCTCTTCGAGGGCCTGCCGAATTCGCAGCTCGCGCCCCTCGATTTCGGCGGTGCGGGGATCGTCGTACCAGGGACTTTCGGGTTGCGCTATAAGCGCCTCCACCGTACGCACAGGGGCCAGGGCGATAAAGAGCCAGTGCGCGTAAGATGGCCCCATAGCCTCGGCAAACAGCAGGCGGCAGAAGGCCAGAAACCAGGACTCAAAAATCGAGGCCGCTATGCTTTCCGGGCCGTATCCGTAATCCCAGGCGCGCAGATACGCCAGAGCCTCTCGAACAGGTCCTGAGGGCGATCCTTGACCTTCGAAGGCGCGCAGGATGTAGGGCACAAGGCGCCGCGCAAAGGGGCTGAGCAGGTCCGTCTGCGCGCGCATCATGTCGGCCACCGTAAGGTCTGTTCGGTTTTCCAGCAGCTCTCGGATGCGTTCGATGCGAGCCGAGGGCTCCCAGAGCTCGGATAGGTAGTAGGGATAGTCCGGCGGCGCAGGCGGATTGTTGGCCGTTGCGATGAACCCCGATGGCGGATCAAACAGCTGCGGTTGGGCCTCAAAGGGCACGTACCCGATCCAGCGCCCTCGCGTCTCCCATCCTCGGGCCAGGGGTTGCGGCCGACCCCCTTGTCGAATCGGGATGCGGCCCGCAAGCAGGTAGCCGATACGGCCCGTTACGTCCGCGTACACGAAGTTCTGCGCCGGGACACCGAAGTCGCGCAGGGCCTCTTGAAACTCCCCCCAATTGCGGGCTCGGTTGACGCCCCAGAGGGCGCGTAGCTCATGACTGCGCTCCAGACCTGTCCAGCGCATCGCGATCAGCCGGTCCCGGATCTGAGCCGAATCCGGTAGAAGGTCCGTTACGACGGGCCCCCGCTCCGTGTAGCGGATCACAATGAGGCTATCCGGTCGGCCCTTGATGCGGATGCGCTCCGTACGGGTCTGAAAACGCGCGTATGTGATCGCCCCGGCGGGACGTCCTGCAGAATCCGTGCGCTCGGCGCTAAGCACGTACCAGCCCGGTCTTCGGGGGTCAACGGCTTCTAGGTAAAAGTCGCAGTCATCGAGCATGGCGTTCGTCACACCCCAGGCGATTCGTTCGTTGTGCCCCAGCACCACGGCCGGACCTCCGGGTAGTGTGGCGCCCACTAGGCGCCAGCCCGGCCCATGTAGCGCGACCTCGTACCAGCGGGGCGGAACCTGCAACATGAGGTGCGGATCGTTAGCCAGCAGGGGTTTGCCGGAGCGCGTGCGCAAGCCGGAGACAACCCATGCGTTCGACCCGGCCGCTGAAGGGGAGCCAAACCAATCCGCTAGCAGCTCGTGCACGCGCTGAAGCGCCTGCAGGGTTTTGCTTATGCTGGAGGGCGCGACCTGCTGCTCTGGATACGGTATGGGCCAGAGGGCGCGAAAGCGCGCGGAATCCAGCCGCTCGGCCAGCACCCCCAAAGTGGTCTCGATCCGCCAGGCGAAGTTGAGCTCCCAAGCCATCAGCCGCACCAGTCCCAGCGAATGCAGGGGGCTCCAAGGAAGCGGATCGAAGCCGACGAGGGCATGCTCTACCGGACGCGGACGCCGACGGCTGGCCGCGTTCACCCCGGCGCTATAGGCTTCAAGCCGAGCCCGCTCCTGCGGGGTGAGCTCCCGCCAGAGCGCCTGGGCCATCTGCCAGATGCCGATCGTGCGCAGCAGACGATCCAAGGGCACAAGCTCGGGGCCGAAGAACTCGGCAAACCGGCCCTCTGTGGCAAGCTGCAGCAACGTCATCTGCCATCGGCGTTCATAGGCGTGCACGTAGCCCAAGGCGAAGAACAGGTCCTCTTCCGTTTCCGCATAGATGTGCGGCACTCGGCTTGAGTCCCATTGGATCAAAACGGGCCTGCTGAGGCCATCGAGCCGGATTTGGCCTCGATACTCGGGCAGGGGACGGTAGACCAGAAACCAGACCACAAGGCCTGCAAAGGCGGCAAAGCCTATCAGGGCGAAAAACAGGCCCCAAAGCCAGCGCCTTAGCGGCCCTCCTATCGCCGGGGCCATCGGGCTAGCTCCGCTTCAGCAGCGATGTATCCGAAGGCGGCCCAATTGGCGCTTTGGATCAAGCGCTCAAAGAGCGCGCGTGCGCGCTCCGGATGGCCCGTGTAGAGGTAATAGTTGCCCACCCCATAGCCTTGCGTAAGATAAGTCAGCTCATCGGCGTCTGGACCGAGCAACGCCTCGGCCGAAAGCTCTCCGCGATAGAAGCGCAGCCGGTTCAGGTAGGCGTGGTTCTCCAGGATGCGCATCCGATCCAGGCGCAGGGTATCGAGCAGTCTTTGGGCCTCCTGATGACGGCCAAGCCGGCGCAGGCTCATGTAGAGCCAGTCCAAAGTGGCCACGCGCATATCGTCTGTGGTGGCCCGCTCCAGGGCAGCCCGGTAGGCCGCAAGGGCGCGCGCGAAGTCGCCTTTAAGGTAATAGGCCAGCCCGAGATGGTAGTAGATGTTACCCTGCAGGGTGCTCGTGGGGATCCCGTGCGGATTGGGCAGGCCGTCGGGTTCGACTTCGTCGGGCTTTCCGCGGGTGAGTCTAGCGGCCCGCTCCAGGTCTTCGATGGCCCGGTCAAACTGGCGCAGCGTGATATACCGATGCCCTCGGTGCCGATACAGGCGGGGGTCTTGCGGAAAGCGGGCTATCGCCTCCGTGTATAGGGCCACGGCCTCCCGGTAGCGGCCCAGATAGGCCGTGCGGCGGCCCAGCCAGATCCAGTTTTCGACGTTACCCGAATCGGCCCGCAGCCGCGTGTGCGCCTCTTGCCATTGCGCCTCATAGCGGGCCCGGGTTTCCGGGGCGAGCTGAGGGCGATACAGAGGGCGACCAAGAAGCGAAAGCGCCTCCGGCTCTTGAGCGTAGGCGGCCGGGGCTCCCAAGAGAAGCGCAAACAGCCATCGCCTCATGGATCTGCTCCTGGCTCATGGGTTTGCGGATGCAGGCGGATCACGACCAAGGTGCGATCATCCGTTCGCGAGGCGCCGTTTTCAAACCGCTCCACGGCCCGCAGCAGCTCCTCCAGAATGCCCTCAGCGGGTTGGTGGGCGTGTTCTTGGATCAGCGTAAGGAGCACTTTTTCCTCCAAAAGCTCCCGCTGGGCGTTGCGGGCCTCGCTTAGGCCGTCGGTGTAGAGCACGAGCACGTCGCCGGGCTCCAGATGAATACGCTCCTCAACGAGATGGGCCTCGAAGCGAGAGTCGGCCACCAAGCCGATCGCCATGCCCGGAGGGCGCAGCGACTCAACCGCTTTTTGGCCGCGGTGCCACAGCAGCAGCGGAGTGTGTCCGGCGCGGGCGAAGGTAAAGCTTCGATCCCGGAGGTCCAGGATACCGTAGAGCATAGACAGGAAAAGCCCGCGCTGGGCGTGTCGATGAAAGAGTCGGTTGAGCCGGCACAGCACCTCAGCCGGCGGCAGCCCCTGTTCGCTGAGGGGTTGCACAAGACCTTTAACCAGGGTCATGTAAAAGGCCGCGGGGATGCCCTTGCCGCTCACGTCTCCGATGAGCACCCCAATCCGATGCGCGTCGAGCTCGCAGAAGTCGTAGTAGTCGCCTCCGACCTCCAGAGCCGGTTCGCAGCGGGCGGCGATCTCCAGTCCAGGCCGCTGGGGCGTGCGCCGGGGCAGAAAGGAAAGCTGCACTTGCCGGGCGATCTCAAGCTCCCGCTCCAAGCGCTGCCGGCGGGTCAGCTCCTGTAGGTAGGCGGGTAGATACGGGCCCTCTTCCTCTGAGCTCGGTTTAAGCAGGCCGAGCGCGTAACCGGCCGCAAGCAGCAGGAGCGGAAACGCCAGCAGGGCCACGCCATCGCCCGTAAGCGAGCCCGTCAGGGGTGACCCCAACTCCCGCAGCCCCCACCAGGCGCTTGCGCCCCAGTAGGCGAGCCAAGCCGTGAGCGCGTCGTAGCGCCAAAACAACCAGCCCATGACCAGGCCCGAGGCGGCCTGTGGAAGGGCTTGCGCCGTCCAGGGGTGCAGCGAAAACCCCATCGGATCCCCCGCTAAGCCCACCCACAGCAGGGCAGGCCCCAGCCCGAACACCCAGGGCCGAGGCCAGCGCCGATACACGAGCGCCACCCCTCCCAGCAGACCCATAAGCACAAGGAATCCTCCTAGCCACCCCGAAGCCCCCAGTACAAACAGGGCGTACGGCCGAATGAGCATAGGCGTCCAGTCTTGGCTCCGCTGGTCGAAGGAGGCTGGAGCCTCAGGGATAAGCGCGATCAAAAGCGCCGTAAGCCCCGCCAAGGCCAGCGCGCCCAGCCCTCCGCGCCGTAAGGCCTGGGCCAGCGCGCGAGAGCGTAGATCCCCCCGCGCAAGGGCGGCCAGGGCCCGAAAGCGATCCGGGCTGATCTGTCGCGCTAGCGACTCCGCCGTGGCGCCCAATACAAAAAAGACCCCCGCCCCGCCCAGAAGAGCCAATAGAAAGGTGAAGACCACCGGGATTACGGCTAGCCAAAAATCCCCTTGCGGAGGATCTTGTGCGGACAGATTCGATACGGGCAAAACAAGCGCTATCGTAGCTAGTACCGCTCCCCCTACCGCTATAGATAAAGCGAAGGGTACGTCAACAAGACGAGCGTGCAGGCGTCTTAGGAACACCACCAGCAGGGCTACACCCACGAGTAGGTAGGTGCCTAAGCGCAGCATGAAGTCGCCGAGCTCGGACCCAAACGCGGCCCTTTTGAGGGGCTCCCAGCGCGGTCGCAACGCCAATAGCCGTCCGTCCGATCCGATGTGCGCTACGACCCGAACGGGGCGCTCCAGCAGGGGCAGCTGCGCCATACCCGAGACCTCATAGCCCAGGGCCGGAAGGAGGCGAACGGAGTCGGGCCTCCAACCCAGCCTGCCCCACAATGTGGTCCCCAGCCGGAGGCGCGCTAGCGCCCAAGCGGAATCACGCGCAAGCGCTCCGTCAGCGCTTTGCTCGATCGGAGGGGGGCCGTGCCGCTCTAAGTACCACGGAAGTCCGGCCGGGTTCAGGCGTACGCGCAGGGAAGCCGATCCGCGAGCTCCCTCTGCCCGGGACATCGGGGCCGAGTTTGTGTCGCGCTCCTGAGGCTCCCAGGAGACCTCCCAATAGTAAGCCGGGAGGTGCGCACCGTGTTCACGCAAACGCCGCGTAAGGCCCATGCGGCCGTGTTGCTGACCGAGCAGCTCCAGCAGTTCCGGGGTGCGCCGGAATACGGCCTGTGCCGTCAATCCCCCCACGTCATAGCCTTGAGCCCGCACGAAACGCTCCGCTAGCCGCACAGCCGACGTTCTGTCGAGGTAAAAGCGCACCGCCTGATCGGGATGTTGATAGGGCAAAAACACAAAAAACGCCACCGCTCCCAGGCAGGCGGCTAGCCATAGAACCAGCTCTCTTCGGGATACGAGGCGCATAGGGTCGCCGATTTACGTTGACAAGATACAACGGGTGCAAAAAAAGGGAAGCCCGTTAGGCTTAACGCGGACGAGCGATAGACTGTAGCCGACTTTAGGGAACGAAAAACCCCATCCGCCTCAAGAGCGGATGGGGACTTCTAGCAGCTGTGGACCCGAGGGGAGTCGAACCCCTGACCTCGTGAATGCCATTCACGCGCTCTAGCCAACTGAGCTACGGGCCCATTGGGGATGGCAAAGATAACCGCATCAAGAAGGGCAAGTCAAGACGCGCTCGGCATCTTCTTGGCGGGCGCAGCCCTACTGAAGGGCTATGCGACCCTCTAGGGCGCGCAGCAGCGTGGCCTCATCGGCGAACTCCAGATCGCCGCCAATCGGCAGGCCGCGCGCAATTCGGCTGATCCGAACCCCCAGCGGGCGGAGTAGCTGCGCCAGATAATAGGCCGTCGCATCGCCTTCGGTGTTGGGATTAAGGGCTAGAATGACCTCCTGCACGGGCTCCCCTTGAGAGGCGGCCTCCTGGATACGCGCCACCAGTTGTCGGATCTTGAGATCATCGGGTCCTACGCCCTGCAGGGGGGAGATCACCCCTCCTAATACGTGATACAAGCCCCGGTATTCGTTTGTGCGTTCGATCGCCAGCACGTCGTTGGGTTCTTCCACGACGCAGATCGTGCGCCGATCGCGGCGGGGATGGGTGCAGATCGCGCACGGATCCTCATCGGTTACGTTGTGGCAGATTCGACAGAAGCGGACCTCGTCTTTCAAGGCCAGCAGGGCTTCCGCCAGGCGCGCCACCTCCTCCCGGGGGCGCCTGAGCAGATACATGGTGAGCCGCTGGGCCGTTTTGCGGCCGATCGAGGGCAGACGGCTTAGCTCCAGAATCAACCGTTCTACGGCTGCTGCGGTGTACTGCATCACCAGCCAGGAAGCCTAAATCCAGGGGGCAACAAGCCGGCCGTAATCCGGCTCATTTCCTCTTGTGCTAGCCGGCGGGCCTCCTCTAGGGCCTTGTTTACGCCGGCAACGAGCAGGTCCTCTAGCACCTCTCGCTCTTCAAGGTTCAGGGCGCTGGGCTCAATCTGGATGCGCACGATCCGACCCGAAGCGGAGGCCGTGATCTGCACAAGCCCACCTCCGACTTCGACAGAGGTGGTTTTGCGTTCTAATTCCGCCTCCAGCGTGGCAACGCGTTGTTGCAGCTCCTGGAGTTTGCCGAACAGGTCAGCGAGGTTCAGCATAAGCCTCCGTTTTACCAAATGGGTTCCGCCCCGAAGCGTTCTAGCAAGCGCCTCAGGGCGGGATATTGTTCCTGCAGTCGACGAAACTCCTCTAGGGGGTCCGGCGGCACAACGCTCGGATGCACGTCAACGGTCTCGGCGTTTTCAGGAAGAATAAAGTGCAGGCCATACGCCAATCCGAAAAAGGCCTCCAGATGTCGGCGCAGCGACAAGCGCTGTTCGGAGAGCGTTTTCTGATGAAAGGGATCTGGGGTGAGCACCTCCAAATGTCGCTCTGTGATACGATAAGGGCGACAGGCGCTCAGTAACGCGGCCAGTCGCACGGAATGCGAACGCACGTGGCGCACAAAATCACTCCAGGCCTGCTGGAGCGCCTCCACGTTCGGCTGCGCCGGCGTCGCTGGGGCCTCGATTTTGCGGGCTGCGTTACCCTCCATGGGTGGGGGCGGATCAGGGGGGGAGGGAAAGGCCTTGGCACCTAGGGCGGGAGGGCCGAAGGGAGGGCGAATGGGTTCTGGCGTCGCCGGATCCGGGGCCGTAGCGGATGGTTTAGGAGTAGAGCGAGGTTCCGGCGCAGGGAGGGGGGAAGAGGCATCCGAGGAAGAAGGGGCTGCTCCGCGCGGCGTTCCGGTTAGGCGCCGTTCCAGTTTGTCTATGCGCGCGATGAGCTCTTCTAGTTCCACCGTACGTTCTAGGGAGGCCAGCCGCACCAGGGCCCACTCCAGTTTAAGCCGGGGCTGCGGATGGCCCTTGAGGGTTTGCTCCGTATCGGATACGATGCGGAGCATCCGGTATAGATCGGCCTCCCGTAGCTCGCGGGCTAGCTCCGCATAACGGGCCCGGTCCGCCTCAGAGGCCTCAATAAGCCTCGTATCTCCCCCCATTATGCGGGCTACGAGCACATGCCGCAGGTGTTCAGCTAGCCCCTGCAGGAACTCCGTCGGATCTACACCGTGCTGAAACAGCTCATCCACCAGGCCAAAGGCCTCGGCCACGTCCCGCTTTCGCACTAGATCGGTGGCCCGGAAAAAGTATTCCGCATGCACCACCCCCAGAGCCTGGACTAGCTCGTCGTATTGCAACTGGGCTCCGCAGAGGCTTATGGATTGATCGAGCAAACTTAAAGCGTCGCGCAGAGAGCCTTCGCTGCGGCGTGCGATCAGGTGCAGGACTTTGTCGTCCGCCTCAACGCCTTCTTGCGCGCATACCGCCCTGAGATGGTCCACGATGTCGGCCGTGCCGATGCGGCGAAAACCAAAGCGCTGACAGCGCGACAGAATCGTGGGCAGCACTTTCTGCGGTTCGGTTGTCGCAAATATGAACAGCACATACGGAGGCGGCTCTTCTAGCGTTTTGAGCAGCGCGTTAAAGGCCGCATTCGAAAGCATGTGCACTTCATCGACGATGTAAACCTTGTAGGGACCGTATTGGGGGGGGATGCGCACTTGTTCGCGCAACAGGCGCACGTCTTCTACGGAGTTATTGGAGGCCGCATCGATTTCGATAATGTTCAGGCTGCGTCCCGAGACTACATCCAGGCAGGAAGGGCATGCGTTGCAGGGTTCCCCCTCCGGGCTCCGATGAGAGCAGTTGACGGCCTTGGCCAGGATGCGGGCCACGCTTGTTTTCCCCACCCCACGCGGTCCGCTGAACAGATAGGCGTGCGCCACACGGCCGCTTTGGACGGCTTTCCGAAGGATTGCGGTCACATGGGGTTGCCCTACGACTTCCTGGAACCGCTGAGGGCGATACTTGCGGGCTGCGACTTGATATGCGCTCATAGCGCTATGAGCTAGCCAGGGTTTGTTAAGGTACGCGGAATCGGGCGGCCGGTACAACCCATCCGGGACCGGGGTTTTACACCTCCAGGTAGCGCAGCAGCTCCCGAAGCCGGTGTTGCAGATCTTCCTCCGAAAGTCGCCCTTGAGCTGATACAGTGGTGGGGTAGCCGAAGCGCTCCAGCGTGCGGGCGATCGGTTCGGCGTTCAGCGTATTGAGTTTGATCGTAACGCGGTGCCGGTTCTCTTGGAGGGTTTCCGTCTCCGTTTCGAACCCCTCTTTTTGTGCGACCGGTGGGCTGCTAAAGGGCACAAGTTCAGTGGAGATGCTTAAGATCTTAACCCCGTGCGATTCGATCAGACGCACGATCTCCGAGAGCATATAGTCCCGAGGGGCGAGCTCGACGGTCAACACCGCCCCGTATTCGTGAGTGGAGAGCATGTGGGCAAACCGGCTGTAGAGCGCTTCCCGTTCGACGGCGCCTACGTAGCGTCCTGTGGCGTCTACGACGGGCCAGAGTGTCCACCCATGGCTCTGCATACGTCGGGCGGCTTCGAACGGGTGGTCCGCCAGCGTTACGGGTTCTCCCGGGGGAGGTCCGGATACCGAGGCCACCGGCTGATCCGGTGAAGCCGTTCGGAGAGCTTCCAGCTCCAAAGCCCCCACCCAGTGTCCTTGGGCATCCAAGACGGGCACTTGCCGATGATCAGCCGTGCGGAGGCGTTCCAGGGCGCTCTGAACGGGTTCTTCTAAGTACGCGACCGGCGTGTTGGGGTTCAGGACGTCCTGGATCGTCATGGCTTTTTAGCGTCCGGACACAAACTTTATGCCTGCAGAAAATCAACAGAAATAGGCTCACGACCGTTCCAGGAGCGCAGCGCGCGCTCAAGCGCGCCCGCTCGCTTGGGATCTACGCGCAGCCGCAGCCGAATCCAATCGGGTCCCTCTACGTTTTGTTCTAATATCTCGGCTGTTCTGTGCAAGTACGCCAGCGTGCGGGCCTCGGAGGCCGGTATGCGCACCTCCCGCTCCTCATAACCGGATTCCACCAGCCCTAGAAGCCGGCCGCGGAGCTCCATCAGGCCGATCCCCCGCAGGGCTGAAAGCAGGACAGCGTCTGGAAACTCGCGGCGCAAGGCCAGCACCCGGCTGCGATCCTCGATACGGTCGATCTTGTTGAGCACGAGCACCACAGGCTTACCGGCGGCTCCGATCTCTTGGAGCGTTTTTTCCACGACGCGAATCTGCTCTTCGAGTTGCGGGTGGCTAGCGTCGGCCACATGAAGCAGCATGTCCGCCTCGCGGACTTCGTCCAACGTGCTCTTAAAGGAGGCCACAAGATGGGCTGGCAGTTTACGGATAAACCCAACGGTGTCGGAGAGCAGGATGCGCCGATTAGGGGCCAAGTACACCTGACGCACCGTGGTGTCCAATGTGGCGAAAAGCCGATCCTCCGTCAACACGCGGGCGCCGGAGAGCAGGTTCATGAGGGTGGACTTACCCGCGTTTGTGTAGCCTACTAGCGAGATCCGAATCTCTTCGGATCGGCCCTTGCGTTGGGTGCGCCGTTGTTGTTCGATTTCCGCTAGCTTGCGGCGCAGTGTGGCGATGCGCCGCTTGACCAGCCGACGGTCGGTCTCTAGCTGCGTCTCCCCCGGGCCTCGAGTGCCGATGCCGCCGGCTTGCCGCTCCAGGTGCGTCCACTGTCCGGTAAGGCGCGGTAACAAGTACTCCAGTTGCGCTAACTCCACCTGCAATTTGGCTTCGGCCGTACGGGCGCGCGAAGCGAAAATATCCAGAATAAGCCCCGTGCGGTCGATTACCTTCACGCCTATTTCCCGCTCCAGGTTGCGGCTCTGAACCGGAGACAGATCCTCATCGAAGATCACCAGATGGGCCCCGGACTCCAAGACCCACTGCCGAAGCTGTGCGACTTTGCCGCGCCCAATAAAGAAGGCGGGATCTATCGTGCGGCGTTCCTGCCAGAGGCGCCCTACGACCTCAGCTCCGGCCGTGTCGGCCAAGAGGGCCAGCTCATCTAGGTATTCTTGTGCCTTCTGTCGGGGCACTTGAGGGGTAACGATGCCCACCAGGAGGGCGCGCTCCCGAGTCGGCCTCGAGGGTTCTAAGCCCGCGGCCTGGTGGGGGGCTGTGTGCCAAGTCTGCCTCATGGGCGATCGAGAGGGCGAATAAGAAAAGGAGACGGCTTATTCGTTATTAAGCGCTTCGCGGCCATAGACGCGCTCAAGCGGATACTGGAAGCGGCGGTCCACTTTGAGCTGCACAATTCGCCGAAAGGCGGGCAAGAGCGTTCGGGGCACCCGCAATCGGATTCGTTGTCGGCAAGAACAGCTAGACCAGCCGGTTTGGCTGTAGAGGAAGGTGTAGCATACGTACCGAGGGGTTTCGGTGGTGAAGTAGTCGACAATTGCCTCCCAGGGTATAGCCCGATGCGGGGCATTTACGTGCGGCACAAGCCCGTGGTCCGTTACCAGGCGTTGACAGAGCAGGTAGGCGCTCACAAACCAGAACCCGCCCAGCAGCAGAGCCGGTATGAGCTCTCCCAGATAATCCCAACGGCCCTCCCAGAGGGTCCAGACCCCCCAGGCCAGCACAGATCCCAGGTACACCGTGGGGGCCAGCGGATAGCCCATCAACCGGCCTTCGGACCAGTACAACAGGACGCGCCGTATCCGCAGGCGGTTCCAAAGGGTCAGAACGGCCAGTAGTGCCGATAATCCGACCAGAATCCAGAGGCTGAAGCTCTGGGCGAAGGCGATCACGGTGTGCACCGTCTGTGCCGGCATCGACTTAATAAAAGGTCTCCGCGTTGCACCTTGTCAAGCTGCGTGGCTTGCTGGGACGGCGTCTGTAGCGATCAGGGGTCGGCGACTTAGCCACCCTTCCACAACCAGCAGCAGGATCGCCACAAGCAGAAAATAAGCCCATGCTTCCGCCCCGTATCGCCACGCCCGAACGCGTTCCGGCGTGGGGGGCTGCTCTAGGGGATGCAGCTGCACGGTCCAGCCGAATGCTCGCAAACGCCGTTCCAACTCCCCCAGCGGTATGCGGCGCACATCGCCCTCCAGAGGCGAGAGATTAAACGCCGCATAGCGCAGGAACGTTTCTTCGCTGCGTATCTCGTATAGGCCCGCCTCTTGGGCCGTATACGAGATCCCGATCTGATGGGCTAAAAAGGTCGGCTCTAGCGGTTGCGGAATCCCATCAGGTCCGATCAAGCGCACCGGACCGGCAAGCGGGCCAGGTAGCCGTATCCAAGCGCTCTGCCCCACCCAAAAGGCCATGGGGCGGTTCCAGTCTGGTGTGGCCGTATAGAGCAGAGCCCGATACAACAACGGGGCGAAAAGCCCTCGGAACGGCCAATCCGACCAAGCCGGATCGGGGCTTAGCCCGAAAAGCAGTACAGGGCCGCCCGAGGAGCGCAGTTCGCTTAAGAAGGCCTCGCCCGTGGCTAAGCTCATAATCACCTGATCGCGCCCTGAGGGGCCCACCTGGTACGGAAGCAGCCGAAAGACCTCCGGGGATTCGGGCCGCGTTGCTTGTTCGGCGGTGCGCAAAAAAAGACCGTTTAAGAGCGGATGATCCAGCTCAATCGCCCCTAAGCCCACGGGGCGTTCGAAGCGCCGCATCGGTCCCCAGGATCCCCCACCCAGCGCGGCCACGAGCCGGCCATACGGCTCGGCCGATCGTTCAGCCGGAAACAAGCACATGCCGCCTCCCCGCTCCACGAAACGCACCAGCCGTTCCTGCGCGGTCGGGCTGAGGGCCTCCAGCCCTACAAGCCATATCGCCTCAAAGCCGGACAGGTCCATGTCCTCTAACCCATCCGGGCTAGCGGAGCTCCAGACGATCTGGCCCGATCCCAGCACCTCCGGGCTCAAGGCGAGCTCTAGCCATCCCGCGTCCGCCCCCGGACCCTTTACCAGCAGCACCCGGAAGCGGTCCGGAACATGCAGGCTGAAAAGCAGCTGATTGTCATAAGGGAAGGGGTCCTCCTCGAGCGCGAGCACACCCGAAAGCCATCCGGCTCGGGGTGGCGTGAAGAGCACCTCAACCTCTGTGCGGCCCTCGGGGGGAAGCGAGAAGGTGCTCTGCCCGAGTCGCTGTCCTTCGATGTGCACCGAAAGAAGCGCCCCCTCTACCGGAGCTCGACTGTAGTTGGCCACTACAGCCCGTATCCGCGCCGGTTGTCCAGCTGCTAGGAGGACGCTGGGAAGTTCCGCTGAAACGATCCCCACGTTGTGCGGCGGTCGGGGGCCGATAGTTAGGGCTCGCAGTAGGCCCGATCCGGGCAAGCGGGGCAGGGTGTCGGAGCCGAATGCGGTGCGCTGAAAATCGGACAGGATCACGATCTCGCGCGCACCCGAAGGGCTTTCCTGCAGAGCTTCGGCCGCAGCCTTGATGGCCTCCGCAAGCGAATGCGATGCAGCCTCAGGGCCAAGCCTTTCAAGCCTTTGGCGGGCCGCTTCGGGGGAGGTAAGCGCTTCCGGCTTCTCCGGCCAAGACCCCGCGGTGGGGATCACGTAGATCCAGTCTCCGCCCCGAAGGGTCTGCAGCAAGGCCCGAGCCGCCTCTTGGGCTTGTCGCCAGTAGGTGCCGCGCTCATCGGCAAGCGTCATGCTCAGGGAGTTGTCCACCACAAGGGCCACCGAGACGCGCTCGGAAGCCCCAGCCCACTGAGCTAGCGGCCCCCGGAGAACCGGCTGTGCGAAGGCCAAAACCAGCGCAGCGACGGCCAGCGTGCGCACCAGAAGCAGCCACCATTGCTGCACACGAAACCGACGGATGGCCGAGGCCTCTAGGGCCCGAAGAAACCGCAGTGAGCTAAAAGCTATGCGCTTGGGGCGTCGCAGGTGCAATAAGTGGATCAGCAGTGGGATCGCCGTTGCCGCCAAAGCCAAGAGCATCCAGGGGTTGAGAAACGACATATCCCTTCACCTCAAGCCCGCCGCAGCCGCGCGTACTGCACGACGAGCTTCTTTTGTCCATAGGCCTCAAAATCCACCACCACGCGCGCCTGTGGACCGGATCCTTGCACCTCAAGCACCCGACCCTCTCCAAACTGCGGATGTTCTACGCGCATGCCGGGACGCAGCGCGCGCCAGTCCAGGGGCTCCTCCTGCAACATGGCCTCCCGATCCCCTGCACGCGGCACAAGGGGGGGGCGGCTCAGGGTGCTGGCCAACGGGTGTCCCTGCTCATCCACTAACACTTCCGGATCGATCTCCTCCAGAAACCGAGAGCGCTTCATGTACTGCAGCGTCCCGAACCGATATCGACTCCGGCTGTAGGACAAAAAGAGCCGTTCCTTGGCTCTGGTAAGGCCCACGTAGAAAAGCCGACGCTCCTCCTCCAGATCGGTATCCGAGGCTAAAATCGGGAAAAGCCCCTCCTCTAGTCCCGCAATCCAGACCACGGGAAACTCAAGACCCTTGGCCGCGTGCACGGTCATGAGCACCACCCGGTCGGCGTGCGGTTCGTAGGTGTCGGCGTCTGTAAGCAACGAAACCTCCTGCAGGAACGCTTCCAGCATGGCCTCTGGATGCAGACTCTGGTACTCCGCAATGGCGTTCAGCAGTTCCTGTACGTTCTCCCAACGGGCCTCGGCCTCCGGGGTGCGCTCGGCTAGCAGCGCCTCCAAAAGCCCCGTGGCCGCGATGTAATCCCGCACCCATTCCGCGGGCGGTCTTTTGAAGGCGAGCTCGCGATAGCGGTCAAGAAGCGTTCGAAACGCATCCAGCACGCCAACGGCGCGGCCTGAAAGCCCCGATGCGTGCGCTCGCTCGATAGCCTGCCAAAGCGACTCATGGCGCTCGGCCGCCATCTGACGCAAGCGCTCTATGGTGCGCTCGCCGATGCCCCGCGGCGGTACGCTTAGGGCGCGCAACAGGGCCTCTTCATCATGCGGGTTGATAAGCAATCTAAGGTAGGCCAGGACGTCCTTGATCTCCCGCCGCTTGTAAAAGGAAAGCCCTCCTACGAGTTGGTACGGAATGGCGAACGTGCGCAGGCCGTCTTCGATAGCGCGCGATTGGGCGTTGGTGCGATACAAAACGGCCATATCCCGATATCGATAACCCTCCCGGCGCAAGAGGCTAAGGCTTTGGGCGATCTTCTGACCCTCCTCGCGCTCGGATTCGCAACGTACTAGCATGACCGGTTCCCCATCCGGATTAGCCGTCCAGAGCCGTTTGGGGAATTGATTCCGGTTGTAGCGGATCACGGCGTCCGCCGCGCGCAGGATGGCCTTCGTGGAACGGTAGTTTTGTTCTAGCCGAAATATCGCCGCCTCTGGGTAGTCCCGTTGAAAGCTCAGCATGTTGCGTATATCCGCCCCTCGGAAGGCATAGATTGCCTGCGCGTCATCGCCTACTGCGCACAGGTTGCGGTGTCCGGAGGCGAGTAGGCGCGCGACGAAGTATTGGGCTCGATTGGTGTCTTGATATTCATCGATCAGGATGTACCGAAACCGTTCCTGATACCGCGCCAAAACCCCCGGAAACCGATCAAAGAGCCATAGCGGCACCAGCAACAAATCGTCGAAATCCAACGCGTTGGCGCGCTGTAGCCGCTCCCGGTAAATCGCGTACAATTCGGCTGCGCGTTCTTCAAAGATGTTTTCCGCTCGCCGAAGGGCCTCCTCTGGGTCTATAAGCTGGTTTTTCCAGAAGCTGATCCGATGCCGCAGCGCGCGGGGGGAAAGCAGCTTAGGATCCCAACCCGCCTCCCGGAGCAGACCCAGTAGGAGGCGCTCTTGGTCCTCGGTGTCGTAGATCGTAAACTGGCGGGTCCAGATGCCCAGGTGCTCGATTTCCAGGCGCAGCAGGCGGGCAAAGAGGGCGTGAAAGGTGCCCACCCACAACGCACGCGCCTCGGGCCCGATCAAAGCCTCAATGCGCTCTTGCATCTCCCGAGCAGCCTTGTTGGTGAAAGTCAAGGCCAGGATTTGTTCCGGATAGGCTCGGCCCGTAGCCAGCAGGTAAGCGATCCGGTATGTAATCACGCGCGTTTTACCCGACCCCGGCCCCGCGATGATGAGCACGGGCCCCTCGGTATGTTCGACAGCTTGGCGCTGCGCGTCGTTGAGTTCATCCAGGAAAAGCAGCCTCTCTGAGGCACGGGATAGCCAGAGCCGATGCATGGGAGCTCCTATGAGGCCTGTAGGATGTAAAACTTAAGGTAACGCGTCTCCGGCATAGCCAAAAGCACGGGGTGATCCGCGGGTTGATAACCCCGATACAGCACGCGCAGTGTGCGGCCCACCGCGATGGCGCTTTCCTGTAGGATCTCCAGAAACGTCTCCTCGTAAAGGTGATGCGAACAGGAGGCGGTAGCCAGAAAGCCACCGGGCTCCAACCACTGCAGGGCGCGCATGTTCAAGTGCCGATAAGCGCGTCGGGCGGACCCGAGGGTTTTGCGGCTGCGCGTAAAGCTTGGAGGATCAAGGATGATCAGCCCAAAGGGGCCGTACTCGGGCATGGGGCCGGCCAGAAAATCCAGCGCCTCGGCCCGCATAAGCTCCACGGAGGAGGCGGCAAAGCCGTTGCGGGCTAGGTTCCGATGAAGGCGCTCCAGAGCCGACGCGGATATGTCCACGGCCCATACCGAGTCTGCCCCTCCCGCCAGGGCGTTGAGCGTAAAGCCCCCCTCGTTACAGAACACGTCGAGCACCTTGCGGCCCCGGGCGAAGGGGCGGACCGCCAGGCGATGGTCGCGTTGGTCCAGAAAAAAGCCCGTTTTCTGTCCATGGAGCACGTCGAGCTCATAGCGCAAGCCGTGCTCCTCGATCTCTATCGACTGGGGCAGACGACCCCGTGCCACCGCGCGATGCTCCGAAAGCCCCTCATGGCGACGCAGGGGGGAATCGTTGCGCAATACGATGGCCTGGGGGCAGAACAGTTCCTCCAGCGCGTCCAAAAGAGCCGCCTCGCGCTGGGCCATGCCGATAGAGAGCGTCTGCACGGCCAGCACATCGGCGAAACGGTCCACGATCAGGCCGGGTAGCCCGTCGCTCTCCCCGAAACAAACCCGGTAAGCGTTTGTGCGGGGCTCCAACAGCGCACGTCGCAGGCTCCAGGCCGTCTCAAGTCGCTTGAGAAAGAAATTTTTATCGATTGGCTCTGGTTTACCCCGACCAAGCAGGCGAACCGTGATAAGAGAGTGCGGATTATACAGGCCCCAACCTAAGTAAAGCCCGTCGGCGCGCCGAACCTCGACTACGGCGCCCGCCTGAGGCGGTGGGCCCTCGCAGGATTCGACCTCGTTCGAAAAGACCCAATAGTGACCTCGCAGCAGACGCCACTCGGCGCCCTTTTTGAGGCGGATACGGGCTAGCGCCATGCCGCAAAAGTACGCCTTCGGGCGCTTTAAAGCTCATCGGCGCGTCGAGACCCACAACAGCCCCACCCAAGGTCGGAACCCCGGCCGAAGGCGAAGGGTTGGCGCGGGCCCGTGTATCGGCTCCAAAAGCCGCAAAAGAAAACCCCATGGGGATCGAGCTAAATGAGCCAAATCATAGTCCAGGGCGAACATCCATTCCAGGTAACGGCGCCTGCGGTCCTCCGGTGTCGGACGGTCCCCAGAGCGCAGATGCTTTCCTCCCACGCCCAGGGCGATCCCGAGCCACCGCGGCCAGGGTGGGCCCAGCCCAAGTCGATGCGGGTAAAAGACGAGCCAATAGTTATGCCCCTCGTAGTCATCCACGAAAGCGTGTTTAAATCCCGCTGAGGGCCAGTAGCTCCACTTCAGGGCCACCGCCTGAAGGCCGGGATGACGGGACCTTAACGCAGCCCACCACGCCCCGAGCGCGCCAAAGAGCCAGTCTATGGGATCCGCCCCGTAAGTCCGCCCATAGCCATCGAAAAATTCGATGTAGGCGGCAAAGAGCGTAACCAAAACGGCGCTGTAAAGGGCCGAACGGTCAGCCGAAAACCCCGCCCATTGCAGCGCCCTCCAGTAGGTATCCGAGAGCACCGAGGCCGCGTAGAAATGCCCCAGTTTGTCCAGGTGCAAGGCATAGGGGCCCTCGATGCGGATCTGCCAAGGTCCGCGCAGGGAGTCCGGCCACCAAACTTGCGTATGCCACAAGTGGCTAAGCAGGAAGGCCACACCCGTGCCGAGGCCCAATAGGGCGCGCCGCTCAAAGCGCACCTGCGTGGCCCGGTGATTGGAATCCGGCGCGGCCGCTTTCGCTTGCATGCCCGCCAGCAGCAGGCCCAGCGCAAGAGCGATTCGTATGCGCATCAAGAATGTAGGCGATCGGCTAGAGCCTTGGATCTTGCTCGCCAGCTGGGGCACACGAGGCGGCTTATGGGCTAAGCTAACGCACGCCGCCTGCTGCGCACAGGGGGGCACCCATCGGCAACCGCTCCACCTGTGCGGCCGGCACTTCGATCGCCAAGCCCTGGCAGAGGTGCTCGATGTAGACCACCAGACGGCCCCCACCTTTGCGCATCACGTATCGTCCCACTATGCCTCTGAGGGGACCGGCTACGACGCGGACCGGATCCCCCGGAACCAGGGTCTCGCCGAGTACCTCAACCCGTTCGGGTTCGTAGGTGAGTATGCGGCGCACGGCCTCGATTTCGTGATCCGGAATCGGCGTAGGCTCCCCTCCGAAGCGCACAAACTGCACCACCCCCTCTACCTGTAGCACAGCCAGACATTCCCGAAGCGTGATGCGGACAAAGACGTAGTTGCGAAAGACAGGTACGTCTACCCATTTCTTCCGGTCTTTCCATTGGCGTCGCTGCCGCAACAGCGGTAGATAGGCTTCAATACGCCGCTCCACGAGCCGCGCAAAAACGCACTTCTCCGCGTTAGCTCGTGTGTAGATGGCATACCACCGAAGTGATGAGCCCGAGCCCGACAACACCTCCTCCACAATAATGCGATGGACATCCTAAAGACGCCTTAAGCGGGCACTGGGTTACATGCCGCCCTTTGCTTCGGTTTTCCTCAAGGACTTACTAGCAAGCCTAAGACCTACGGCTTTAAGTCGTGCCCATGAGGCAAGATGCGCGCTGCGGAATGCGCTAGGGCGGCAAAAACGAACCCTCAGGGTGGAATACCCCGTCATTGAGAGGTCGATCTCGTAAACAATACTCGTCACACAGTTCGAGCTTAATGGGGAGACGACCCCGGGCATGCTTTTTACAGAGCGGGCTCGTGTATGAGAGCACCTCTCAGGTCCATACGGCAATGGTACGCGGAGCTGCCGCGGGTCCACCCTGTCCGCCTGACCTTGGAGTATGCGCGACGATTCTTCTTGAACACCCCCAAGCCGGGCCTCGGCTTCGATGTGGATCTGTTTCTTTCGGGGCGTCTAAAACGTTTGGAGCGCCGGATGCTTCGGGTGCGCGCTTTGGGGGGGCTGGGCGGACTGAGCATAGGCGGAATTTTGACCTGGCCAGAGGGGGTCTTCTTGTGGGCGCTTGCGCTGATCTATGTAGCTGGGTTGTGGGGGCTTTGGCGCAAGATACGGCTAGCCTATCGACCCGTACGCGCACGATGGTTTCTAGGGGCCTGGGATGGGCTATGCGGGTTGGGGTTGTTCACCTTGGAGACGGGGTCCTCCTTCTGGGGATGGGGGCTTTTGGGACTTTTTCTGTATGTCTTTTACGCCGATGCCCGCCTAGTGGGGGCTTTGGGCGCCGTTTGGGGCTTGGGATTAATCGGGCTTGGCGGTCTAGCTCTTGAAGAAGGGCTACTCTGGGTCGCGGGTGTGCTTTTGGCCTCTGCTACGGCCTACAGTCTGCGCCA
The DNA here is from genome assembly GCA_025059945.1 of Bacteroidota bacterium. Taxonomy (NCBI): domain Bacteria; kingdom Pseudomonadati; phylum Bacteroidota; species Bacteroidota bacterium. Next base: position 55,869 of record JANXDC010000004.1, read on the forward strand.
TCAGTGGGCGCATTACGTGCAACTACAGCACCGGCAAACAACCGATGCGCTGCGCTCGAATTTTGAGGCGCTTCGCCGCGGTGAACTAGAGCGGCTTGATGCAATGAAGCGCCAGTTTATCACGCTGCTTTCGCATGAGCTGCGCACCCCTGTTACCCCGATCACGAGTGCCCTGGAGATGATGGGCCCCTACGTCCGAACGCAGGCCGATCTGCAAGAGCTATGGAGCATCGCCTCAGAAGCCGCCGGTCGGCTCAGCCGGCTTGTGCAGGATTACACGCAGCTGGCCGAGCTGCTCCTAGAGGAGCAGCCTGTGTCGCTCTGGGAGGCCGACGTGGGCGCCATAGCCCGCGCCGTGGTGCAGCGGGTCTTGCCCAGCGTTCAGAGCCAAGGGCATGAGATGCAGTGTGTTATTCCCGACTCCCCGCTTCTGGCGCACACCAATTCGCCCTTGCTGGAGACGATCCTGGAGGCGCTTTTTCGGCGCGTTCTGGGGGCGCCTCAGGAAAGAATCCGGCTTCGCTTGGAGCTTGCGGCGCACAGTCCAGGAGAGCTATCCATTCGGTTTTGGGATTCCTTTACGCTCGTCTCGGAATCCGATGTGATCGCCCTGGAGGATCCCTTCGGCCTCACAGCGGAGCGGGCCTACTTTACCCGGGCTAGCGGGCTGGAACTTACCCTGGTTCGCCGTGCTCTGGAGCGATTGCGAGGGCGTTGGACCATACGCAGCCAGGCCGGATGGGGTACGGAGGTAACCCTGTATATACCCCGCAACCCCGTAGCCGATCGGCACGGACCGGAGAAAAGTCGTCTGCGCTTTGCTTTCCTAGGTTCTGCGTCGAGCGGCTAGGCGAAACCGGCGTAGGCGCGCGCCTGCAGCGCGGAAAACCGCTCCCGGATCTCCTCCAGGTGGTCTCCCCCGGTTACCTCCAGCAGAGCCTGGGCCAAGCAGAAGGCCACGACCGCCTCGGCGATCACGGCCGCAGCGGGCACGGTGCAGATATCGGAGCGCTCATAGCGGGTGCGTGTGCGCTGGCGCGTGCGCACGTCTACGGTCCATAGGGCGTTGGAGGCGATGGTCGGGATGGGCTTCATGGCCGCGCGCAACACGATGGGCGCGCCCGTGGAGACCCCGCCTTCGATGCCCCCGGACCGGTTGGTGCGGCGCGCAAAGCGGCCCTCCTGGAGCACGATCTCATCGTGGGCCTCTGAGCCATAACGGGCGGCTAGCTCACAACCGTAGCCGATCTCCACGGCTTTGATGGCCTGAATAGACATGACGGCCTGAGCCAGCCGGCCGTCGAGTTTGCGATCCCAGTGCACATATGAGCCCAGGCCTGGCGGCAGGCCCGTGACGAGCACCTCAAAGACCCCTCCTAGGGAGTCCCGGCGGCTTTTGGCGGTTTCGATCGCGGCCAGCATCTGGGCCTCCAGCTCCGGATCAAGACAGCGAACAGGCGAGGCGTCAGCGGCCTCCGCTACGGCCCCGGCCCCCCGTTCCAGGAGCGGAGCCGTGCGGGCCTCGACGTGCGCGCGATCCGAGTAGGCCGCAGAACCGATCTGCAGCACGTGGCTGCCGATCTGCACGCCCAGCGCCTCCAAGAGGGCGCGCGCCACGGAGCCGCAGGCCACGCGCATGGCGGTTTCCCGGGCGCTGGCGCGCTCGATTACGGGGCGCAGGTCATCGAAGCCGTACTTCTGCCAGCCCACCAGGTCCGCATGCCCCGGCCGAGGCACAGTGACCGGAGGGGCGGGATCCGGGACGGGCTCCAGAGCCATAACGTGAGCCCAGTTGACGGCGTCGCGCCGAAAGACGGCGTTTTCGATCAGAAGGGCCACGGGGCTGCCGATCGTGCGGCCATAGCGGAGACCGGATAGGATGCGAACCGTGTCGGTTTCGAGCCTCATCCGCCCTCCACGACCATAGCCCAGCTGCCGACGCTGTAGGTGCCGTTGGATGAACTCGGCCTCCAGGGGCACCCCGGCCGGCATGCCTTCGACGATGCCCACAAGCGCCGGCCCGTGCGATTCCCCCGCGGTCAGATAGCGCAACATCGGCGCAAACCCGTTAGCTCAAAAGGCGATCCAGAAATAGCCCCCCGATCAGGGCGGCCGAGAAGTACAGATGCAGCTGGGCGCTGAGCAGATCCAAGAAGCTAAAGGCCACGCGGGCGTGATTGAAGGCCACCTGGATGTTACGCGCGGCCACAGGCAACGTGGCCCATACGGCCAGGGCCCAGACGGGAAGCCATCCGGCCGCCACGAAGGCCGTGCTCAGCGCGTAAGCGCCCGCAAGCAGGGCCACATAATACCAAGCCGACCCCCGAGGGCCTAAAAGCCCGGCTAGGGTTCGGTAGCCCGCGCTTCGATCTTCCAGGATATCCCGGTAGTTGTTGCCGTGCAGAACGGCGATCGTCAATAGCCCAAGCGGCACCGAAAGCCAAACCGGATCCGAAGCCAGCGCGCCCGTTTGCACATAATAGGAGCCGAGGGCCATCAGAGGGCCGAAGGCCAGAAAAACGGCTATGTCGCCTAGAGCCCGGTACTTGAGCCCAACCGGAGGGGCGGTGTAGAAGACCCCCAAGGCCGCGCCGGCTAGGGCAAGATAGCCGACCGCCGGCCCGCTTCGAAGGGCCAACCAGGCGCCGATGAGCGCGGCCAAAACAAGCAGCAACGCGCCAAAGGCCCGATGGAGCTGAGGCCGCATGAGCTTGTCGACAAGCACGCGGCTAGAGCCGAGCACGCGCCAGGTGTCTGCGCCGCGGCGCCAGTCCATGTAATCGCTCAGCACGTTGATTCCGGCATGCGCCAGAAGCGCCCCTAGAAGCGTAAGGCCCAAAAGCGGCCAAGAGAGCTGGGGGGCCAGCATCGCCCCCAGCAGCACCGGGGCTAAGGTGACGGTAAAGGAAAACGGTCGGACCGCCTTCCAATAGAGGCGCCAACTGGAATGGCGATCCTTGAGCTCCGTGCGGAATAGCTCCAGAACGTCCTCGGTCACCTCCACCTCGGCGCGCGGCTTCCAGAACTTCGTAAAGTCGGAAACAAAAAGCTTCGTGGGCCGGATCCGAAAAACCGTGACCCCGGGGATAAGCTTCGCATACAGCACAAGCTCCAGGGCCTTGCGAAAGATGTAATGCCGCTCGGGCCGATCTTCGATGGGACCCAGCGGTTCGGCGATGCCCTTGCCCTGCACGAAGCGATCCGGCACCCCGCGCTCGATCACGAAGGTCACCTCCGGGTTCTCGAGTAGGTTGCGATAGTTGCGGCCCTGCTCCAGGGCTGTATAAAGGTAGCCGTCGTGCTCGGCGAAGTAGGCCTTGCCGGCCCAAACGCCCGAGGAACCTTGCGTAACGAGGGTAAAAGCCTTATTCTCCCGAAAAACCTGCTTGGCTACGCGCAAAGCGTCTCGATCGGTTGCCGACATAGATACCCCCTACTTGTATTGCAATGTTGCATGAACCTCGTTAAGAAATGCGAGCGTTCCCAGTAAAAAACAACGCCCCGGCCCCCAAAAGCTCAGCATGGGGCGATGCTAGATGCGGCCTTTGGGGGCATCGGATGAGAGGCCTCGCTGAACAGTCCAACCGGGCTTGTGCCCCCTGGCGCCGGCCCCACGGGCGCGGTGGAGCGGTTTAGCAGCTTCCGGCTCTACGAGTGCGTGCCTTTAGCGCAGGCTTTGTGGGGCGATACCAAGCCGGTGTGGGAATTGCTCGCCCCAAGGCGGAAACGCTAAGGCTAAAACAGGCTCGGGAGGGGCTCTCGCTGCACCCTATGAGGCGTCTGCATGAGGGCCGTTTTGCGCTCCATGAGGCCGCGTGCGTTCCGGTATCTGCACCCCTTAGCTGCTTCCGATCGGGCCGATGGCCGCAGTCTGGGCTTGGGTCTGCCCGGCCATTTGCTCGGATGCGCGACGCATGCGGCCATCCATAAGGTGCTGGCTATGGTTGCCGTATGGCCGATGCCTCTTGTAAGGAGGGGAGGCATGCGCGAGCCGATTATTTCGCCTCTCCGTCTGCGACACGGGAGGGCTAGGTCGCGCGCACGCGTAGTTTCTGAGGGTGCACCGTCGCTACAAGCGGCCTAAGAGGCTGCCTTATAAGCTAAGAGCTGCGCACCCGGGAGGTGCGATATCCGTATGGCTTGCCCAAGCGGCGATTTTGATTGTCTACGCCAGGAGCCAGGCCCTCAGGCGTTCTCTTCGCCGGGGCAGGGCGATTGCTCCCTCCGGGGTGTAGCCGCAAAGCGAAGGGGAAAGGCGGGATGTTTTGGCATAAAAAACTTTAAAGGTCTTAAAAGCTAAAAATTCACAAAACCTTCATGCACGACCTTTCCTCATTCGGGTATATTAAGAATCGCCTGCTTAAAAGAACTCAAGCGAAAGGGGTTGACGTATGCGTCTCTTATTGGCTGCGGGTTTGATCCTTGGGTTGGGCGTATGGATAGGCTGCGGACGAGGGGGTTCCCAGGCAGAGCCTTCGGTTGAGAAGGGGGGAAGTGCTCTGGGAGCGCGGCCCGTTGAGCTTGAGATCGGGCCGATCAAGGAGCGGATGCAGTTGGGGCCGGTTGATCCCGCCTTGGCCGATCAGGGCAAGGCGCTTTTTGAACAGAAATGCACCAGTTGTCATAAGCTCGATATGCGTTATGTGGGCCCCCCGCTGCGGGAGGTCGCGCTTGTGCGCTCACCGGAGTACATCATGAACATAATCTTAAACCCCGAGGGCATGCAGGAGCGGCATCCGGTGGTCAAGCAACTTGTCGAAGAGTACATGACCAAGATGACGTTTCAGAACGTAACGCAGCAGGAGGCGCGAGCCATCTTGGAGTTTCTGCGGCAGGCCGCGGGAGAGGGTTGATAAGTAAGTCCAGAGCGCGTTTTGACTTGGCGCCCTCACTTGCTGAAGAGGGCGCCTTGTTTAGCCCTCTTCGCTTACATGCGATCCATCGGGTGCTCAGATCTCGGTGGCTTGCATGTCTACTGGAGCCTCCGCGGCAGGCGGCCTGGAATCGGGGGGTTTGCGGCTAGTTCCTTTTCCCGGTAGGCCCGCCAGGCGGGGGAGAGGGCTTCCTCCTCCAGGCGGGGCAGCCAATCCCGGAGGGCTTGCCTGAAGGCCTCTAGCAGCGAGGAAGTGGCGGGGTAGACCTGCTCCGGAGGAAGCACGGCCTGCATGCCCGCCTCCTGAATAAGCCGCGCGTAATCCGGTCGCACGCCCACGAGGATGAGCTTACCCCCGCTGCGCTCCAAGTGCTCTGCGAATTCAAAAAGCACGTTCCAGCAGGCATAATCGATCGAATGCGCGCCCCGGGTGCGCAGCAGGATCAGGCGCGGCCGCTGCAGCGCGACAATCTCGTGCAGCTGTTCCCGGAGCTCTTGGGCCACGGCGAAAAACAGCTCCCCGTATACGCTGAGGGCCACAAGGGCGCTGGGCGCGTGCGCGCGGCCCGGCAGGTAGAGCTCCTCGGCAAAGGAGCCATCGGGCCGTGGGATGAGCTCAAATAGATGTAGGATCCGGGCTCGATGCAGCACGGCGGCCAGCCCGACCAGGATGCCGACGAAAATACCCCATTCGATCCGGTATAGCACCGTCACGGCGCACGTTAGGCCGAGCACGAGCGCATCTGTACGGGAGGTCTGCCAGACCCGCCTCAATAGGCGCAGGTCAAGGAGCTTATAGCCGATATACAGCAGCAGCCCGGCCAGAGAGGCTACGGGTATGCGTTCTAGGAGCGGTCCCGCGCTGAGCACGGCGATCACGATCCAGAACGCATAGGCCACGTTGGCCAGTCGTGTGCGGCCACCGGCTTGCTCGATCAGGGCTGATCGGCTAAAGGAACCCGATCCCGGGATGCCTTGAAAGAAGGCGGCCACGACGTGGCTGAGCCCTTGGCCGAAGAACTCTTGGTTGAAGTTCAGCCGCTGGCCGTGTTTGAGCGCAAGCGCTTGTCCGATCGATACGGCCTCGATCAGGCCCAGCAGGGCCACGGCCAAGGCTGCGGGCAGCAAGCTGTCGATCAGCTCTAGCTCCAATATGGGGGGATGCCATTGGGGCAGCCCCCGGGGAATCGGGGCTATATCCTGGACCAAGGCCAATTCTGCAGGGGCCAGGATCCAAACGAGCCCGGTGGCCAAGCCGATCACCCCCAAGGCGACCGGAAAACGCCGGTTGTAGCGCTCGAAGGTCAGCAGCAAGGCGGCCGTGCCCAATCCAACGCCGGCCGCCCAGGGGTTGGCCTCGGGCAGGCGGCTGAGCGTTTGCCAGAGCCTACCCGGAAACCAGCTGCCCGATGGGGCCGGCACGCCGAGCAGATGGTGCAGCTGGCCAAGCCCAATAAGCAGGCCCGCGCCGATCGTAAAGCCCAAGAAGGCCGATTCGGGCACAAAACGCACTAGCCCTCCCAGGCGCAACAAGCCGAAGGCCAGCCGGATGAGCCCCACCAGAAGCGTAAAGGCGAAGACAAGCTCCAGAAACGCCGGGCTGTTCGCAAGGGCCGACAAGGCGGCGGCCGTAAGCAGGGAGGCCGAGTTCGTGGGTCCCGTGTTGACGAAGGGCGAGCTCCCCCAGAGCGCGGCTACGGCCGAGGCCGTGATCGCCGCGTAAAGCCCGTAGACGGGGGGCACGCCGGCCAGGATCGCATAGGCCATGACCTGTGGGATGGCGAAAACGGCCACCGTAAGCCCCGCCTGCAGATCCAGGCGCAGCTTGTGGGCGTCGTAGCGCCGCAGGTCCTCAAGAAAAGGGGCCGGATGGATCCGGTCTTCTGGCGGATGGATCATGGCCCTTTCCCGCCGGGACCGAGCTCCGCCTCAGCAGAAGAGACGTAGAAGGCCTCCGTGGCGGGGCGGAAGGGGCGGTTCAGCCATAGCGGGCGCCGTAGGTTATGGGGGCCTGGTCCGGGGCGCGTGAGGGCTAGCCACTGCTTGTAGATCGCAAAGGCCTTTTCCGTGTCCACGAACACGTCCCCGTAGCGGTCCTCGGGTCGAGCCGGCTCGATCCGGCACCACTGATGCCAGCAGTGCATGCCCGAGATGGGGTCCGGGTGCACCGCGTGCGTGAGGTTCTGGTGCACCCCGCCGTCGCGCCAGAAGATCCGCTTCGAGTCGGGATCGGCGCTCTCGAAGGGCTCTATGCCCTGCGCCACGCGCATACGCCACTGGCCCGGGCCAAGCTCTTCGATGCGCACCGTGTTCGTAGCCCATCGATTGCCCGGAGGGTCTTGTTCGCGACGCCAACGCCCGATGTGGTGCGAGCAGGCCACGATGCCCGGTTTGACGGCCTCCGTCACCCAGACGCGGTCGACGAAGTAGCCGATCTCGGTCGTAACGCGCACCAGATCGCCTGTGCGCAACCCCAACCGGGCGGCATCCGAGGTGTGGATCCAGATCGGGTTGCGATGCGAAAGCTCCACCAGGTATTTGGCGTTTCCGCTTCGGGTGTGGATCAGGGTCGGCAGCCGGAAGGTGGGCAAGAGCAGAAACTCCCCGCGTTCTCGGTTGATGCGGTCTCGATGTACGTGGCTTTTGATGTAAACGGGGATCGCGTACTCAGACCAGCCCCAGTCGACCATGGTCTGCGAGTAGAACTCCTGCTTGCGCGTTGGCGTGGGGAATCCGACTCGGATCTGACCTTTATACCAGACGCCCACGGCTTCGCGCTCCCCGTCGGAGCCGCGCACGTAGGCGATGTGCGTCTCCGGATCGATCTCGGCCCTCTGGGCGAGTTCCTCCGGGATCGGGTCTAAGTGCTTCTGGTATACCTGCCGTTTGACCTCGAAGGCGCCGTAGCGGCGCATGTATTCCAGAGGATCGAGCCCCTCCCGCGCGGCCGCCTCAGGTAGTCCGGGCACGTGTTCGAAGATGTAGCGGTAGTATTCCTCAATCGTCATTTTCTCCCCTGCTCGGTAGGGGGACTCAAAATGCCGCCGGATGCCCAGGTGGCCGTCCGGATCGATGCGCCAGGAGAGCTCGATCCAGAACTCGTCCTCCTCCCAGACCTCGCCCGGGTTGGCTTCGTATGTGTAGCGCACCGGGCGGCCCTGTCGGCGCAGGGCCTCGCGCAGCACGGGCTGTCGGAAGCCAATCCAGATGCCCGAATGGGTCTCGTAGCTTACGATGTCGTGTCGTTCTGAGGCGTGTCCCATCGGAAGCACGTAGTCGGCCCAGTAGGCGGTCTCGTTCCACGTGGGGGTCAGGGCCACGTGCAGGCCGATTTTGGACTCGTCGCGCAGGGCCTCGATCCAGGAGAAGCCATCCGGGTACGTCCAGACCGGGTTGAAGACCCGCGTAAAGTAGACCTCAAGCCGCCCTCGGCCTTCCTTCAGAAAATGGGGCAACAGGAAGCTCATCTCGTAGTGCGCAAGGGGGTACTCCAGAGGGAAGTGCAGCTCGTTCCAGAAGCGCGTAGCCGGCGGCACATTCGGCACCGTGGGCTTGAACTTGTTCCAGGCGCTCGGGCTTGTGCCTCCATAGGTTCCGACGGAGCCCGTGAGCACGTTCAGGAAGTGCAGGGCGCGCGCCGTAGCCCAGCCGCCCAGGTTGCCGCTTGAGGACGAGCGCCAGATGTGCGTGGCAAAGCGCGAGCCCGCCTCCCCGATCTCGCGGGCCACCGCGATGATGAGTTCCGGGTCGATTTCGGCCTCGCGTGCGGCGAACTCGGGCGTGAACGCCGCGTATTCCTCGATCAGGGCCTCGATGAAGGCCTCAAAGGTGCGCGGTCTGTTTGGATGCCGCGCCCGCAGGTAGTCGTGCCAGTTGACCCAGTGCTCCAGAAACTCCCGATCGTAGCGCCCTTCGATAAGCAGAATACGGGCCATGCTCAGCAGCACCGCCGCCTCCGAGCCCGGGTAGGTGGGCAGCCAATAGTCGGCCAGGCTGGCCGTGTTCGACAGCCTCGGGTCCATGACGGCCAGCTTGGCTCCGCGCATCTTGCCCTCGATGATGCGCTGGGCGTGCGGGTTGAAGTAATGGCCCGTTTCCAGGTGCGAGCTCAGCAGCAGGATAAAGCGCGCGTTGGCGTGATCCGGTGAGGGCCGATCATAACCTTGCCAGATCGCGTATCCGAACCGGGCCCCGGAGGAGCAGATGTTCGTGTGGCTGTTGTGGCCGTCTACGTTCCAGGCCGCCAGCACGCGCTCCATGTAGCCTTCATGACCCGGGCGGCCGACGTGGTAGACGACCTCGTTGTTGCGGCCCTCCGAGAGCGCTCTGCGAATGCGGCCTGCGATGTCCTCCAGGGCCTCCTCCCACGAGACGCGCTCCCACTGGCCTGAGCCCCGCGGCCCCTTGCGGCGCAGCGGATACAGGATCCGGTCGGGATCCGTGAGCTGGTTGATCGTAGCCGGCCCCTTGGCGCAGTTGCGGCCCCGCGAGCCGGGGTGATAGGGGTTGCCCTCTAGCTTGCGCACCTGACCGGTGTCCTTGTCGATGTAGGCCAGCAGGCCGCAGCCGGCCTCGCAGTTGAAGCAGATCGTGGGCACGATCATGTACCGGCGCCGCAAACGCCGAGGCCAGGCTTTGGGATCGTATTCCTCCCACTCGTCCCAGCGCTCCATGGGGGGATATCGTCGCAGGCCGCTTCCCGGCTCCAGTCGAGGCAGCGGCTCGCCGTTGCGCTCCAAGCGCGGGATCAACCGGAGGGCCTCGGCCGCGCGTTCGATCCAGCTTTTCGCCATGGCCGTCTTCTCCTTACGCTAGCGGGATGAGCTGAGGGGCGCGCACCCACAGGTGTTCTATGGGCAAAAGGGCCGCAAGCAGCGCCAGGCCGAAAAGGGCTAAAGCCCAAGCGGGCCATCCTAGCCAAAGCCCTAGCAGAAGCCCCAAGATCGGCAGCACATGTCCGATCCATACCGCGTTCCAGAACAGGCGCCGGTAGTAGCCGCGCGTGATCATGCTTACGACCAGATGCGCATCTCGCGTCGGATGCGGCACAAGCAGCTCGGCGGCCATTACAAGCAAGGCGAGCAGGCCCGATCCCAAGCTCACCCAGGCAAACACTCGCCCCTCTAAGCCTTCGAGTGCCGCCACAGCAAGGCCCACAGAGCCGCCGGCCACAAGGGCGTGCACGAACATATGGGGCACCAGGAGAGGGCTTTGCCAGAAGTCGCGCCCCTTTGCCTGCGCAAACAGGAAGGCCGTGTAGATGGCCACTCCGACGGCCGTAGGATAGCTGAGCAGGCGGGCGGCTTCTTCCAGGGCTGCAAGGTTTAGCCAGCGTGCTCCCATCCAGAGGCTGAGCAGCGCCCCGTAGAAGGTGATCAGGTAGCCGCCCCGGACAAGCCAAGAGCGCTTTTGGGGCCGCAGCAGCACATACAAGAACCGATCGGGTCGGTCTAGGTCCTTGATGAGAAGCAGCCCGGTAAGGGCCAAAAACAGCAGGGCTACGATCCCCAAGGCCCACTCGGCCATCGCGGAAAGGCGTACTAGCCCCAGATCCTGCAGCAGAAGCGGCACCAAGAAGGCCCCCGCAGCGATGGCCTTGGTCCACACGTAGGCCGATACCTCCCAGCCCCAGAGCACGCCCTTGCGCGGTGCGTCGTAGGCGCGCCGTATGTGCTCCTGGCCGTAGACGCTGCGTTGCATGCGGAGCAGGGGATCTTCCTCCTGATGCCGCACTTCCTTGGCCACTTTGCGTTCCGCCTCGGCCCAGCCCGCGGGCAGAACGGCCAGCTCCTGCACCCATCTGCTCGTGTCCTGGCCGTTTTGAGGTCGGCCGGCTTGGGGGGCGAAGTGGCCCACCCCCCTTGCCTGGGCGCTCCAGACGTAGTCGGCCCCCGGGGGTGCGGCCAGGGGATCCAGGGAGGCGGTATCCCCGTCGATATACCACAGCTTGGGCAAGGTGCCCTTTTCGGGTTTGCGCACCTGCACGGCTTCACGGGCCAGCAGCTGGCTGATCTCCGAGTTCGGGTCGTCCAGATCCCCGGCAATGATGGCGTGTTCAGGGCAGACAACCACGCAGGCCGGCTCCAGGCCTAAGTCGATACGGTGCGCGCAGTAGTTGCACTTGGCCGCCGTATGCGTTTCCGGATCGATATAAAGCGCATCGTAGGGACAGGCCTGCATGCAGGATTTGCATCCGATGCAACGTTGGGAGTCGAAGTCCACGATCCCGTCGGGCCGCACAAAGAGCGCCTCCACAGGGCATATCTCCACACATGGGGCCTCGGCGCAGTGGTTGCAGCGGTGTACGGCGAAAAGCCGGCGCGTGTTCGGATACCGGCCCTTCTCGACGTATTTGACCCAGGTGCGGTTGACGCCGAGCGGGATTTCGTGCTCCGCCTTGCAGGCCACCGTGCAGGCGTGACAGCCGATGCACTTGCGATTGTCGATGATAAAGCCGTAGGTAGCCATGGTCCGAAAACCTCTCTCCCTGCGCCCGAGGGGCTACTGAAACGGGCCCCGCTTCTTAGATGAAGAGCGTGATCTTGGATTTCGAGGCGTCCGCTAGGTAGGTCGCCACCCCGCCCAGCTCCAGGCCCGGTAAGAGCTCCTCTTCCCGGATGCCCATGACGTCCATGCTCATGGCGCAGGCCACTACGCGTACACCCAGCTCGCGCGCCAGTTGGAAAAGCTCCTCCAGCGACTGCACCCGCTTTTGGCGCATGACGGCTCGCATCATGCGCGCCCCGATGCCGCCGAAGTTCATCTGCGAAGGCCCCAGCTGGCGCATGTTCTGGGGCAGCATGAGGCTGAAGAGCTTTTCCGTGAAGCGCTTGCCCCGCAGCGTGGCGTGATTTTTTATCACGCTCAGCCCCCAGAACGTAAAGAAGACCGAGACCTGCATGCCCATCGAGGCGGCCCCGGTGGCGATGATGAGCGCGGCCATAGCCTTGTCCAGGTTGCCGCTAAAGCAAATGATGGCCACGCGGTTTTCGGGCAGATGCCGCTGCACGCGGCGCATCTCCCGCTCATAACGCGCCTCCAGGGCCTCTAGGCGCTGGCTCAGCTCCTGCAGCCGGGCCTCCAGGTCTTGTGTGACGATCTCGGCCATGGTTCCTCCTCCCAAGAATGGCTTATCCTTCCACGCGGCGAACGTAGTGGGCGTATACGCGCCGGCCCTGTTCGTCGGTGTACTCTTCTTGCTTGACGAGCTCAATGGATTCGTCCGTTTCCGCCCAGCCTTTAAAGTCCAGTACTGAGCCGCGGTCGGTGGCAAGCACCTTCAGGACCTGACCTACGGGGATTTGCTTAATGGCGCGGTGCGCGTTGACCAAGGGCATGGGACATTGCAGGCCCCGGGCGTCGAGCTCCTGTGCGATGACGAAGTCCTTCATAGCAGCCTCCCTTCATGAAGCGTAAGCGCCCGCAAGGGCGCAGATGTTTTTGCCGAGCTCTAGTTCGTTTAAGCCCTCCTCATCCAGCTCAAGCAGCCCCGCGTTTACGCGCTTGATGTCCACATATTGGGGCGGAAATTCCGGCAGGTGGGCCAAGAGGTGCCGCACAAAGCTTGATTCCTCTTCCATGAGGCTTAGGTCTGCGTTGCTGCGCCGCAGCTGGCCTAAAGGAGCGGCAAAAAGCCCATCTGTGCGCTGCTCGCGGGCGGCCGAGGCGTAGTGGCCGGGCAGCACGATCGTGTCCTCGGGCAGGTTCAGGAGCCGGCGCAGGGACCGGTAGTGCAGAGGCGCCCATGTTTCCCCTCTACCCCCCAGATCGGGCCGGGCGACGCTCTGGATAAACAGGCTATCGCCGGTAAAGAGGTAGCGGCGTTCGGCCTGCACGAGGAAGGCCGTATTGCCCAGCGTATGGCCGGGGATGTGCAGAACCTCCAAGGTGGCCGACCCTATGGAAAAGCGCATCCCATCTTGTAGGTACGCAAACGGGATCGCAGCCGGCAGCACGTCGATCGGGTGGATCCCGTCGTAGGGGTGCAGATAGTACGGGGCGCCCGTGCGGGCCGCAAGGGCCGGGCCGCCGGAAACGTGGTCCGCGTGCGCGTGCGTATCCAAAATGGCCTGGACCTTAAGGTCGTGCTGCGCGATGAGCGCAAGCACCGGCCCCAGATGCCGCGGCGGGTCGATGACGAGCGCCTCTTGTCCGGAGGCGACCACGTAATGCAGGCAGCCGCGCGCGAAGCGATCCAATTGCCAGATCCGCACCGTATCCGATGCGGATTCCGGCAGCAGACGGCTCCGGTATGCCGAGCCCCAAGCTTCCATGCCGCCGGCGAGGTTGGCCACCTGAAAGCCGCGGGGCCTTAGCAGCTCCTGCGCGACCCAATCCGATGCCCCGCCCTTGGCGCAGACAACCAAAATCGGCCCCCGGCCTAGCTCCGCTTCCACGCGCCGTGCGAAGGCCTCCTCATCTTCCAGAGCCTCGAAATACGGCAGGTTGAGCATCTTGGGGCTCGTGCGGCCCTCAAGGCGCCAGCGTCGAAACTCCTCCTCGTTGCGCACATCGAGCACGGCCAGCAAGACCCCTTGAGCCAACATGTCGGCCACTTCCTCTGGCCTGTATTGCTCTTTCCAGTGCATGGCGCAGATCCTTTCTTTGGGATACTCCATACAGTATATAAAGCCCGAGACAAAATCAAGCTCCCAGGGAGCCTATAAATAACGACGCAGCACCTCGGTAAAGCGGCGCAAGTTCTGGTGTTCCTCGTCGGTTAACCCCTCTGGGGCAACGCATTCATGGATGAGCATCTGCGAGAGCAGCTCGGTGAAGGCTTTATGCAGCGCCTGCCGGGCGGCGGCCATCTGTTGGGCGATGGCCACGCAGTCAGCCCCTTCGCGGATCATGCGCTGCAGGGCTCGGATTTGGCCCTCTACGCGGGCGAGCCGGCGCAGGATTTCGGCTCTTTCTTGTATTGCAGGGGTTTCAGCGGACGAAGCGGCATTTGCAGTGGGCATCCGGACCGTCTCCACATTCTGATCGCGTTCAGAAGATATATATTCCCCCGGGGGTACGCAAGCGGGTGACACTGCAGAATCCCCAAGGCATCCAACGGCTTGAAGCTGGACAAAACAGAAGGCGAGCAAGATGCGAGGGCAACTTCTGTGGTTGTTCACGGTGGGCTTGGCCTCCAGTCTTTGGGCTCAGGCGCCGGCTCAGGTCTCCGGTTGGGTTCAAGTGCGGCCGGATCTGGCCTGCGGAGGGCAGCCTTCGGAGGCCGCCCTGCGAGCCCTGGCCGCGGCCGGATATCGGACCATCATCGACAACCGCCTGCCCGGGGAGCTGCGGCCCTTTGATGAGGCGCAGCTGGTCGCAAGCCTTGGGCTTCGTTACGTTTCGATCCCGGTGGGTAGGCCGGAGTCGATCACCCCGGAGCTGGTGCGCGCTTTTGCTCGGGCCATAGAGGAAAGTCCCAAGCCGATTTACATGCATTGCGCTTCGGGTAACCGGTCCGCTCAGCTTTACTACGGATATCTGCGCCTGAAGGGCCATAGCCCCGAGCAAGCCAAAGCGGAGGCCAGGCGGGCCGGTCTGCGCGACACCACGGCGCTGCCGTATGTAGAGCGGGCCGTACAGTATTGGCTTAGGCAACCTAAACGAGGGGGGACTCCGTAGCGATGAGCTTGTGGTCTTTTTTTCGATCTTCTGCCCCTTATAAAGAGGTAAGCCCTCAGGAGGCGCACGAGCGCATGCAACGGGGCGCCGTGCTAGTGGACGTGCGCGAATCCGAGGAGCTGCGCGAGGAGGGGAGCGTGCCTGGGGCTGTGCACAACCCGCTGAGCGCTTTCGATCCCGAAAGGTTGCCGCGCGACCGAGAGGCCGAGGTGCTCTTTTTGTGCCGCTCCGGCAACCGTTCCGCGCTCGTTGCAGAGGCGGTCGCGCAGCAGCTGGGCTATCAGAACGTCTACAACGTCCGAGGTGGCATCCTCGCCTGGCGTCGGGCGGGCTTGCCACTGCGAAACGGTCAATAGAAAGGGAATGCCAATATGCCGCTACTACGCGATCAAGAACGCGAGTTGGTACGTCAGGAGCTAGCCGGGCTGCGCGATCCCGTAAGACTGGTCTACTTCACACAAGAGCTAGAGTGCCAGTATTGCCGCGAGACGCGGCAGCTGCTGGAAGAGGTGGCCGCGTTATCGGATGCGATCTCGCTTGAGGTCTACAATTTCGCCCTAGATCGGGAGCAGGCTGCCCTGTACGGGGTGGACAAGATCCCGGCCACGGTCGTGATGGGGGACTCCGATGTGGGGATCCGCCTCTACGGGATCCCCTCAGGATACGAGTTCGCCAGCCTCCTTGAGGCGATCCGGCTTCTGTCCACGGGCCAAACCGGGCTCTCGGAGGAGCTCATCGAGCGGGTTCGGCGGCTGGATCAGCCGGTGGACCTGCAGGTCTTCGTGACCCCTACGTGTCCGTATTGCCCGCGGGCTGTGGTCACCGCCTTCCGTTTCGCCTACCTTAACCCCCATGTGCGGGCGGCCATGGTGGAGGCGATCGAGTTTCCGCACCTGGCCAACCGTTATCAGGTTTATGGGGTGCCTAAGACGGTCATCAACGAAGTGGAGCACGTCGAGGGGGCCGTGCCCGAGGCCTACCTGCTGGAGGCCATAGAGCGGGCGCTGGCCCGCATACAAGGCTAGTCCAGAAACGAAAAGCGGATGAAGCGTCTGCTTCATCCGCTTTTTTGTGGTAGCGCATACGGGATTCGAACCCGTGTTTCCGCCGTGAGAGGGCGGCGTCCTAGACCCCTAGACGAATGCGCCACGATACGGCGATAAAATACGCCGCCTAAGCCCCCGAATGCAAGCCCGTTAGGAGTTTTCCTCTTCTTCAAGCGGAAGCACGAGGGTGCCGAATTCCTCGTACTGCTCCCGGCGGATGTCCGCTCCGAGTGCGGCCAGCTTGCGCTCCAGCTCCTCGTAGCCCCGATCCAGGTGGTAGACCCGCAGCACGTCGGTGCGGCCCTCGGCCACAAGGCCGGCTAGCACGAGGGAGACGCTACCCCGAAGGTCCGTGGACATGACCTGAGCGCCCATGAGCCGTCTGCCCCCTGTGATGTGGGCGGTGTTGCCCACGACGCGGATTTCGGCGCCCATGCGGACCAGCTCGGGCACGTGCTTGAAGCGGTCAAAATAGATCGTGTCCGTAACCGTCGCGGGCCCGTCGGCTTGGGTCATCATAGCGGTCCACTGAGCCTGCAAATCCGTCGGGAACCCCGGGTAGACGCCCGTCTGAATGCTTACGGGCCGGATCCGCTCAGGTCCCTCTACGTAAATCCAGTCGGGTCCGATTTCGACTTGCGCGCCTGTCTGGGAGAAGATCTCCAGAAATTGGCCCAGATGATCCGGCCTGGTCTGGAGCAGCCGCACGCGGCCTTGCGTCATAGCGGCGGCGATCATGTAGGTGCCGGTTTCGATGCGATCCGGAGGCGTGCTGAACGCGATGGGTTTAAGCTCCGGTACACCCTCTACCTCGATGACCGGAGAACCGAGGCCCTCGATATGGGCGCCCATTTGGTTGAGCGCCTGGCCGAAGACGACCACGTCGGGCTCCATGGCCGCGTTTTCGATGCGCGTGCTGCCTCTAGCCAGCACAGCGGCCAGCAACACGTTCACCGTAGCCCCCACGCTAGGGGGATCGAATCGAATGCGGGCTCCTCGTAGGCCGGAGGCGGGCGCTCGGGCCACGACGTAGCCGCGCTCCAGGATGATCTCGGCCCCCAGGGCCTGAAAGCCCTCCAGGTGCAGGTTCACGGGTCTCGGGCCCCAAGCGCACCCGCCCGGAAGGGAGACGCGCGCCCGGCCGAAGCGGCCCAGCAGGGCGCCCAAGATGTAGAAGGAGGCGCGCATTTTTTTGACGAGCTCATAAGGCGCCTCAAAGTGCACCACCCGAGAGGCGTCGATCTGCATCGTGCGCTCCTCGGGATCGTAGTGTACGTGCGCCCCCGTAACCCGCAGCACGTTGCTGTAGGTGTAAATGTCCCGCAGCCGAGGCACGTTGTATAGCGTCGTGACCCCATCGGCCAACACGGCCGCCGACATCAACGGCAGCGCGGTGTTCTTGGAGCCGCTGACCGCGATCTCCCCCACAAGCGGCCTTCCCCCTATGACGACGAGCTTGTCCATGCAGACGCCCTTTGCCTTTGGAACCCGAATTCGGCGGGCTAGGTATGCTTAAAGCCAAGAGGCCACAAGTTACGCCATGGCGAGTCGATCGGCCAGCGCGATCTATCTGGACTACGCGGCCACTACGCCTCTAGACCCGCGCGCGCGCAGGGCCATGATGCCCTATCTGGGGCCAGAGTACGGCAATCCCTCCTCGATTCACCAGGCCGGTCGGCGCGTGCGCGCTACCCTTGAGGAGGCCCGAGAGCGCATAGCCGCCCTTATAGGGGCGCAGCCGGGCGAGCTAATCTTTACAAGCGGCGGCACAGAGGCCATCAACATGGCCCTCTGGGGGCTGGTCTTGGCCACAGGCCGTCGGCACATTGTAACCACGGCCGTGGAGCATCACGCCGTGCTGCACGTGCTACCGGCCTTAAGGCACCTCGGGGTGCGAGCCACGGTGTTGCCGGTTGACGCGTGGGGCCGCGTGGACCCGGATCAAGTGCGTGCGGCACTTGAGCCCGATACGGCTCTGGTTTCGGTGATCCACGCCAACAACGAGCTCGGAACCCTTAATCCCGTTGCGGAGATCGCGCGCGCCTGCCGGGAGCGGGGGGTCTGGGTGCACGTCGATGCCGTGCAAAGCATGGGCAAGTTTCGCTTCCGGGTCGATGAGCTCGGCGTGGATCTGCTTTCGGCCTCGGCGCATAAGTTTTATGGTCCCAAGGGGGTCGGGTTCCTGTATGTGCGATCGGGAACCCCGTTTGAGCCTCTTGTGCGCGGCGGGTCGCAGGAGCGCAACCGCAGGGGGGGCACGGAGAACGTGGCCGGCCTTGTCGGCATGGCGCGCGCCCTGGAGCTGGCCTGGCAAGAGGCGTCTCGATACTGGGCTCACGCCGAAAGGCTGCGCGCGCTGCTGTTGGCCGAGTTGAGCGCCGTCCTGGGCTCGGCGGTGCGGATAAACAGCCCCGAACAGGACCGACTGCCTCACATCCTGAACATTTCCTTTCCTCCCCGAGCGGGCCGCGCGCTGGACGGGGAGCTACTGCTGTTCAACTTGGATCTGGAGGGCCTCTGTGTCTCCAACGGGGCGGCCTGCTCCAGTGGGGCCTTTGAGCCCTCTCATGTGCTGCGGGCCATAGGGCTCGATGAGCCCACCGCTCGCGCTTCGGTGCGCATCTCCACGGGCAAACCCACGCGCCCCGAAGAGGTTCAGGAGGCCGTCTGCCGTCTGACCCGCGTTTTGCGGCGCATGGGTTGGCCTCTAGAGGCCGCTACAGTTCGTTAGCGGGGGAAGCCGGGCAAGCGCGTCACCTTGACGAAGACCGGATCCCTGCGGATCGCTTCCGGCTGAATCCAGCCCTGTGCAAAGCAGACCTCCAGATGCCGCAGAGCGAGCTCCGGTTTTCCCAAAAGAGCTTCCAGGCGTGCCAGTCCGTAATGCGCTTCGGGATCCTGAGGCCGCTCCCGAAGCACGGCCTCGAAGGCCTGACGCGCCGGCTCAAAGGCCTGAATCCAAAGCGCGGCCCCGCCCAGGCGAAGCAGCAGGGTTCGATCCCGGGGGCTGAGCTCCCGGCCTCGTTGATAGGCCTCATAGGCGCCGTCCCAACGCCCCCCAGCCGCCTGCACATCCCCCATGAGGCGCCACCACTCGGGATCCGACTCCCCTTGGGCGCGCAGGGCGGTCACCTCAGCCTCGGCCTCGGCCAGCAGCCCCAGACGCAGGTATACTTCCACCCGCATCCGGCGCGCTGCATACCAATCGGGCCGTTCCCGAAGCAGGCGTTCCAGGCGGGCTCGGGCTTCAATCCAGCGCCCCGCCTCCATAGCCTGACGCACGAGCTCCAGCTCCGATGCCTGGGCTGTGACTACGGAAAGAAGCCCACCTAGCGTCACTATGCAGCCGACTAATCGGTATTTCACCTTTGATATGGACCGTTTAAATATGGCTATATGCCTAAATTGATTGACTTTCGGGCTTTAAGAGGCTATTTTTTGTCGATTCAGCTTATGACAGACAAAAATGCACAGCCCCTGGCAAACTGGCAACCTGCTCGGTTTGAGGCGTGTCTGCGCACTCGGCTCTTGGGGCGGGTGGCCCGTTACGAGCCCGAGGTGGACTCGACGAACACGCTCTTGCAGGCGTGGGCCAAGGCCGGGGCTCCGACGGGGGCGCTTGTGGTGGCCGACTACCAGCGCGCCGGTCGGGGCCGATGGGGGCGCTCTTGGCTTTCCTCGCCGGCGCAGAACCTGCTGGTCTCGGTGCTACTGGAGCCGGCCCCCGTTGCGGCGGGATGGCAGGCGCTGGCCTGCGCGGTGGCGCTAGCGGAGGTCCTGGCCGAGTGGGCGCCGGGGTGCGGAGTGCAGCTCAAATGGCCAAACGACGTTTGGCTCAATGGACGTAAGGTGGCCGGTATCTTGATCGAATCTGCCGCCGAGCGTCTGGTTGTGGGTGTGGGGCTGAACGTGAACGAGGGCTTGTTTCCCGCAGCGCTGGCGGAGCGCGCCACCTCCTTGCGCCGCGAGATCGGCCGGCTCGTAGAACGAGAGCCGCTATTGGCGGCCATTTTGGAGCGCTTGGAGGCCTGGTGGGAGATCCTGCAGGAGGGGCGGATCGACTCGCTTCAGGCCGCATACGAGGCCCGGATGCTCTTTCGGGGCTCCTGGGTTCCGCTCAGATGGCCGCCTGAGGCCGCCCCACGGCAGGTTTTGCTGCTGGGGCTGGCCCCTGACGGGGGGTTGCGCATACGAACCCAAGCGGGCCAAGAGGCCTGTGTGTACGCCGCAGAGGTGTCAATCGGAGGAGAGCTCCATGTGGCTGACCGTGGATATCGGTAATTCGACCGTCGTAGGGGGCCTGTTCGAAGGCTATCGGCTCGTGCACACCTTCCAGCGCCGAACCGACGCCAGCGCCCCCGTTTCGGCCTATGTGGATTGGCTGCGCGAGGGGATCGGGGATCGCTCCGTAGAGCGCGCTGGGCTGGTTTCGGTGGTCCCCGCCCTGACGGGCGTCATGAACGAGGCCATTCAGGCTGTTACGGGCTCTGCGCCGCTGCTGGTGCAGCCTAAGCTCAAGCTTCCGGTGCAGATGGGCTACCATACGCCGGAGACGTTGGGCATGGATCGCCTCTGTGGGGCGGCGGCGGCCTTTAACCGGCATCGGCAGGCCGTGATCGTCGTAGATGCCGGCACAGCGCTTACGTTTAACGTGGTGGACGATCAAGGGGTGTTTCTGGGAGGGGCCATTACGGCTGGGCTAGAGCTTATTTTGCGCTCCCTGCACCAGGATACGGCCCTGTTGCCTGAGGTCAACCTGCAGCTACCCCGCTACCCAGTGGGGCGTTCCACGCAGGCCTGCATTCAGGTGGGGGTCCTCTATGGGATGATCGACCTCGTCACGGGCCTGGTGCAGCGCATCCGCAAGCACTTGAAGGTGGACTCCAAGGTCATCCTCACCGGCGGCTGGTCGGGGTTTTTGTCGCAATACCTGCCCGTAGACGAGCACGATCCGTACTTGGTGTTACACGGCGTGCGCCTCATCATGACCCTGAACGCGCCGGCCGAGACGGCCGTGCCCGAGGCGCAGTCGGCCACCTCGTAGGGCGCCCCCTAGCCGGTTCTCCTTACGGGTTGCTGTCGGCGGCAAAGCTAGCTTGCAGTGCGCGCTCGTAGCGCAGCTTATACTGCGCCACGGCCCTGAAGATGGCGCGCGCCACAGACTCTTGTCCCTCCGAGCTTGCCAGCCAGCGGGCCTCTTCGGGGTTGCTCAGGAACCCCACTTCAACAAGAATGCTGGGCATCGAGGGACGCCAGAGGACCACAAAGCCCGCTTGCTTTACCCCTCGGCTCGGGCGGCCTTGCGCCGCGAAGGCCTTCTCCACCAGTTCAGCTAAGCGCTCGGCCTCGCGCAAAAATGCGCTTTGGGCGAGCGTGTGGATGATGAGCTGCTCTTCGGTGAAGTCCCGGTAGCGCTCTGGATCTGCCTCAAGCCGGATAACGGCGTTCTCGCGTTCCATTACGCGCCGGGCCTCTTCGGTTTTGTGTAGCCCCATAAAGTACGTTTCGGTGCCGCGCGTATGCCGCGAGCTAGGGGAGACGTTGGCATGGATGCTGATAAAGAGTT
The DNA here is from genome assembly GCA_025059945.1 of Bacteroidota bacterium. NCBI lineage: Bacteria > Pseudomonadati > Bacteroidota > Bacteroidota bacterium. The sequence continues at coordinate 76,975 of JANXDC010000004.1, forward strand.
TGGCTCCGGCTTCGTTGGCGATCTGCCCCCTTCGATACAGGTCCACGAAGCGATCATCGGTGCGCGTGTGCACTACCCGCAGCCCGAGTTCTTGTTCTAACATCCGGCCCAGGCGCTCCGCGATGCCTAGCGTGATGTCTTTCTCCCGCACCCCGTGGTAGACGGCTCCCGCATCGTGTCCCCCATGTCCCGGGTCGATGGCCACTACGTCCAAGCTCCAGCGGGATTTGCTCACCTCCCCTTGTGGCGTTGGCGCAGCACTGGGGGCGCTATGCTGGGCCGTGGGGGCTGGGGCTTCGGGCGTCGTAAGCGTCAAGCCGAGCAGCAGGTGGGGGCGTTCGGCGTCTGGATATAGCGCCGGGCGCACCGGAAGGGTGGGATCTAGCGCCAGCTCCACACGCAGTGTGGAGCCCTGCTTATGCAGCCGGATTGATCGCACAGGGCCTATGGGCGCAGCAGGAGGCGAAAACCTGGCCAAGCGCACCTGGGGGAGCAAGATGCGGATGTGCCCTGCTGGCCCCATTTGCCAGCTATATTCCCTCGGCAAGCGGTTGGTGTGGAAACGCACCACATAACCTTGGCCATCTTTGCGTGGGACGACGGTGATCTCTCGCAGCAACGTCGGCTGTGCTGCGGAGACCCTTATTTGCGCTAAGCCCAGGGCGAAGACGCATAGCGCCAGCGGTATACGGCCAAGCAAGCTCGACATACGATGCGAAGGTATGCGCTCGATGTGCGACGGGCAAGCAAAGGCCATTCCATGCGCTTCTGCGTGAGGTTCGCTTAAAAGAGGGGCGGTTGTCTGTTCAGGCGCAGGTAGTTTTTTCTCTCGCTGCTCCGGACGAGGGGAGAGTTGTATTTTCCCGTGCCGGGTAGCTAGCGGGTGCACCATGTTGGATGAGTTGGATCTGAAAATTTTGGATTATCTTCAGCGAAACGGCCGGGCTACGTATCGGGAGATCGCCGAGGCGGTTCATTTGAGCCCGCCCTCCGTGCACCAGCGCGTCAAACGCCTGGAACGAGAGGGATATATCCTGGGCTATCGCGCCGTGGTGGCGCGCGACAAGCTGGGGCCCCTGCAGGTGGCCTTTGTGCAGGTCGTGACCAAACTGGACACGGACTCCTTGGCTCTGCGCCTGGAGGGCATGCCCGAGGTTCGAGAGGTCCATAGCCTCACCGGGTCCACGGACTACCTGATCCGCATCGAAGCGCGCACCCCGGAGCAGTTGGAACGTGTCATCACGGCCATTCAGCGCATTCCCGAAATCGAGCGCACGATAACGGCGCTTGTGCTCTCTACGCGCGTGCTGTCCTAGTCCCGCTCTGGGTCTTGCTCTGGGACAACCGGTCCGGGGTGGCCTGTTATGAAGGTCCATACGCTTTCGGCATGTCCCTTGTTATCATAGCATATGTGCCGGCACTCCCGGTGGGGTTTGGGGGCATGTGGAGAGGCAGATCGGGTTCCGGCCGGGTGCGGAACCCGATCTGCGCTTTTCATGGGATCTTTGCATTGCGCCAGCCCTTTGGGTTCTGTATTTTTCGACAGTCCATCATCGCCTGGTACACGGTCGGGTCGTGTTCCCAGTCGCGGCGTCACGGGTAAGGAAGCGCGCATGCGGATGGTGTTGTTTGGTCCCCCCGGAGTAGGCAAGGGGACCCAGTCGAAGCTGCTTCGGGAGCGTTATCAAGCCGCTGTCATCGCTACCGGCGACATGCTTCGGGAGGAGGTGCATCACGATACGCCTTTGGGCCGGCAGGCTCGTCGCTACATGGAGCAGGGTATGCTCGTGCCCGATGAGATCGTGATCGGCATGGTGGAGCGCCGCTTGGAACAGCTCGAAAACGGGCGCTTTATCCTGGACGGTTTTCCCCGGACCGTGGCTCAGGCTGCAGCGCTGGATCAGCTGTTGGACCGGATTGGGCTGAGCCTGCAGGCTGTGATCAGCCTAGAGGTTCCCGCCGAGGAGATCATCCGCCGCTTGTCGCAACGTCGAGTGTGCGAGCATTGCGGGGAAAATTATCACCTCCTTTTTCGTCCTCCGCCTCCAGATGGCCGTTGTCTGGCTTGCGCCCGAGGCCCGATCGCACAACGCCCAGATGATCGACCTGAGGCCATCGCCCGGCGTTTATCCGTGTACGAGGCGCAGACCAAGCCCGTAAAAGCGTACTACGAAGCACAGGGGCTTTTGCACCGTATCAACGGCGTCGGAGAGGTGGAGGAGGTCCATCGGCGCATCGTGAAACTCTTGGAGGGGCGCCCGGCGTTAGCCGCCACGTAAAAAAGGCGGGCAGCTGTGGATTCGCCGCGCTCTATTTCGGCTCGAAAGGCCGATCACGTACAGCTATGCCTGTCAGGTCCGGTGGCTTACACAAAGACAACCGGGCTGGAGCAGGTGGAGTTGTTGCATTGTGCGCTGCCGGAGCTGGACTTCGAGGAGGTGTGCACCGAGGTTCAGTTCTTAGGTCGGTCCATCAGCATGCCTGTGCTGGTCTCCGCCATGACGGGAGGGTTCTCCGACGGGGGCACGATCAACGAGCAGCTGGCTGAGTTCTGTGAGGCGAAGCGGCTTCCGCTTGGAGTCGGCAGCCAGCGGGTCGCTTTGGAGGACCCCGCCCAGTGGGAGACGTTTCGGGTCGTGCGCCGCCGGGCCCCCTCGATCCCGCTGATCGGCAACATCGGGGCGGCCGAGGTGGCCCAAGGGCTTCTGGAACACCAGGCTCGTCGGTTGGTGGAGGAAATCGGAGCCGACGCCCTGGCTGTGCACCTGAATCCCCTGCAGGAGTTGCTGCAGCCCGAAGGGTGTCCTCGCTTTCGGGGCGTCTTGCGGGGCCTGGAGCGGCTGGTGCACGCGCTTCCAGTGCCCGTTATTGTTAAGGAGACCGGTGCGGGGCTGTCTGGCGCCGTGGCCCGTCGCTTGGTGGAGGTGGGGGTTCGGATCTTAGATGTCTCCGGGGCTGGGGGCACGAGCTGGGCGGCGGTGGAGCTCCTGCGGCGCAACGCCCCGGAAGAGCCTGGCTGGGTCTTCCGCGAATGGGGCATCCCCACGGCATTAGCGCTTCAAGAGGTGCTCAAGGTTGTGGATGCGAACGTTACGGTAATCGCCTCCGGAGGCATCACCAACGGGCTGGAGGTCGCCAAATGCTTGGCCCTGGGGGCTCATTTGGTCGGCATCGCCCGCCCGTTTTTGCTCGCCTTGGCTCGCGGCGGTCGTGGGGAGCTAGAGCGTTATGCGGAGCAGCTCCTTTGGCAGCTGCGCGCGGCTATGTTCCTCACCGGCTCTCCCGACGTGGAGGCGATGCGTCGGGCCCCGTGGCGGTGGTCTAGGAGCGAAAGCGCTCCGGACGGATGACCAACACGGGCTTTCGGCTATGGTGGAGCACCTTTTCGGCCGTGCTGCCCAAAAGCAGATGCGCTAGTCCTGTGCGTCCGTGGGTGGCCATCACGATCGCATCGGCCTGCTCCTCCGCATATTGCAAGATCTCATCATAAGCTGCATAGCCCCGCACGAGCACGCGTTCAAGGCGCACCGGGGCCGACTCGGCTGTGCGTCGGATGCTGTCCTCGGACTCCAGGGGATGAACGGTCCCCAGATGCGCATGCAGCCGTTGGCGCATGGCCTCTAGTTCCGCCTCGGAAGGGGCCTTTTCGATCACCTGCGGGTCTTCGCCCAGATACAGCATGTGGAAGACGACGAGCGTGCTCCCAAAGGCCTCCGCCAGCAACAGGGCCCACGGCAAGGCGGCGCGGGAGACCTCCGAAAAGTCCGTGGGATAGAGAATGCGCTCCCAGCGTGGCGTTTCGGGGGCGTCGGCGGGCACGGCGAATACGGGCACCTGCGCACGTCGTAGAATCCGTTCGGCCGTAGCCCCCGCTCCCACGGGGACGTTTCCCGCTCCACGGGTGCTGAGCACGACCAGCTCGTAACGGCCCGAGTTGATGCTCTCCAAGAGCGCCTCAAAGGGCCGTCCTAGGCTGATCCGAATCTCCCCCAATAGATCTCCGAAGGCCTCCTGGGCGATCGCCTCCAGTTGAGCCTGCCGTTCGGCTTGCAGCATCGTGTAGAGCTCTTTTGTTTGTTCAAAGGGTGCGCCGGAGCGCGCAAGCAGCAGGGACAGCTCATCCGTGGAGGGGATGATGTGCACTACGTCCAGGCGCGATCCGAATCGTTCGGCCAGGGCTCGGGCATAGGGATAGGCGCGCGCGGCGTTCTCGGATAGGTCCGTCGGAACCAGAATGCGCTGTGGGATCATGCGCTACCTCCTAATGAGCTCGTCGGCTCAATGCTACACAGGCGGTGGTCTCTTTGCAAGCGGAGGCGAGGTGAAATTTTACCCCCGATCGCCTAGCCATCTCCGTATGGTTGACGTAGATAGCGGCGGGCGCGTCGGTGCGCTCCAGCCTGATCGGGCATCTCGAGCACGGCCCGATAGCGCAAGATAGCCTCTTGGCGGCGGCCCATGAGGTCAAGCGTCATGCCCTGATGCAGCCGGGATAGGATGAGGTACGGGGAAGCGGGTTCCGTCTCAAGAGCCAACCGCTCGGCTGCTCGGAAGCCCTCTAGGGCCTCATCTAGGCGCCCCAGGCGCAGCGCGATTTGTCCCAACTGATAGTGCGCCTCTTGCGCCAGGCGCGCGTGATAGCCCATGCGGCGCTGCGCGTAGCGCTCCAGTATCCCTTGATAGCTTGCGGCGGCCGTATGCCAATCTCCGCTCGAGAGCAGCACATAGGCCTCCAGGCGGTGGAAGAGGGCGTTGTGCGGATATTGCTGCCGGAGCGCGCGCACATACGGCAGGGCGCGCGCCGGGGTTTGCTCGTATTCGATAAAGATCATAGTCAGGAAATAGGCCGCCTCGGTGCGCGTATATAGCCCATGGCGGGCGACCCATTCCAGGTCTCCCAGTCCCTGCTGGCGGTTGCCCGGGTAGGGGAGCAGCCACACAAAAGGCCGTGTGACGGGGTAGCGGTCCGGGATCGCCTCGGCGTAGTAGCGATACAGCCCTAGCCCCAAGCGCAAGTCGACGTTTTGGGAGTCCACGCGCAGCAGCCGAAAAAGATCACCCAGCGCCTTGCGTCCCTCCCACAGGGAGGCTAACCAGCGGTCCCGATTCGCCAGCAGACGAGCCTTGAGGCCCAAGGCCGTGCTGCGGTAAAAGAGCCCATCCGGATCGTTGGGATCTTTTCGCAGCCGGGTCTCGGCCAGGCGCGCCGTTTCGTCCATCTGCCGAAAGAAGGCCTCATCGTGCGCGGTGCTCACATCCAGCTCCAGCAGGACCCGCCACCAAACCATGAGGCCCGGCAGAAAGGCGCGCACGGGATGTTGGGGATAGCGCCGCAGAATCGGCTCAAAGGCCGCTTGGGCTCCGCTGAAGTCCAAATTGTAGAGCCGATCTAGCCCGAGGCGCACCTGGCGCGTAAAGAGCGTGTCCTCTAAGATCGAACGCGGCTGCGCCCAAGCTGAACCTACGGGAGATCCGAGCCCAAGCAGGACCCACCCGATCAGCAGGCTCGGATAAGCGCGATTCACCTCCAACTACGCAGGGCTCGGTACAGAGAGCTAAGCAGGAGCCACTTGGTGGCCTCCCAGGGTAGAAACGGCAGCAGGCCCTTGTGGAGCGTCTCCGACCAGCTAGCGTGTCCCGCAGCCCAGTGCAGCCACGGCAGGCCAATTCCGAAAACGATCGCCCCTCCCGCAAGGAGTGCGACCAAGCAAGCCGACCAGGAGCGCTGCGTCTGCGTTAAGCGGCCCACGACGTAGGCGGCAAGCGGAAAGGCCAACAGATACCCCCCTGTGGCCCCCAATAGGTAGCCGGGCCCATATCCGGATCCGGCGAACACGGGCAAAAACAGGCCCAGGCCGAGATACAACGTCTGCGACAGCAACCCGTTTCGGGGCCCAAGAAAGAGCCCCGCCCCCAACATGCCGAGGGTCTGCAGCGTAAAGGGCACCTCCCACAGATAAAGGCGCACTTTGGCCCCCAAGGCGGTTAGCAGGGCAAACCCCACCACGCCCAGAGCCTGCGCTCCGAGGCTGAGCTCCGCTTGGCGCAGCACGTCTACGCGGGCCCTAAAGCTCGTCTGCATGTGTAAGCTCTCCGATGCTTGACAAGACATGGGGCGTGATCGTACTTTCCTGACGCTTGGTGGTCTCCTTGGGGTGAGAGCGCTTTTCTCCCTTCAGGAGAAGGTGCTCTCATCCTTATTTTATGGCCCCTTTAGCAGCTTAAGCCCCTCTTGACTCCGCTTGGCTAGCAGGTTAGTCGCATAGGAGCGCGTGCGCGTGTGCTTAACGCGATAACGCTCTAGGCCAATTCGAATCAGGCGCTCTAGCAGCTCCGGAAGCGGCACGCCGGAGCGCTCCCAAAGATAGAAGGCCAGCGAGCCCGGAATGGTGTTGACTTCGTTTACGTATACCGTTTCCGTGGCCCGGTCGATTAGGAAATCCACGCGCGCGGTGCCGGAAAGCTCAAAAAGCCGGAAGACCTGCACGGCTAGTTCTTGAATCCGACGCGCAAGCGCCTCCGATATGGGCGCCGGGATGCGCCGCTGCGCTCCGGCCATGCCCTTGCGCGCATCGCCGCGCAAGTACTTATCCGCATACGAGAGCACTTCATCGGCCCCTACGGGCTCTTCGCAGACCGAAGGTAGGGCCTCTTCCGGAGTCCCCAGCACGGCGCAGTTTATCTCCTGGCGTTCTAGGAGGGCCGTCTCGATAAGAACCTTATCATCGAAGCCGAAAGCCTGCTCTACGGCCTCTTCCAGAGAGGGGCGGTCCGTTACGCGCCGCACTCCGATGCTGGATCCGAGCCGAGCGGGCTTGACCACAAGCGGATAGCCCAAGCGCTCGGCCTCGGCCGTCCAGCGCACGGGGTTTTGCTCCCAATCCCGTTCTCGGAACCAGACGAAGGGCAACACGGGCAGGCCGTTGGCCAGGCAGACGAACTTGGTCAGCACCTTGTCCATGCCCAGAGCCGAGCCGAGCACGCCGCTACCCGTGTAGGGCACGTCGAGGGTCTCCAGCAGCCCCTGAAGGCCCCCGTTTTCCCCCTCGCCGCCGTGCAACGCCAGCAGGGCCATATCGAGGGGCCATCGCCGCGGTCGGCGCCAGCGGGGGGCAGGCAGCTCCTCGAGCACCACGCGACCCTCTGAAGTACGCACCGGGGCTACGCGCGTGGCCCTGCGGGGTATCGCCTCGATCTGCTGAAAACTTTCCAGCTCCGCCAGCGCAGGACCCGTGTACCAATGGCCCTGTTTGTCGATGTACACGGGATAGGCCGCATGGACGGTTTGCTGAAGCCCGTAAAGGGCCTGAAGGCCCGTTAAGATCGAGACCTCGTGCTCAACCGAGACCCCGCCGAAAAGCACCCCGATCCGCATCGCCGCCCGCTCTCCCTTTGGCGCCTCAAGATACGCCATCGGGGCCCGAAAAGGGAACGTTGTCCGGACATAAGGGGGCCGGTATCTTCGCAGGCGAGCCCGGGCGGTTTGGGTAGCATGTGGGGGTGGCTGTTGGCCATATCAATGGGCACTCTGGTGTCCCCGGAGACGAAGCCAGCCGATATCCTCTGGCCGGGGGAAGAACTTGTCTATCGTGTTCGCTGGGGGCCGATCACGTTGGGTTGGATTACGGTTCGGCTGCACGGCCTTGCGGCTTTTGAAGGATCTCCGGTGTACTACGCCAGTACGGAGATTCGGTCCGCGCCCGCCGTATCGGCGCTCGTGGACATCAACGGCGTGTATCATTCATACTTTGAGCGCGTGGGTTCGCTTCTGCGCAGCCGCTACTTCTGGGCTCAGGAGCGGGATACGGGAGACAGCTTGCTCTCGGAGTATCGTTTCGACTACGCCCGCCGTCGCGCCACGACCTGGAGGCGCTCGGCGCGCAACGGATCCGAGACGCGCACTTTCCCGCTGGGAGAGCGGGGGCAGGACGGAATCAGCACGTTTTTCTTTACGCGCTTCATCGTGGGCTCAGAGGCGCGCTACGAAGAGCCCACATGGGTGAGTTACCGCTTTGGTGTAACGGAGATGGAACCGCAACCTGAGCGCTGCGCGGTGCGGATACCCGCCGCGCCGTATCCTGTGGCAGCCTGGCGTCTTGAGGGGATCGCCCATTTCGAAGGTCTATTGGGCTTTAAGGGGCCGTATGAAGGCTGGTTTTCTGCCGATGAGGCCCGCGTGCCCTTGCGGGCCCGGCTGTCTGTGATCGTAGGACATGTTACCGTGGAGCTCATCCGATGGAAGCGCGGCAGCTGGAATCCCCCGAGGGCGCCATGAAGGCGCCGGCAGGGGTCACAATCGAATCTTTTGAGGGCCGCTGGCCTCGGCTGCATCCCACGGTTTACCTGGCCGAAGGGGTGCGGATCATCGGCGACGTCGAGATCGGCGCCTATAGCTCCGTTTGGTACAACGCCGTAATCCGGGGTGATGTGCACGAGATCCGCATCGGGGAGCGGACGAACATCCAAGACCTTTGTCTGCTGCATGTAACGCATCGGCGCTGGCCGCTTGTGGTGGGCAGCCGCGTCACTGTAGGACACAGCGCCGTGCTGCACGGCTGCGTGATCGAAGACTGCGTGCTCGTGGGCATGCACGCGACCGTGCTCGATGGGGCCTATGTGGAACACCATTGCCTGATCGGTGCAGGCGCCCTGGTGCCACCCGGCATGCGCGTGCCCGCCGGACATCTGATGTTGGGGGTTCCGGCTCGCGTCGTGCGGCCGCTTACGGAGCAGGAACGGGCGGAGCTAGAACAGGCGGCCGAAAACTACGTGCGCTACGCGGCCCGGTATCGAGCCGGGTCCTAGGTTACCAGACCGGAAGACTCGCCTGCACGCGGTAGTAAAGTTCCCGAGACCGCGCGCCCTTCTCCCCCGCAAGCGCCCAAGCCACCCCGAAGGCGTGCGTAAGCGCAAAAGCGCCCAATCGGAGCTCGTTCTTTAGCTCCAAGCCCGTTCCCGCGCGCCGGCTCACCGGGCTTCCATAGCGGTCCCAAACGGATCCGGCCTCCCAGAAGAGCGCCCCGCTTAGTCCGCCTAGCTGCGCAAGTCCCAAAAGGACGCTCTGCAGGTGAGGCAGCAGCAGACGCCGCGCCTCCAGGGTGCCGAAAAAGAGCCGATCTCCGTAGGCGAAGGCCCGGTAACCGCGCACGCGGGGCCGCCAAAAGAAGGTGCCTCCGGCGGGCCCCCGCGCCGGCCAGATAGAGGAGGGGGGCTGGATCGTGACGTAGTCGCCCCGGCTAAAGCCGATGTACTCCCGAGGCAGATCGGCGCCCGCGCGGTAGGCGCCTAGGATTCGACCGTAGAGCACCCAGCCGCCTCCCACGGGGTGGGAAAGAAAGGCGTCCGCGTCTACGCGAAATCGATTGGAGGTGCCGCCCAGTAGGGGGGCCGAAAGGCGATAGGCTAACTTTAAGCCGTAGGCGCGTTGGGGCAGAACAGAGGCCAATCGGTAGGGTTCCTCTGAGCGCACCATCCCCCAGAGGATGAGCTCGCTTGCGGAGCCGTCTTGGGGCCGAATGGGCTCCGGCCAGCGAAGGAAAATCTCTGGGGTGCGAACTTCGTAGCGGACGTGGCGCAGCCGAAGGCCCCAGGCCGCTCGTCGCGGGGGGGTCTCAAGCGCGTTTACGGGCCAGCTTAGATCCAGCTCCAGCTGCGTGGCCTCTTCGAGCTCAAGTTTCCCATCCGGCGACAGGCTAAGGTAGCTGGGCAGACGCCCCGCGGAGATCGCGATCGTAGGCTCTAGCTGTGCGTTTTCGTAGGCCAACAGAAAGCTAGACCGGCCCGGTCGGGCCGCGTTCAGGACGAAGGCCCCCAGCAGCATGTGCTTGCCCAGGGGCTCCATCCAGAGGGAAAGCCCGGCTAGCCCCCAGTGGCGGTTTGACCCGTACCAGGGCAGAAGCCCACTTAGAACGGGTTGCACGTGACGCCAGCTCACATACGGGCCCTGCGTTCGCACAAGGCCCGAATCGGCTCTTGGCGGCGAGCTCGCAAGCGGCACAGGCGGACGACGTTTCGTCCAGGCCCCCAAACGCGACAGAACCCGCATCCCGATGGAGTCCGAGGCGGTCCCTGGTGGTGCAGCGCTGGGCTGGAGGCGATAGACGCGATCGTACTCCTTGGAGGCCGTCACGATGAGCACAAGCTCTCCGGAGGGCAGCCAAGCCTGCACCTGAGTGCCGTAGGCGAAGCGGGTGAGCGCCTCCGGTTTTGCGGCGCCGTCTGAGCAGATGCGGTAGACGTTGGGTATGGCGTCCCGGAAGGAGGTGAAGGCGATCCAGCGTCCATCGGGGGACCAGACGGGCCCCCGGTCGTCGGCTGCATCCGAGGTCAGCACGAACACGAGCCGTCGCTCAAGGTCCAGCACGGCGATGTCCCGGTTTCCGGCCGCATCAAAAAGCGTGAAGGCTATCCGGCGTCCGTCGGGCGACCAGCGCGGATGCAGGCACTGCGTTTCGTCTTGAAAGCGCGTAAGCGGTTCCTCCTGGGTGCCATCCGCGCGGATCCGCCATAGGTTGGCCGCCGGGCCCTCGGCTCGCACGTAGACGATCCAGGATCCGTCCGGAGACCAGTCTGGGTGGGCCGCTCGCGCGTTGCGCGTCAGCCGCTGCGTGCGGCCTGTGGCGAGCTCGGTTGCGAAAAGGTCGCGCACAAGCTCGCCATGTGCGCCGCGCACGAATCGGGCGTATACGACCGCACGGCCCTCCGGATGCAGGGCAAAATGCGGCTCCACGCCCATCGCGAGCAGCCGAAACCGGGATCCCCGCTGGGTGCGTCGAACCCATAGGCCCCGATTCGGACGGTCCAGGTCCCACAGCCCCGTAAGTGCCACCCATTGCGTGTCGCGGCTGTAGCGCACCTGATGAACATAGCGCGGCCCAAGCGTCCAGCGATCTTGCCGCCCTCTGGGGAGCGCATCGTGGACGGCCGCCTGCGCGTTGTAGTAGCGCAGCACAGCGCGGCGCCATTCCTCTTCGAACTGGGCCGGACTAAGACCTGTAGCGGTCCGAAAGGCGCTCGGGAAGTCGTATAGGCCCCATCGGCTGCGCCATTTCAGCAGGCGCGCTATGGCCGAATCTCCCCTCTGTTGGGCCAGGTAGCGAATTTGGCTATGGCCGACGGCGTACAGCAGGCGTCCGCTCCAAGCCGATCGGCCGTCGGCATACGAAAGCCGTCCGTCCATGGCCGCCGTGCGCAGCCAGAGGTCGCCTCGCAGCGCGTCCCAGGATTCGGTCCAGTACTGCGCCAGGCCTTCGGCGAAGGCCCTTGGCAGGGGCCGGCCCAGCACGTAGCCCCATAGGCCCAGCCGCGTGCGCGTGGCCTCAAAGTGCATCAGGTGCGCGACCTCGTGGGCAACGACCTTGCGCAGCCACTTCTCGGGGCCGCTAAAAAGCTCTGCCGCATCCAGGGCATGCGCCCAGATGAAGGCGTTGCCCGTTGGGCTTGCGTAGCCGTTTGCGATCTCATCCGAGTCGATTAGATAGACCCCTAGCTTGCGCCGCGGGGCAAAGCCCAGGGCGCGAACAAGGGCCGATCGGGTGCTTTCGGCGATCGCCGCCGTGGGCAAGGCCAGGGCGGTCAGGTGTTCCGGGTAGACGATCCGAAAATGCGGGGTTTCAAGTTTTTGCCAGCGCAGCTCCGGATGATTGCGCCCGTTCCAGATCCGGAAGCCCTGGGCGTGAAGGGAAGCCGATAGACAGAGGAGCGCCAACAGCACAATCAGCCGCCTCATGGCGCATGCGCCTTTTAGCGCCGCAGCGCGGCTAGGATACGCAGCACAACGGCCAGGATCAAGAGAAAAAGGAAGATCCGGAAGGCCAGCCGAAGCAGGCCCAGCCCGATCTGAAAGAGCAGGCCCAGGAGCCCAATGGCCAGCGCGGCCACTAGGGCGATCACCACAAGCCGCAACAGGTAGTCCAGTGGGCGCATCTATGTAACTCTACGGAAGCAGTGCGATCCACTCCACAGCGCGGCTAACCCCGTAAGCGGACCAGCCGCCTGAGAGCATTATTCGGGCGTCGGCCAGTTTTGTTGCACGCAGGCCCGCCCGGGCCAGAAAAAGCGGTTCCGGATACAAGTAAAAGCGCTGGACTTCAAAGCTGAAAAGCTCCAGCGTGCCCAGAAACGCGCGAGGGGCCGTTCCGGATAGGCTAGCCCCTCCGGCCACGAGCCAGAGGTCGTCTTTTAGCTCGGCCGCAGCATGCCAGGTGCGCTCCCGTCGGAAGCCCGTAAGCGGGCTCGTGCGGACCCGCGACAGATCCAGCAGCCGGTTTTGCGAGGCGGCCCCGGAGGCGTAAAAGGCGGTGTTAAACAGCCCGTAGAGCCGATCGCGAAACGCGACCAAGCTGTGCCCAAAGGAGGGCTCCAGATACAAGGGGGAGCCGCTTGCGCCGTAAAGCAAAAGAGAGTCGTTGCGGAAGAGATAAAACCGACCGTCCTGGCGGATGCCCAGCAGAAACGTCGGCGAGGCGGGGCTTAAGTCTCCCCAACCGCCGAACGTCCACACATAAGGTCCGCTGGGGTGCGGATACCAGACCGCGTCGAAAAAAGCTCGATCCACGGGATAGCCGCTTGTGGGCACCAGCCGAAACGAGTCCGTTTGCGGATCGTACAGCTCGACCTCCTGCACGAAATCGGCGCCTGTGCGAGGGGGATAACGCCGCACACCGCCCATAAGAAGCACGCGTCCGTCCGGGAGCTGAAGCGCTACGTGCCCGGCCCGGCCGACGCGCATGGGCTCCGCCGTAGGCCGACTCCGGCCGGTTCGGGGGTCGTAGCGCTCGGCCGTCCGCAGGGCCTCTTCCTCCATGTCGGCAAATCCGCCGGCCAACAGCACCTCCCCACTCGGGAGGACCGTGGCCGTATGAAAGGCCCGCGGGCCATGCATGTCCGATCCCCGGCGCACCAACAGGCTAGCCCGAAGCAGGGGGAGCGTGTCGCGGGCCCGAACCCCTTCCCGGTCGGCCGCCTCCAGCAGAATTCGGTTCAAACCGGGCCTGAGCGCGATTAGCCCGCGCCAGCTGCGGTCGGCCTCCTGGTACAGGAGGGGCTGGCCGTTGGCCCACAGGCCCGCTATGGGCCGAAAGCTCGTGGCCCGCACCACGAGCTCGACCTCCGAAGTCCGTATTACCTCCGCTGGATCGGGGGCCAGCACGTGGATCTGCGGCGGGGCCACCTCCACCATGGGCCGATCGCAGTACAGACCCAGCGCCAGCAGCGCCGGCCCATATGGCCAGAGCCTCGGTTTCATTTGCCGATGCAGAAACGCGCGAAGATATACGCAAGCACATCCTCGGTGGTCACCTCGCCTGTGATGGTGCCCAGTTCGTGCAGGGCCGCCTTGAGGGGCACCACGAGCAGATCCGAGGAACGTCCGGCCCGGAACGCCTCCTGGGCTTGGTTTAGGGCCTCAAGGGCCCGGCGCAGGGCGGCATGGTGTCGCGCGTTGGTGATGACCCCAGAGGCCTCCGGTGGGACCCCTGCGCCTATGACGCACTCCCGCATGGCCTGGCGCAGCCGGTCCAAGCCCCAGCCCGTTTGGGCGGATATGGGCAGATGCGTCGCATCGGAAAGCGTATAGCCGGGGGGCAACCGGTCGACCTTATTGGCCAGCACGAGCACGGCTTTCTCGGGATGGCGGAGCCGGTAGGCCTCCAAAAACCGCTTCTCCTCCTCCGTCCAGCCCACCGTAGCGTCGTATACGTAGAGCAGCAGGTGGGCTTCCTGCAAGATGCGAAGCGTGCGGCGCACGCCTTCCTCCTCGATCACATCGCCCGTTTCCCGGATGCCGGCCGTATCAAAGAGCCGAAACAGCAGCCCGTCCAGCTGCAGCTGCTCCTCAATAAGATCGCGCGTCGTGCCGGGGATCTCGGAGACGATCGCCCGATCCCGGCCCACAAGTTGATTAAGTAGGGTCGATTTGCCCGCGTTGGGCCGACCGGCGATCGCGGTCACCACGCCCTCGCGGATCACCTGTCCCAAGGCGAAACTGGAGACCAGCGCCTCAAGCTCCGCCATCAGGCTTTCCAAAAGGGCCAGCAGCTCGGCCCGATCGGCGAACTCAACATCCTCCTCGGCGAAATCGAGCTCAAGCTCCAGCATGGCCACAAGATGCAGCAGCCGGTCCCGGAAACCGCGCAGGCGTTCTGATAGCTTCCCCTCTAAATGGGCGATCGAGACCTGATGCGCCCATCGGGAGCTGGCTTGGATGAGATCGGCAACGGCTTCCGCCTGCGCCAGGTCCAGTTTGCCGTTCAGGAAGGCTCGCCGCGTGAATTCGCCGGGCTCGGCGGGCCGGCAGCCGGCTTCCATCAGCGTCTCCAGGATAAGCCGGCTTACCAGCCAGCCGCCGTGGGCGCTGATTTCGACCACATCCTCGCCCGTGTAAGAGCGCGGGGCGCGAAAGAGGGTCACCACGACCGTGTCGATCGTGCGACCCTGCGCATCCAGAATCCGACCAAAGTGCGCCGTATGGCTGGGCGCCGTGCGCAGGTCTTTGCCTTGAAAGTGGGAGGCGACGAGCGCAATCGCCCCCTTGCCGCTGACGCGAATGACGGCTAACGCTCCCTGCCCAGGTGCGGTGGCCAGAGCGCAGATAGGTTCCTGTTCCAAGTAGGTGCGCATCGCGATCAGCTCCTTTGGGACGGAATGGCAACGCCCGGCATGGAGACGGGGTTTCCGATGCCGTTACGAAACTTTCACTTTTCCGCCGTTGCCTCCAGAAGGGCCCTGACCTATCATCCTCATCGAAACGCAAGAAAGGGGCATCTTATGCGATGGCTAGGGCTCTTAACAAGCGCTTTGCTTGTCGGCTCCGCCTGGGCGCAAGAGTTTGACGTGCTCATCCGCGGCGGGCGCGTGCTCGACGGCACAGGCAATCCCTGGTTTTACGCGGACATCGGCATCCGTGGGGACCGAATTGCGGCGATCGGCAATCTTCAGCACGCTACGGCCCGCCGGGTGATCAACGCCACGGGGTTGTACGTATGCCCGGGCTTTATCGACCTGCATTCGCACGCCGACGATAGCTCCCCGGCCTATCGAGGGCTGCGGCATGAGGACGCCCGGCGCCGAAGCGGGCCCAACCTGATCAGCCAGGGGATCACGACCGTGGTCGTCAACCAGGACGGCCGCTCCCCTTGGCCTATTCAGGAGCAGCGCGCGCAGATGGAAAGGCTCGGAATCGGCCCCAATGCGATCTTGCTTGTGGGTCACGGCACGGTGCGCGCGCAGGTGATGGGACAAGATTTCCGACGGCCGGCCACCCCGGAGGAGATCGAGCGCATGCGCGCGCTCGTGCGTCAGGGCATGCAGGAGGGCGCTTGGGGGCTTTCAGCCGGACTGGAGTACGTGCCCGGTCGCTGGAGCACGACCGATGAGCTCATCGCCTTGGTGCGCGAGATCGTCCCATATGGGGGCGTCTATATCGCCCATGAACGCAGCGAGGGCCGCACTCCCATGTGGTATTGGCCGAGCCAAGACCCGCCGGGTCCACCTACGTTGCTCGATGCCGTGCAAGAGACGATCGAGATCGGCCGGCAGACCGGCGCCGTCGTGGTGGCTTCGCACATCAAGGCCAAAAACTACGGCTATTGGGGTTCCAGTCAAGCGGCAATTTACCTCATCGATGAGGCCCGCAAACAGGGGGTTCAGATCTACGCCGATCAGTACACCTACACGACCTCGGGTTCTGATGGCAATACGGTGCTCATTCCGGATTGGGTCTTTGCCGGCATAGCTCGGGGCACCGATGGGCAACGACCCGACTACAAGGCCCATTTCGAGCGCGCGCTGGCCGAGCGCGGCCAGGCCTTGCGAGCGGATATCCAACATGAGATCGAACGCCGCGGAGGGCCGGATCGGATCGTGCTTTTCGAGTATCCGGACTCCTCCCTGATCGGCAAATCGCTGGCCGAAGTGGCGCGGGCTTGGGGGCTTTCCCCCGTGGAGGCGGCCATCCGCATACAGCGCGAAGGCTTCAATCGGCCTGGTGGGGCGCGCATGCGGGGCTTTTCCATGGATGAGCTGGACGTGCGGCTCTACATGCAGCAGCCCTGGACGGCCACGGCCACAGACGGCGGCATCGCGCTGCCCGAGGACGGCCCGGCGGTGCACCCGCGTTTCTATGGCACCTATCCGCGCAAGATCGCCCGTTACGCGCGCGACTGGGGCGTGATCTCCCTGGAGCAGGCCATCCGCAGCTCCAGCGGGCTGCCGGCCCAGATCCTGGGGCTTAAGGATCGCGGCTACATCCGCGAGGGCTACTATGCGGATTTGGTGATCTTCGATTTGGATCGGATCGAGGACAAGGCCACCTTCTTCGATCCCCATCAGCATGCCGAGGGGATCCGATACGTGTTCGTAAACGGCGTACCAGTGCTCGATGAGGGCCGGCTGACGGGCGCGCTTCCCGGCAGGGTGCTTACGCCGCGGCCGCTCGGTCCCCCGACGGCCGCTCCGCGCCGGGGGCGCTAAACCCGATACGATTTACGCCTGGCGCGGGGGCCTATGAGCCCTCCGTCTGCCGCCTGAAGGCCTCCCGGTGGGCGCGGGCTTGCTCAAAGCGCTCCGCTACGGCATTCCAGGAGCGAAACTCCAGCTCGCTTAAAAGCCGCTCCATATGCCGCGTGAAAGCTCCCAGCGCGGCCAAGACCTCCGGCAGGTTGTGCTCCAAGATGTCGCGCCAGATCCCAAACGAAGAGCCCGCAAGGCGGGTCATATCCCGAAACCCGCCTCCCGCAAGAGCGCGGTATAGGGGGTCAGAGCCCCCCAGCTCTCCGATAGTCTGCATGAGCACGGTGGCCACAAGCTGGGGCAAGTGGCTTGTGGCGGCCACAACGCGATCGTGCTCCTGCGCCTCTAGCCTTAAAGGGCGAGCGCCGATCTTCTGAAGCAGCTCCACCAGAAACCCAGCCGCCTGCCAGCTGGGTTCATCCAGGGGGCAGAGCGCATACGTGGCCCCCCTGAAAAGCTCCGCTTGAGCATGTTCAGGTCCGGAGCGCTCCGATCCGGCCATAGGATGGCCCCCGACGAAGTAAGCCCGAGGGGGTAGCCACCGGCGGGCGCTGGCCAGGACGGAACTTTTCACGCTTCCCGTGTCCGTGACCAAGGCGCCGTCCTCCAAATGAGGGCCGATCCGGCGCAGCAGTTCTTCGATCGCCCCCACCGGAGCGGCCAGCACCACCAGGTCGGCCTCTTGTACCGCTTTTTGCGCCGACGGGGCGGCTTCCTGCACCGCGCCCCGTTCCAGAGCGAGCCGAAGCGCCCGGGGCTCATCGTAGCCCACCCGGATCCACTCGGGCTGGGCGCGCCGGATGGCCAAGCCCAGGGAGGCCCCGATGAGGCCTGTGCCCAAGATGGCGACGCGCTTCATGGGGAGCGGGCCAGTAGCTCCGGCCGAAAGCCCGAGGGCAATAGCGCCGAGGCCGGAAGACGCCCGTCTTCGGAAAACACGATCTCCGCCTCCGGCGGCACTAGTTCAACGATCACCTGCCGACAGGCCCCACAAGGCGGGCAGGGCCAGCCCCGATCGGTGCTGATGTAAAGCGCCCGAGCCCGTGGCCCTCCGTAACTCAGCAGGGTTCCCAAGGCGTTGCGCTCGGCGCAGAGCGTATGCCGCCAGTGGGCGTGCTCGACGTTGCATCCCAGCACCCAGCGGCCGTCGGCGGTCTGTATTGCGCAGCCCACGCGAAAGCCCGACTCCGGCGCTCGGGCCCTTTGGGCGGCTTGACGGGCCAGCAGAAGCCCCTTCGCCTCTTCGCCTTGGCTCAGAAACGGATCGAGCAACCTCCAGGCCTCTGGAAGCATCGGGGGCCCCGTCTTTGCTGGCCGGCCCAGGCGCTGCCCGAGCAAGGCGAAGCCGTCCGGGTCGATCAGCCATGCCTCCTCTATCCAGCCGGCGCATAGGGCCAGATCTGTCTGCGAAAACGGCTCTGTGAGCGCGATCGCCACCACAGGCTCCCGTCCATATGCAAAGGCGGTGCTTAGCGCGTTCTGCAGGGGGTCGATGAGCAGGCCGTATGAGGCGTTCTCTACGCGCGTTCCCCCTATGACCTCACCGGAGGCCGTCCAAACGGCGCATCCAGCTGGACGACCGCTGTAGGGTGCATAGCTGCAGAAGGCCGCTTGCTCGGCCGCCCTTAGCAGGCGATTGGCTACGTCTGCACGCACAAAGCCCCTCTTGTAGGACACGGTGTCCGTGATCCGGGACGGCGAGGCCGCCTCGGCCCCGGGAAAAATACGACAATTTCCAGAGCGCCGGACCATTGGCACGAAGCTAGTGAGCACGGAACGGGTCCGCTATAAGGGCTGCCATGTTGGCTGCGATCGCGTCGTGGGGTCTTCTGGGGTTGGCGCTTGTCCATCTCGCCCCGTGGGCTTGGGCTTTACATCAGGACAGCCTGCGGGTGCGGCGCCTCGATGTGGAACGCCCGGCGCGCCCGCCTCAAGGGCCCCCTAAACCGGCGTCAACCTCTCGGTTTGAGCCCCCCTTGACCGCGCCGGCAGCCGAAGCCCAAATCCGAAGGCCGGGGGCCCAAGGGGAGCAAGCCTTTTACTGCCGTCGCTGCCGAGCTTGGGACTGCCAGCATCGTTCCGAGTGGCAACGGCCTGCGTTTGCGCAACTGCTTTGGACGCGCTTCGGGCCCCGCTGGACGGCTGTCTATGGCTATCGGCAGGTGTTGTATCTGGAGTCGGGTCGGAGGCGCTGGGCGCGTGCGCTTCGATTGGAGGTGCGCTTTCGCGTTCGGGTATTGCACGCGGCCTATGATCGCATCGGGGCCGAGATCGTGCTGCTCGACCTAGTGCTGGAGCCGGAAGGAGGCCCCCAGCTCCATCTAAAGGCTCTTCCGGCGCGGTGGGCCCGCACACACGCCTTGCTCTATCGGGACGGCCGAGTGGAGCTGGAACGGCAGCTGTACCTATTCATAACGGATTCGGAGCATGCCCCAAAGCTTCTGTCCGCCCCGGCCGGTTGGGGCTGGACGTTAAGCCCGGAGCCCGAGGAGCCATACTGGGATCTTATCGGGCATGTGGACCTAAAGACGGGTGCGCTCACTTGGGGCGCACGGGGACCCAAGTCGACTCGACGTGCCCGCCTGTTTATCCCCCTGATCCCAGAGGACCTGTTCTGGGCCCTAGGTCCGCAGCTAGCCGGCTGGATACACGAAGGAACAGGAATCTGGGAGTACGGGCCATGGCGGTTTTCGGCACACCAGGCTCAAGACCAGAGCCTTCGCCTGCAGCTTAGCCCTCGCCAGCAGGACGAGCCGGCCCAAGGCCAAATGCGGCTGAGCTGGGATCCAGCGCACCAAGATCTGGCTCGCTTGGAGGGCTTCTGGGAGGTTTCGTTGCGCGACTCTCTGCGCCTACGTCGGCAGGTGGAGCTGCGTCGCATCGAAGATTAAAGTCCAGCTTGCTTGCGGGATGGGACGTAAGCTATGTTTGCCTGTCGCCATCCGGAGATGAGCTATGTCCGCACCACTGCGACGGCGCCGGACGGCCTCGAAGCCTCCCAGCGTGCAACTTCCCTTCGAGCCCATCAACTACGGGCTTCTGATTCTGGGTGTCGTATTAATCGGCGCGGGCTTCCTGGCTATGCGGCTGGAGAACGCCGTAGACGGCTGGGTTTCCCTGTATCTGGCCCCTCTGGTGATCTTGGCCGGCTTCGTGCAGATCGGGGTAGCTATTCTATACCGCGCCGAACCGTAGCTTGCACGCGTCCCCTAAAGGACCCTATATTTGTTCGCAAATCGGTCCCGTAGTTCAGTTGGTTAGAACGCCGGCCTGTCACGTCGGAGGTCGCGGGTTCGAGTCCCGTCGGGACCGCCGGTCAAGAGGGCCTCGTCGCAGAAACGAGGCCCTTTTCTGTACAAGAGCTCCCTTCTGCCCCGGCTCGCTTACGCATCCCCCGCTAAACTGAGCTAGTCTGTTCGCTCATGGGCCTCTTTGACATTAATGTCAAACCGCTTTTGACTTTAAGAAAATATTAAGAAAAGCGCTTGACATGTGAATAATTTAGGCATATATTGGAACCGTCATTAAAAATTACGGAACATGCATCAGGAAACTCTAGACCCGATCGATCTGCAGATTTTGCTGTTGTTACAGGCTCGCGGGCGCATGAAGCGCAACGAGCTGGCCGAGCGCGTTGGGCTGTCGCTTCCGGCTGTCTCGGAGCGGATGCGCAAGCTTGAGGTGCGGGGCATAATCGAGGGTTATCATGCCGTGGTGGCCCACAAGCCCCTGGGGATCGATATCACGGCTTTCGTGCGGGTCTTCGTGGACGGCTCCCGTTATTATAGCGGCTTTGTGCAGCGGGCCACGGCGCTAGCCGAGGTGCTGGAGTGTCATTCTATTACGGGTGAGGGCTCGCATCTGTTGAAGGTGCGCACGCGCAACACAACCACGCTGGAGCGGTTGCTCTCGACCATTCAAGCCTGGCCTGGGGTCAGGCAGACGCAGACGAGCATCGTGCTTTCCACTTTCAAGGAAACGCGCGCGTTGCCCCTTGAGCCCTCCGAGCGCCATGTCGAGCTTGAAACCCCTAAATGACCTAGGAGGACGTATGCCACCCCCGATTACCATGGACATGCCTCTGGAGCTGCGCAGAGAGGCCATCCGGCAGGTCTTCGACCTCATCGAGCAGACCGGCGCCCAGATGGTGGACATCCGCTTCGTCGACTTTCTGGGGCAGCAACAGCACTTCTCCATTCCCGTTGCGCATTTCAAGCCGGAGATCTTCGACGAGGGCGTAGGCTTCGATGGCTCCTCGATTCGGGGCTGGAAGAGCATCCACGAATCGGACATGCTCGTGCTGCCGGACCCCACGACGGCCTTCGTGGATCCGTTCTTCCAGCACAAGACCGTGGTCCTGCTGGGGGAGATCCACGAGCCGGGGACCTTGGAGCCCTTTCCCCGCTGCCCTCGAGGCATCGCCCGCCGGGCCGAGCAGTATCTGAAGCAAACCGGCATCGCGGACGTGGCCTATTTCGGTCCGGAGGCGGAGTTCTTCGTTTTTGATCACGCCTCCTTTGACGAGGGTCCCAATCACGCCTTTTATAAGCTGGATTCCGATGAGGGCTTCTGGAACCGCGGCCGGCACGATAGTCTGGGATACAAGCCCACCACAAAGGGGGGTTACTTCCCCGTGCCGCCTACGGATTCGCTGCAGAACCTGCGGGCCGAAATGGTGCTGCACATGCTCTCCATCGGGATCGAGGTCGAAGCGCAGCATCATGAGGTGGCCTCCGGCGGGCAGTGCGAAATCGACATCCGCTACCTGCCCCTGCTCAAGTGCGCCGATGCGCTGTTGAACTACAAGTACATCGTCAAGAACACGGCCTGGAAGCACGGCAAGACCGTCACCTTTATGCCCAAGCCCATCTTCGGCGACAACGGATCCGGTATGCACGTGCACATGTCCTTGTGGAAGGATGGGCAGCCGCTTTTCTCTGGAGGTGGGTATGCGGGTTTGAGCCAGCTCGCCCTTTGGTTTATCGGCGGGATCTTGCACCATGCGCCGGCTGTGATCGCTTTCACGAATCCGACCACGAACTCTTTCCGCCGTCTGGTTCCGGGCTTCGAGGCTCCGGTGAACCTGGTCTACTCCGCCCGTAACCGCAGCGCGGCCGTGCGCATCCCCGTTTACTCCGACAGTCCGAAGGCCAAGCGCATCGAGGCCCGATTCCCGGATCCCTCCTGCAACCCGTACTTGGCCTTCTCGGCCCTGCTGCTGGCCGGCCTAGATGGGATTCGCAAGCAGATCGATCCCGGCGCGCCGGTTGACAAGGACATCTACCACCTGGATCCGGCCGAGTTGGCCGCGTTGCCTCAGGCCCCCAAGGCGCTCGAGGAGGCCCTCGAGGCTCTGGAGCGGGATCACGAGTTTCTGCTTGTAGGGGGGGTCTTCAGCGAAGACGTCATCCAGGCCTGGATCAAATACAAATACGACAACGAAGTGCAGCAAATGCGCATGCGGCCGCATCCGCATGAGTTTATGCTGTACTTCGACGTATAGGTCAGCGGGCGGCGGCCCGGCTCTGGGGCGCCGCCCGCGCACCCTTTTGGGGCCCGCGGCGCAGGTGTTGTAAATTACCGCATGCGCCTTAATCGGCTGCGGCTGCGCCACTTTCGGGCCCATCGGGATGCGGAATTTCTTTTCGGGCCCGTCTTGAACGTACTTGTCGGCCCCAACGGAAGGGGCAAAACGAACGTACTAGAGGCCATTCATGTGCTCTGTCTGAGCAGAAGCTTTTTAGGCCTCGAGGACCGTCATTTAGTGCAGTTCGGTCGGCCGTTTTTTGAGCTTGAGGGTTTTTTGGAATCGGATCAAGGCCTGGCCTGGACGATTCGGGTTTTCTATGAGCCCGAATCGGGAAAGCGCTTCTGGCTTAATCAGGCACCCCTAGAACGCGCAGCGGACCTGGTGGGCCGTTTTCCCGTGGTGGTCCTGGCCCCGCAGGATCGAGACCTGACGGCGGGGGGGCCGGAGACGCGACGTCGATTTTTGGACAACGTGATCAGCCAGGCCAGCCCCCTGTATCTGGAGGATCTGCTGGCGTATCGGCGCGCGCTGCGGCAGCGCAACGCCCTGCTCTGGAAGCACCGGCAGGAGCGCCAGTCCGCGTGGCTGGAGGTGCTGGAGCCCTGGAATTACGCCTTGGTGCATTACGGCTCCCGCTTGCTTTGGCGCCGAATGCGCTTCCTAGAAGCCTTTCAGGACCTGCTGCGGCGGGCTTATGAGGAGGTGGCCGAGGTGAGCGAGGAGCCGCGCCTGGTGTATCGCCCCTCCTTTGAGGTGGCGCCTGTAGCGGGCCCGGAGGCCATAGCGGAGCGCTTTCATGAGGCCCTAAAGGAGGCCTGGCCCCTTGAGCGCCGTCGAGCCCGCACCCTGGTGGGGCCCCACCTGGATGAGGTCGTCTTTTACCTGGACGGCGTCGAACTTCGGCGGTACGCCTCTCAGGGGCAGCACCGCAGCTTCGTGCTCGCCCTCAAGTGGGCGCAGTACGCCTACCTGCAGGAGGTCCTGATGGAGCGGCCCCTGTTGCTGCTGGATGACGTCTTAAGCGATCTGGATGCCCGTCGGGCTCAGGCCTTCTTGGAGGTTTTGCGCAGCGGCCGCTTTGGACAGGTGTTTTTGACCACCACGGAGGCCGATCTTTTCAGGCAGGCGCACCCGAATGTGCGTCTGCTGGAGATCGCGGCCCCCTCCTGCATGGACTTGGGAGTCGGACATGGGCAGCCCCCGCTTGCTGGGACAAGCGCTTGAGGATTGGATCCGACAGGCCGGCCTAGAAAAGCCCTTCTACGAGGCCCGGGCCGCGGTGGAATGGTTTGAGGTGGCCGGACCCCAGATCGCCCGCGTTACCCAAAAAGCCTGGGTGGAGCGCGGCCGTCTTTACGTGCGCATCGCAAGCCCCGTCTGGCGCCAGGAGCTGCACCTGAGCCGTTCACACTGGCGAGAGCGCATCAACGAGCGGCTTGGCCGAGCCGTGATCGAAGAGGTGGTCTTCTGCTAATCTCGCGGCAGCCCCTCTGGAAGCTCGGCCACCACGTAGGCCATGATGGCCAGGGCCGCGATGCACAGGTTGAGCTCCCCGGGATCGAGTTTATCGACCGTGTCGGCCTCCGTGTGGTGATACCAGAAGTAGCGCGTTCCGTCGACCACAAGCCCCATTCCGGGGACCCCCTGGCGCATAAGAGGGCCTATGTCGGCGCCCCCGCCCCCTCGGCTGATCTGGTGGGCTCCGATGGGCATCAGCAGGGAGCCGATCGCGCGCACGATCCTGTAGGCCGCCTCCGATCCCGTAAAGCCGAAGCCGAGCGGGCGAAAGACCCCCGCGTCGGACTCGATGGCCAGCACGTGTCGAGTCTGCCGGTAGCGTTCCGCGTAGGCCAGCGCCCCGCGCAGCCCGTTTTCTTCGTTTGTCCAGAGCACGACCCGAATCGTGCGCCGAGGCCGTAGGCCGAGGCGTTTGAGCAGGCGCACGGCCTCCCAGGTCGCTACGCAGCCCCCGGCGTCGTCCATGGCGCCCTGGCCGACGTCCCAAGAGTCGATGTGCCCGCCGATTACGACCACCTCCTCGGGCCGTTCCCGGCCGATGAGCTCCGCGATCACGTTGCGCGAAAGCGTATCCGGTAGCTGCCGCGCTCCCATCTGCAGGCGGACCACGGGGCGCTCTCCGCGGGCCGCAAAGCGCGCGATCAGCTCCGCGTCCTCCACGGTTATGGCCGCATGCGGAATGCGCGGCACCTGCGGGTCGTAGCTCATGCTGCCCGTGTGCGGCGTTTGCAGGGAAAACGGCGTTACCGAACGGATCAGGCTCGCCACGGCGCCTGCGCGCGCGGCCTCGATAGCCCCTTGGGTGCGGTAGCGCACCGTTTCGCCGTAGTTCGTAAACGGAGCGTTGAAGAGCACGATCCTGCCGCGGGCTTCATGGGCGCGACGGCGTAGCTCCTCGAAATCGCGCACGACCAAGACCTCGGCCGTGATGCCCTCAGGGGGGGTGCCGATGCTGCCCCCTAGGCCGAGCATGGGCAGCCGGCGGCGCACGGGGGCCAGGAGTTCAGCCGACTCTTCCCCGCGCACCCAGCGGGGCACCGGCACGGGCTCCCCTCGCACGTTCTCCAGTCCATCGGCCCGCATCTGCTCCAAAATCCAGTCGATGGCCCGCTCCAGGTTCGGCGTACCGCTGAAGCGAGGCCCAAAGCGATCGCAAAGCTCCGCCAAGCGCGCATAGGCGAAGCTGTCGCGCGTGGCCTCCCGGATAATGCGCTCGGCGACGGGCCGGTAGGTGCGCACGATCGCAGCCGAATCCAGCCCCTGTGCCCAGCTGAGGCCAGTGGGCACAAGCCAGGTGCAAAGCAGGATCACGTGACGCATGATGCCGCCTCCCGCAGACTACGCCGGAAAATACGCTTTTGAGCCGGATCAAAGTGCAACGATTCGGAAACCCCCTTGGATTGCGCCCAACTGGGCCGCGGTCGGATTTTTGCTCCGGACAAAAGGCCTTCGTGATGAACCACAGACGCGCCATCGATACGATCCGCCTGCTGGCCGTTGACGCCGTAGAAGGCGCCCGCTCCGGGCATCCCGGCATGCCCATGGGGGCGGCGCCGATGGCCTACGTGCTCTGGACGGAGTTTTTGCGACATAACCCGAGCAATCCGCATTGGCCCAATCGGGACCGCTTCGTGCTCTCCGCCGGACACGGGTCCATGCTGCTGTACGCCCTGCTTTATCTTACCGGATACGATTTGCCGCTAGAGGAGCTCAAGCGGTTTCGCCAGTGGGGAAGCCGCACCCCCGGGCATCCGGAGCGGGAGCTTACGCCCGGGGTGGAGGTGACCACGGGGCCCCTGGGTCAGGGGTTGGCCACGGCCGTAGGTATAGCCGCGGCGGGCAAGCACCTGGCCGCGCGCTACAACCGGCCCGGCTTTGCGCTTTTCGACTACCGCGTTTTCGTGCTCGCCTCCGACGGGGATCTGATGGAGGGCGTGACCGCGGAGGCCTCCGCGCTGGCCGGGCATTGGAGGCTGGACAACCTCATAGTGCTTTACGACGACAACCGCATCACGATCGACGGCCCCACGGAGCTGGCCTGGAGCGAGGACGTTATGGCCCGCTATCGGGCCTATGGCTGGTATGTGCGCGCAGTGCCCGACGGCAACCACCTGGGCATGTTGCGCAAGGCCATTCGCGGGGCGCTCGAGGCGGGCCGGCCGGCCCTTCTGAAGGTGCGCACGCACATCGGCTACGGAAGCCCCAACAAGCAAGATACGGCCAAGGCCCACGGAGAGCCGCTGGGCCCAGAAGAGGTGCGCCTGGTCAAGGAGCGCTTTGGCTTTCCTCCGGATGAGGCCTTCGTGGTCGAAGAGCCCGTGCTGCGCTACTTTCGGCAAGCCTTGCGGCGAGGGCGCATCTGGGAGAACCGATGGAACAAGCTGTTGGCCCGCTACCGAAAGGCCTACCCGCAGGAGGCCCGCGAGCTGGAGGAGCTGCTCACGGAGGGCGGTGATCCGAGCTGCTGGTGGGAGGCGCGCCCTCGATTCGAGCCGGGAACGAATCTGGCCACGCGAGCCGCCTCGGGCAAGACGTTGGAAGCGATCTTGCCCCGGATGCCCTTCTTGGTGGGCGGCTCGGCTGATCTGACCCCCTCCAACAACACGCGTCCGGAGGGCACGGTGGAGGACTTTCAGCAGGGGCGTTATGCGGGGCGTTACTTTCGCTTCGGGGTTCGGGAGCACGCCATGGCCGCCATCGCCAACGGCCTGGCCTTGAGCGGTCTGCGTCCCTATGTGGGCACGTTTTTGGTCTTCAGCGACTACATGCGGCCCGCGATCCGGATGGCGGCTTTGTCCCAGATTCCCACGATCTTCGTGTGCACGCACGACTCGATCGGGCTCGGCGAAGATGGCCCCACGCACCAGCCTGTAGAGCATCTAGCCTCCCTGCGTGCCATGCCCAACTGCTGGCTCGTCCGCCCCGCCGACGCCAACGAGACCGTCTACGCCTGGCGCATCGCGCTCGAACGCCGCGATGGCCCCACGGTGCTCGCCCTCACCCGACAGGCTGTGCCCGTGCTGGAGGGCACGGATACGGAGGCGGTCCTGCGGGGCGGATACGTGCTGCGGGACGCTCCTGGGCCTCAGGTGGTGCTCATCGCCACGGGATCAGAGGTGGCCTTGGCCTTGGCCGCCTGGGAACGGCTGCGGCAGGAGGGTATAGCGGCTCGCGTGGTGAGCCTGCCCTGTTGGGAGCTTTTCGAAGCCCAGCCGGAGGCCTACCGGCGCGCCGTTCTGCCTCCAGGCGTTCCGAAACTGGCCATCGAGGCGGGCAGCACGCTGGGCTGGGACCGTTATGCGGATGCCGTGCTGGGGCTGGACCGATTCGGGGCCTCGGCTCCACAGGCGGTCTTGTGGGAGCGGTTCGGCTTCACCCCAGAACGGGTGTTGGAGCGCGTGCGCGCGCTCCTGAGGGCGTACGGAGGGCTCGGGGCCGACGGCTGCTCGGCCTCCGCTGTTTCGGCGCATCTGTAAAGGCGACGGGGAGCGCTTATGCGAGGCGGGCTTCTGTTTGCGGTGCTGTCGTGCTGGGTGCTTTCTGGGCCCCTATGGGCGCAGGGGGCGGCAGAGGGGTTTCGTTGGTTCGATCCCGGCTCGGGCCTAGAGGAGGCGCAGCGAAGCGGCAAACCGCTACTGGTCGCCGTCTACACGGACTGGTGCTCCTGGTGTCGGCGCATGGATCGGGAGGTTTACGCGCACCCCGAGGTGCAGGCCTATCTGGCCCGGGCCTTTGTGCCCGTGCGGCTTAACGCCGAGGATGCGCGCACCCGGTTTCGGTTCCGAGGTCAAGAGGTGACGCCGGCCATTTGGGCGCGCGCCTTTCGGGTTTCGGGCTATCCAACCGCGCTTTTCTTGGAGCCCGACGGCAGCCTGATCGCGCCCGTTCCAGGCTATCACCCCCCGGAGCGGTTCCTGCTCATCGCCCGTTACATCGGAGAGCGGGCCTTTGAGCGCATGCGCTTTGAGGACTTCGTGCGCGCTCAGGGTTCCGGTAAGCTTGACTAGGCCCTCCGCCGAACGTATTTTTGGCCCACACCGGACAGGTAGCTCAGGCGGTAGAGCAGAGGACTGAAAATCCTCGTGTCGGGGGTTCGACTCCCTCCCTGTCCACGGGGCCGGGCCTGCGGGCCTGGCCTTCATGTTTTTGCGGCGTTGTACCGGCCGCGCCTCCGAACGCATCCCGCCTTGAGGCGCCTGTCCGCATCCATCCATGTTAAATGGAAAACGTCTTACAGGCCCTGCGCGCGGCCGTCGCGTATCTAACGCAACACGGGGTGCCGGAGGCCCGTCAGAGCGCCGAGATGCTGCTGGC
This sequence comes from Bacteroidota bacterium, assembly GCA_025059945.1. Lineage (NCBI taxonomy): Bacteria > Pseudomonadati > Bacteroidota > Bacteroidota bacterium. The sequence continues at coordinate 104,846 of JANXDC010000004.1, forward strand.
CCATGTGCTGGGCTGCCGGCGTCTGGACCTGTACGGGTTCCCCGAAAAGCCTCTTGGGGCCTCTGAGCGGGCCCGGTTTCGGGCCCTGCTGCGCCGGCGCGCCCGACGGGAGCCAGTAGCCTACATCCTGCGGCAAGCCCCCTTCTATGAGGACCTGTTCTACGTCACCCCCGCTGTGCTCGTGCCCAGGCCCGAGACGGAGCACGTAGTCGAGGTGGTGCGCGAGCGGGCCCCAAGGGATCTCAGGCGGATTTTGGACATCGGCACCGGATCGGGATGTCTAGCGCTTACGCTGAAGCGGTTCTTCCCCGAAGCCGAGGTTTGGGCCGTGGACGTAAGCCGCAGGGCTCTGGCCGTGGCCCGGAAAAACGGCCGACGCCTGAATCGAAGGGTGCGCTGGGCGCAGGCGGACGTGCAAAGCCCGGATTTTCTGTCCGCTCAAGCCCCTTTTGACCTCATCGTTTCCAACCCGCCCTATATCCCCCTTGCTGAGCGTCCGACTTTGGAGCCGGAGCTGGCCTACGAACCGGAGGAAGCCCTGTTTTGCGGGGAGGATCCCCTGTTCTTCTATCGCCTCATCCTGGGGCACCTGCCGCGTCTGCTGACCCCCGCGGGGCTGGTGGTCTTGGAGGTGCACGCCGATCATGGCCCTGCGGCGCAGCGGCTCTTTCAGGAGTCCGGATGGCCGGCTCATCTGGAGCGGGATTACGGGGGGCTTTCGCGGGTGCTTTGGGCCTATCGTCCTCTTGAGGAGACTAAGAGGGAGTGTCCTCGAGGCGGCGCCGGTGCAGGTAGCGGTCGATGAGCAAAAGGGCCAGCATGGATTTCATGTCTTCGATTTCGTTGCGGTAGACCATAGCCATGGCTTCGGGCCATGGCAAGCGAAGCGGCTCCAGGAGCTCGTCCTCCTCCTTTGGTGCGGGCTCCTGGGTGAGCTCTTCGGCCAGATAGAGGTACATCACCTCATTGGAGTAGCCGATACAGGGGTAGAAGCGGGCGATGAAGGTGAGCCTTTGGGCTCGGTAGCCCGTTTCCTCTTGCAGTTCCCTTCGGGCCGTCTCCTCCGGATTCGCCTCCGGATGGTCGAGCTTGCCGGCCGGAACCTCGACAAAGGTTTTGCCCACCGCGTAGCGAAATTGGCGCACCAGCAGGGTGCTGCCGTCCGGAAACAGGGGCACGGCGATCGCCGCCCCCGGATGGCGGATCCATTCCCGTATAGCGGTCCGTCCGTTGGGCAGCCGCACGGTATCTCGGTAGGCCTTGATGAGAACACCTTCTACAAGTGGAAGGCTTTCCAGGCGTACTTCTTCTAGAGCGCGAGGCATACGGGGGTCCCTATAGATGCGCGCGCAGTACGAGCGCGGTCAGGTCATCGTCAAAGGTTTCCCTGCCGCTAAAGGCCCGCAGCTCCCCCAGTAGGGCCTCCAGAAGCAGCGGGGCAGGGGTATCGCGCCATTTGCGCAGGGCCATCCGGAGCCGATCCACGTCGTACCATGTGCCCTGCGGGTCGCAGGTTTCCGTCAGCCCGTCGGTATAAAGAAAAAGCACATCGCCCGGTTCCATTTCGATAGCGCAGCTTCTATATGGGCCCGCCGTGGGCAGGACGCCCAAAAGCAGGCCGCCGGTGCTGAGTTCTTCCAGATCCCCGTTGGCGCGCAGCCATAGCGGTGGGACGTGACCTGCGTTGACGTACCGGAAAGTGCGCCGACCCGGATCCAGAATCCCCCAAAAGAAGGTGATGAAGGTGCCGGGATCCGTGTTGTGGCAAATGATGGCATTGATGCGGGCTGTGGCCTCCTCTATCGACATAGGTATGGAGGCGAGCACATGCAACATGGCCTGGAGATTCGCCATAAGCAGAGCGGCTGGCACGCCCTTGCCTGTTACGTCCGCAATGGCCACAAGAAACCGCTCGCGCTCCAGGGGCAGCACGTCGTAGTAGTCCCCCCCCACAGGCCGGATGGAATGCGCGTAGGCGGCGAGCTCAAATCCGGGGATGTCCGGTAGCTTGCGGGGTAGCAGACCCTGCTGGATACGCTGCGCAAGGCGCAGCTCCTCATCGAGGCGCTGTTTTTCCAGCCAGGTCTCGATCAGGTACGTGTTCTCTAGGGCGATGCCGGCCAGCTGGGCGGCAGCCTCCAGAAACCGAAGTTCGGCCTCCTCTAGAGGTGTTCCCGCGGCGCGAGGGCCAACAAGGAGCACGCCCCGGGGACCGTCTTGCAGCCGAATGGGCACGATCCACTCCAGCCCCCAGTCTGGGGGCGCTTCTTCAGATGCGATGCGCCGGGCTCGGGGTTCTTCCAGCCAGGCCGCGGGTATGGCTTCGGCCGACAGCGGTGCGGGCAGTCCGCGCGCCAGCAGCATCGCTGCAGGGCGGCCGGGTGGGCGAAACAAGATCGCAAATCGGGACACGAGCAGCTGTCCCATGAGCGTGTAGCCGATGCGCTTTAGCAGGGCCTCCCGATCGAGGGTGCTGTTGAGCGTGCGGCTAAGGTCCAGCAGGGTCTGCAGTTCGTGTACGCGGCGGTCCAGTTCCCGGTTGGTCTGACGCAGTTGCTTCACGACGAACGCGCTCGAAAGGCCCAGCGCCGTGATGTTCGTCAGCGCCTCCAAATACTGCCGCTCATAGGCAGAATAGGTCTCCCCGGTCGCCTTGGCGCCCAGTAGCAGCGCACCTAGGGGTCCGTTCTGGGCTACGAGGGGGAAAAGCGCAACAAGCCCTGCCTTGCGAAGCGGCTCAGGCCAGTTCTCTGGCTCCAGTTCGCCTCGGATGAGCGCCTGCGGAAGCCGTAGCGCGCCTCCGGGCTTCCAGCCGGGGATGCCGCGTGCGCGCGCTATACGAAACAGGCCCGATGCATCTCGCCACAGGATCGCCCCGCGTGTGCTGAGCAGCTTGGCCATGGCGATTCGGAGCAGGTTGTCCAGGATGAAGTCCGCATCCAGCGAGCCGACCAGCAGCCGGCTCGTCTCCAGAAGCGAGCTCAGGTCGTAGCGCTGCGGGGCCTCAGGACCGATCAAGGAGGCGTGCATCGGTGGTACTTGATAAGGCGCACCATGTTGGTGCCGTTGCGGTGCTCGTAGCGCACGGCGTCCATGAGTCGCCGCATGAGCATGAGGCCCAATCCGCCCCGGTGGCCGGTGCGGATGAGCGCAGCTAGATCGGGCTCCTGGTAGGCGGCCTCATCGAACATCTTGCCCCGATCCAGGAGCACGATCTCCAATCGATCCGAGTGCGCTTCCACGCGGATCCGGATGCGCCGCGAGGCGTCTCCTCCGTAGGCGTGTTTGATGATGTTGGTGCAGGCCTCATCGACGGCGATCACGATCTGATCGACTTGATCCTCCGAAAAGCCCGAGCGCAGGGCCTGTGCGCGCACAAATTCGCGCACGCGGGCCAGGGCTTCGGTTCGGCTGGGGACGGTGAGCTCACTCCGGTCGCGGGGTTTCGGCATGGCGGGCAAAGCGGGCGACCGCCTCGGCTTCGGTCGGCACGATCTCGTATACAAGGGGGAAGCCCAGCAGATCGAAGATGTTGTAGATCTTCGGGCTCATGTGGCAGAACTTGATATCCCCTCCTTGGGCGCGCACGGTTTCTACGTAAGCCATAAACACGCCCAGACCGGCGCTAGAGATGTAGGAGAGTTCCGCGCAGTTGACCACTATGCGGTAGCGCCCTTCTTGGAGCGACCGCTCAAAGGCGGCCTCCAGTTCAGCGGCGGTATGGGCGTCCAGCTCGCCCCGCAGGTAGAAGATCTCGACCCCGTCATGGGAGCGGAAGGAGACGGAAAACTGGCTCATGGTTCCCCTCTTGGGCGTTGCAACATAACCAGGGTGCAGTCGTCTTGCCAGGCGGCCTGGCCCGTGTGCCAGGCCACCGCCTTGAGGAGTTCCTCTTCGAGGGCCTCAAGGGGTCCGTTGTGCTCGGCCAACAAGGCCAGCAGCCGCTCGTATCCGAATTCCTCACCGCGCGCGCTGCGGGCCTCCACCAATCCATCGGTGTAGAGCAAGAGCAGGTCTCCGGGCTCTAGCGTGAGCATGCACTCTTGAATCAGGCTTCGGAAGCGGCCATCCCGAATCAGCCCCAAGCCTGGACCTTGCGTGCGCAGGAAGCTTGTTTCGCCGCCAGCGCGCCGCAGCAGCGCAGGCGGGTGTCCGGCACGGGCCAAGCGCAGCCGAAACGTGCGGGGGTCGAGCCATCCCACCAACATGCTCACAAACAGACGCGCATCCAGGTGCGCACTTAAGGCCGCGTTGGCGCGCTCTAGCAGATCGGTCGGGCTCGGAACCTCACGGGCCAGCGTTTGAAAGATACCCTTCAGCTCGGCCATGTAAAACGCAGCCGATATCCCCTTGCCGGAGACGTCCGCGATGGCGAAGGCCAGCTGGCCGTCGGCGCGCCAAAGAAAATCGTAATAATCGCCCCCCACGCGCTCAGCCATAAGGGCCCGTGCCCGGATGCGCAGGCCCGGCTGTTCCGGGATTTGTTGAGGGAGCAAGCGCTGTTGGATCGCGCGCGCGATCTCCAGCTCGCGTCGCAGGCGTTCCCGCTCCAGGGAGGCCTCCAGAAGCCGGGCGTTTTCCAGGGCCAAGGCGGCCTGGTCGGCCAGGGTTCGGATGAGCAGGACGTCGTCCTCTTCAAAGCCGAAGGCCACGTCTTTGGCCACATAAAGCACGCCCATGGGTTCTTCGCGCGCGTAAAGGGGAACGGCCAGTAGCGATCCTTTCCCGTCGGGCAGGCGGCTAAGCAGAAGCTCCTGTCGCCTTTCCAAGACGGTGCGCGAAAGCTCCCCGTCGGCCCAACGTTTGATCTCGGCCTCCTGCATCCCGTACGAGGCGGCCAGGCGAGGCCGCGTGGAGCCAGATTCCAGGTCGAGCAGCTCCAGCCAGGCCGCCCGGGCGTCGACGGCCTCGGCGGCCGAGGCAGCTATGGTGCGCACGAGCTTGTCCGCGTCGAAAAGCTCCGTGATGAGCCGGCTTACGTTGCGCAGGCTGCTGAGTTCAACGTGTTTGCGCTCAAAGACGGCCGATGTGGGTAGGTGGAAGAGCGCGCTCAAGATCGTCGTGCTGTTGTACAGCACCCCGAAGATGAGCACCAGCAGCCCGAACATCTCCAGCGGGTAGTCGTATAGCCAGCCGGCCCGTTGGCGCGCCGCCTCCGTGGGCCAGAAGCCCAGGGTGTTTTGGGCAAGCAGCGCGCCCATAAGGAAGGCGTTCAGGCCCGCCAGGACCAGGGCGGCAAGCTTCTTACGCGCGGGCAGGTATACGAGCCAAGCCAGTCGAAAGCTACACCAGAGCATAAGCAGGCCCGAAAGTAGGGCCAAAACAATGGCCAGCCCGTGAGGTGCCTCTCGATACGGCACCATAAAGAGGCTCAAGGCGCTCAAGGCGAAGCCCAAAAGCATGGCGTTCCAGCGGCGGACCGCCTTAGGGGTGCGCTTGTAGAGGACAAGCTCGCGCAGGTTGAACAGGGCCCAGAACGCGTACACAGCCTGGGCCAAATCCAGCAGATGGGCGCGCAGCAGGGCCGCAAACCCGACAGGGGGGGAGGAGGCGATCGGAGGGCCAAACGCGGCCTCCAGAGCCCAGCTCAGAAACAGTAGGCCCAAGCCCCCCAGCAGCATCCGCCAAAGCGCCTCTAGCGGCGCAGGCCGGCTGGCCGCGTAGCGGTGGTGAAAGTACGCGAACAGAGCCCCGTAGCTTGCGATGAGCACCAGGCCGCGCGCAAAGCCCAGTTCGGGCACCTCGAGCGCAGGCCCGGCCCCGGCCCGAAGGGCGAACAGAAGGACGTCCAGTCCCCAAACGAGCCCGTTTAGGGCTAGAGCCCCTAGCAGCCAACCGCCATGAGGCCATCGAGGAAGCCGCACGGGTGGATTGTTCGAAAACCGGAGTCTAATAGGTTGCGCCTCCGCAATATCTCGCCTCTGGATCTGCTGTGCAACGCAAGCGGTTGCCCTCGGCTGGAGGCCGCATGTAATTTCGGCGCGTCCAAGGTTACCCCATATTTGGGCATATGCCGATCACGCTCACCCTGCCCGACGGCCGTCAGGTCGAAGCTCCTGAGGGCATCACCGGTCTGGAGCTGGCAGAACAGCTCAGCTCCCGCCTCGCCCAGGAGGCCCTGGCCATAGAGGTCGATGGGGAGGTGTGGGATCTTACCCGTCCCATACCCCGATCGGCCCGGGTGCGAGTGCTTACGTGGGCCGACGAATGGGGCCGCAAGACGTATTGGCACTCCACGGCTCACGTGATGGCCGAAGCCCTGGAGGCCTTGTTCCCGGGGGTCAAATTCGGCATCGGCCCCCCCATCGACAACGGATTCTACTACGACGTAGACCTAGGCGATCGCCGGCTTACCGGAGAGGACCTGGCGCGGTTGGAGGAGAAGATGCGCGACCTGATCCGGCGCGATGTGCCCTTCGAGCGCCGGGAGGTCTCCAAGGCCGAGGCCATCGCCTATTTTCGGCAAAAAGGCGATCCTTATAAGCTTGAGCTTCTCGAAGAGCTCGCCGATGGCACGATCACTTTCTACAGACAGGGCGATTTTACGGACCTCTGCCGCGGTCCGCACTTGCCCTCCACCGGATATATTAAGCACGTTAAGTTGCTCAACACCTCCGGGGCCTATTGGCGGGGAAGGGCCGATCGGCCTCAGCTGACGCGCATCTACGGGATCTCCTTTCCCAAGGAGTCCCAGCTCAAGGAATACCTGCGTCGGCTTGAGGAGGCCAAAAAGCGCGATCATCGCAAATTGGGCCAGGAGCTGGAGCTCTTTCTGTTCGATCCCAAGGTAGGACAAGGCCTACCTATTTGGCTTCCCAAAGGCGCCGTCATACGGTATGAGCTAGAGCGTTTTTTGCGCGAAGAACAGCAGCGCCGCGGCTATCAGGTCGTCTACACACCCCATGTGGGCAACATCGAACTGTACAAGACAAGCGGGCACTATCCCTACTACAAGGATAGCCAGTTTCCCCCGATGCGGGTTGAGGACGAAGAGTATCTGCTTAAGCCCATGAACTGCCCGCATCACTTCATGATTTATGCCTCCCGACCGCGCAGCTATCGGGAGCTGCCGCTGCGCATTGCGGAATTCGGCACCGTCTACCGCTATGAGCAATCCGGTGAGCTGGCGGGCCTAGTTCGGGTGCGGGGTTTTACGCAGGACGATGCGCATATCTTCGTCAGCCGCGAGGGGCTGCGCGAAGAACTCTGTGCGGTCATCGCCCTTACGCAACACGTGTTCCGCAAGCTGGGGCTGCAGGAGGTGAGCGTGCGCCTGTCGTTTCGGGATCCGGCCAACAAGGCCAAATACGGGGGCTCAGACGAACTGTGGCAGCAGGCCGAGGCCGACGTCCTGGCCGCGGCCGAGCGCATGGGGCTTGCGTATTTCGTGGGCATCGGCGAGGCCTCTTTCTACGGGCCCAAGATCGACTTCATGGTCCGCGACGTGCTGGGCCGGTCCTGGCAGTTGGGCACTGTGCAGGTTGATTACGTAATGCCGGAACGGTTTAATTTGGAATACATAGGGGCCGATGGGAGGCAGCACCGGCCGGTGGTGATCCACAGGGCTCCCTTTGGATCCTTTGAGCGTCTGGTGGGATTGCTGATCGAGCACTATGGGGGCGCGTTTCCGACGTGGCTAGCGCCGGTGCAAGTGGTCGTTATCCCAGTTAGCGAGGCACATCTGCCGTATGCTCAGGCCGTCTACCAAAGCCTATTGCAGGCCGAGGTGCGGGCCGAGTTGGATGGGCGCGATGAGAAGGTGGGCTACAAGATCCGGTACTGGGAGCTGCAGAAGGTTCCCTACATGCTCGTGGTAGGCGCGCAGGAGCAGGCCAGCGGCACTGTGGCCGTGCGGCGCCATCGGAGGGGTGATCAAGGGCGTCAGCCGCTGGAGGTGTTTCTGGCTGCGCTGCGAGCGGAGATCCATCAACGTATGCTAAATATGGAGGAGTCCGGCCATAGCTAAGTCGGAAAAAGGCGCCGAGGTGCGCGTAAACGAGCAGATTCGGGCCCGCGTAGTGCGGGTCGTCTCGCCCGACGGTCGGCACGGGATTTACACCCGAGAAAAAGCCTTGGAAATGGCGCGGGAGCAAGGGCTGGACCTGGTCGAGATCGCTCCCAACGCCGATCCGCCGGTCTGCAAAATCATCGACTACGGCAAATTCCGCTACGAACAGCAGAAAAAAGAGCGCGAGGCGCGCAAGCGGCAGCAGAGCACGGAAATAAAGGAAATCCGTCTGCGCCCGGTCACGGACACGCACGACTTTGAGTTTAAGGCCCGACATGCACGGGAGTTTCTGCTAGAGGGCAATAAGGTTCGCGTCTACGTGCAATTTCGAGGTCGGGACATCGTCTATCAGGAGCGGGGAGAGGAGATGCTAGCTCGTTTCGCTCAAGCGCTGGAGGACGTGAGCAAAATCGAAATGCCCCCTAAACTGGAGGGCAAACGGTTGGGCATGATCCTGGCTCCGGACAAGAGGAAACGTTAGCGACCCACTGCCTCTCGGCGGGTTGGCTTAGGCCTTTTGACAGATAGCGCCCGCAATTCCTAATTTAGCATATCGCAAGCCCAAACAGTTGGGGTTCCCAGGAGCGCGGCACGATGCCCAAGATGAAAACCCACAGCTCAGCCAAGAAGCGCTTTCGGCTTACGGCCACGGGTAAAATCAGGCGCTACCGAGCTGGGCATAGCCATCTGCTGACGAAGAAGCGCCCCAAGCGCAAGCGCCATCTGCGGCAGGCCGATCTCGTGGCCGCCGTAGACGTCCGCCGCGTCAAGCGGCTGCTAGCCGCCTAGCGGCACGACAGAGGAAACCAGAAGGAGCACGTCCGACATGCCCCGTGCGACCAACAGCGTAGCCTCCAGGCGCCGCCGGAAGAAGATCCTCAAGCAGGCAAAGGGCTTTTGGGGGCGGCGCAGCAAAAATTACACGATCGCTAAATATAGCGTAGAGAAAGCCCTTCAATACGCATATCGCGATCGCCGGCAGCGAAAGCGAGACTTCCGTCGCCTGTGGATCGTCCGCATCAACGCCGCCGCTCGCCTCCACGGCACCACATACAGCCGTCTAATCGAGGCGATGCACAAAAAGGGTATAGCGATAAACCGTAAACTGCTAGCCGATCTGGCGGTGCGCGACCCCCAGGCGTTTGCGTCTGTCGTACAGCGCGCCCTAAGTTGAGCACGAGCTGGGTGGACGGCTTTGCGGAGGGCTCGAGCGTGCTCGAGCCCTTTTTGGTATCTTAGGGGTTGGGCGAAGCAGGAGGGGAGAGCGTATGGATGCGGTGTTGGCGCCTCTGGAGGAAATAACCGAGCAAATCGAGGCCTATCCGGTACGGTCCTACGCAGATCTGGAGCGCTTTAAAGCCCATTTTCTGGGCCGCCGGGGCGTGTTGAGCCAATACTTTGAGCGCTTGTCTGGACTTCCCCAGTCGGAGCGCGCCGCGCTCGGAAGGCGGCTCAACGGACTTAAGCAAGCCGTTTTGGCCCGTTACGAGCGTTTGCGGGCTAGCCTTGAGGAGCGCGAGGCCTCGGATGCCCTGGACCTTACGCTTCCGGGCAGACGTCCGTTTACGGGGGGGCTGCATCCGATCACACAGACGCTGCGAAGCATCGTGACGATCTTCACCCGCATGGGTTTCGTCGTGGCCGAAGGCCCCGAGATCGAAACGGATTGGTACAACTTTACCGCGCTCAACTTCCCCCCGGAGCATCCGGCCCGAGACATGCAGGATACGCTCTTTTTAGGCCCCGAGTTGCTCTTGCGCACGCATACCTCGCCGGTGCAGGTGCGCACAATGGAGCGCCAACAGCCGCCGATACGCATCATCGCGCCCGGACGCGTATACCGCAACGAGACGATCAGCGCCCGCAGCTATTGTCTTTTCCATCAGGTGGAGGGGCTCTACGTGGATGAGGGCGTAACCATGGCCGATCTAGTGCAGACCCTGCGCTCGTTCGCCCAGCAGATGTTCGGCCCCTCGGCCCAAATCCGCCTGCGCACCAGCTTCTTCCCCTTTACCGAGCCCAGTGCGGAGGTGGACGTGAGCTGCTTTCTCTGTGGCGGCTCCGGCTGTCGGGTCTGCAAGGGCACCGGCTGGGTGGAGATCTTGGGCTGCGGTATGGTCGACCCGAACGTTTTCGAAGCCGTGGGCATCGATCCGGAACGCTACACCGGCTACGCCTTCGGCTTGGGGGTGGAGCGCATCGCCATGTTGCGCTATCAGATCGACGACATCCGGCTTTTTTACGAAAACGATCTGCGCTTTCTGCGGCAATTCCCCATAAGCTAAACGGAGCCCGCCATGCGGATCCCTTTGCGTTGGCTCAGCCAGTACGTAGATGTCTCGTGCTCGGTTCAGGAGCTGGCCGAACGGCTAACGCGCAGCGGGCTGGAGGTGGCCGCTATCGAGGCCTGGGGGGACCGGCTCGAAGGCGTCATCGTCGGGCGCGTCCTGGACCGCAAACCCCACCCCCAGGCGGATCGGCTCTGGGTCTGTCGGGTGGACGTGGCACAGGATCGGGCCCTGGAGATCGTCTGCGGAGCCCCAAACGTGGCCCCCGGACAGAAGGTCGCCGTGGCCCTGCCGGGTGCTGTGCTGCCCGTGCAGAAGGAGCCGGGAAAGCGTCTAGAGGTTCGAGAGCTGCTGATCCGCGGCGTGCGCTCTGAGGGCATGCTCTGCGCGGAAGATGAGCTGGGCCTCGGCGAGGACCACTCGGGCATCCTGGTTTTGCCCCCTGAGGCCCCTGTGGGAGAGCCTCTGGCCGCATACTTGGGGCTGGAGCCGGATGTGGTGCTGCAAGTAGAGGTCACCCCCAACCGGGCCGATCTGCTCTCGATTGTGGGCGTAGCCCGGGAGGTGGCCGCTCTGACCGATCGAGCGCTTCGGCTGCCCTCTGTTGCGATCGAGCGCACCGCAGACGAGGCCGGCCGCCTGGTGCGGGTGAGCATCGAGACTCCTGAGGCCTGTTTCCGTTACGCGGCCAAGCTCGTTCGGAACGTACGCGTAGGGCCCTCGCCGAGATGGCTCGCCGATCGGCTGCGGGCTGCGGGGCTGAGGCCGATCAACAACGTGGTGGACGCGACGAACTTCGTCATGTTGGAGATCGGCCAACCCTTACATGCCTTCGATTTGGCCAAGCTAGCCGGACCGCAGATCCGGGTGCGTCTGGCCCGTTCCGGGGAAACGATCACGACCCTGGACGGCAGAAAGCGCGACTTGGAGCCCGACATGTTGCTTATTTGCGATGCCGAAAAGCCCATCGCCATAGCGGGCGTCATGGGAGGAGCTAATTCGGAGGTGGACGAGCGCACCACCGACGTGCTCCTGGAGAGCGCCTGCTTTGAGCCCACCTCGATCCGCCGCACGGCCAAGCGCCTGGGGCTTGTGACGGAGGCGGCCTATCGTTTTGAGCGCGGCGTCGACCCCGAGGGGGTCCTGTGGGCTGTGGAGCGCGCCGCTCGGCTCATCGCCGAGCTCAGCGGAGGCGAAGTCGTAGCGGGTACGATCGATCAGTATGTGCGGCCTTTGAGCTCACGCCAGGTGCGGCTGCGCCTGAAGCGCGTAAACGCCGTTTTGGGGTCCGTTTATACGGCCGAGGAGGTCGCGCGCGTTCTTGAGCGCTTGGGCATCGAGCTAGAGCCAGAGTCCGAGGAAGACTCCGTTTGGCGCTGTCGGATCCCAAGCTACCGGCCGGATCTGGAGCGGGAGATCGACCTCATCGAGGAGGTGGGGCGCATCCGGGGCTGGGATGCGCTGCCCGTGCCCGAACGCATGGTGTTGCCCTATGCCGCCATGTCCGAGGCCGACGCGTTTTACCGCACCGATCGGGTGCGCGATGTGCTGGCCGGCATGGGCCTCTGGGAGGTGTACGCCAACAGCCTGCTGTCGGAGGCCTGGGCGGAGCCCTTCGTCCCCGCCGAGGCCCAAGTGCGCACGCTCAATCCGATCTCGGCCGACATGGCGGTGGCGCGGCCTAGCCTGATACCTGGGCTGCTGCGCGTGGCCTCGCACAACCAGCGGCATCAACAAGAAGATGGGCGTTTTTTCGAGTTTGGGCGCGTTTTCCGGCGTCATGCGGACTCGTCGGGATCCGGTTACGCGGAACGGCTCTATTTGGGCCTGTTGCTCAGCGGGGCCCGCGAGCCCCTTCGATGGGATCGGCCCGCGGAAGCTGTCGATTGGTTCGACATGCGGGGCCTATTGGAGGCGTTCTTTGAGGCGTTGGGCCTCGACAGGCCCGCCGTGCTGCCCTACAACGAAGCCCAACAGGCGGCTTGGTTTCGGTATCCGGCTCGGTTGCGCTACGGGGGTCGATCCATAGGGTGGATGGCGCTTTCGGGGCGGGCCCTGGAGGAGCGCTTTGAGCTGCGCCGGCCGGTCGCCTTCGCCGAGCTCGACTGGGAAGCCCTCCTGGAGGAGATGCGCGCCCGCGAGGCTGAACGCCGATACAAGCCCTTTAGCCGACTGCCCGTTGTGGAGCGCGATATCGCGCTTCTGGTCCCCCAGGAGATCCCCGCGGAGGCCGTAGAGGGCCTGCTCTGGGATCTGGGACGGCCGGAGGTGGTGCGCGTGACGCTGTTTGATCTTTACCAGGGAGAACGCGTTCCAGCCGGCATGCGCAGCCTGGCTTATCGGCTTCGATTGGCCCATCCGGAGCGCACGCTGACCGATGCCGAGGTCGCCTCTGTGCTGGAGCGTCTAGTGCGGGCCGCAGGGGAACGTCTGGGAGCGCAGCTGCGACAATGATACCGCACGAGGAGGCCAATTCCCCAGGACCGTGGCAGCTGCCGGAATGGGAGGAGCTCTGGCAGCGACTGCGAACCCTAGAGGCCGTCGTTCGCCAGCTGCGCTCCGAGCGCGCCGCTTTGGAGGCGCAGCTGGATCGGTTGCGCCTGACGCTTCAGGAGCGCGACGCCGAAATTCTTCGGCTGCGCGCGGAACTGGCCCGCCGGCTTCAGGGTCCTCTGGAGCCGGAGGTGTGGGTGCACCTGCGGGCTGAATTAATGGGTTTCATCGAGCGTCTGGACGCCCTCTTGGCGCCTCCTCTGGAGGCCTCCAAGCGTCGCAGGCGCGTTGCTAAGAAGGCCTAATGGACCGGGTGCCGATTCGGATCCTGATCCTGGATCAGGAGTATACCTTTCGAGTCCCGGCGGATCAAGAGACGGCTTTGCGCCAAGCCGCGGCCGAGGTGGACCGCCGGATGCAGGAGTACCGGGAGCAGCGGCCGGGGCTTCCGGATACACTGTATGCCGTTATGACGGCGTTATATTTGGCTTTGGAATTGCAGGCGCGTCGCCATAGGCAGGAAGTGGCTATGGAGGAATGGCGCACCGCCCTGCGGCAGCTGACCGATTGGGTGCAGCGGATCACAGGCGATGCGCCCCCGGTTGGGCCCGCCGGCGCCTCCAGGGAGAGGCGCCAGCGCCCCGAAGCCGGGTCGTGAACGCATACGTGGATAAGGAGCATGCGCCTTTATGGACATCGTGATAGTAGCTGCGGGGGTTATCGCCGCGGCGCTAGCCCTTGGGGGAGGGTACGCCCTGGGGCGCGGGCTGCTCCGGCGGCGTGCCCACCGGATTATTCAGGAGGCCGAGGAACGGGCCCGTGAGATCTTGGATCGCGCCACGCGGCAAGCTGAGGACACACGCAAACGCGCTCAACGCGACGCCGACGATTTATTGCGCAAGGCACAGCGCGAGGCCGAAAACCTCAAGCGCGAAAAGCTGATCGAGGTCAAGGACGAATGGCTGCGTAAAAAGCAGGAGTTCGACCAAGAAGCGGAGCGTCGCCGCGCCAAGCTGCAGGAGTTTGAGCAGCAGCTCAAGAACCGCGAGCTCAACTTGGATCGGCGGGCTGAGCAGCTCAACAGCCGCGAGCAGCAGCTTCGGGAGGAGGAGCAACGCTACCGGCGCTTGCAGCAGGAGTACACGCAAAAGCTTGAGGAGGTCGAAACCCTATTTCGGGAGCAAAACCAGCGCCTGGAGCGTATCGCCGGCCTCACGGCCGAAGAAGCCCGTAAGATGCTGATGGAAAACCTGCTCCAGGAGACCCGCAACGAGGCGGCGCAGCTCATCAAGGAGATCCGCGATCAAGCCCGTCTGCAGGCCAATCGCGAAGCCAAAAAGATCATCATCCAGGCCATTCAGCGCACAGCGGCCGAGCACACGATCGAGAACACGGTCAGTGTCGTCAACATCCAATCCGACGACATGAAGGGCCGGATCATCGGACGCGAGGGGCGCAACATCCGGGCCTTCGAAGCCGCTACAGGCGTTGAGGTGATCGTAGATGATACCCCTGAGGCGGTCATTTTGTCCTGTTTCGACCCCGTTCGGCGTGAGATCGCACGCATCGCTTTGGAGCGGCTCATACAAGACGGCCGCATCCATCCGGCTCGCATCGAAGAGGTCGTGGCCAGGGTGCGCCAGGAGATCGAGGAGGAGATCTGGCAGACCGGCGAAAGGGCCGTCGTGGAGCTCGGCATCGCCAACATGCATCCGGAACTCATCCGGCTTGTGGGGCGGATGCGCTTTCGCTCCAGCTACGGCCAAAACCTCCTGGCGCATTCCATGGAGGTGGCGCGTCTGGCCGCGATCATGGCTGCCGAAATAGGTTTGGATGCGAAACTAGCCAAACGCGCCGGGCTGCTGCATGACATCGGCAAGGTCATCGAAGGCGAACCCGAGGGGCCCCATGCGCTTGTGGGGATGGAGTACTGCCGTCGCTACGGGGAGCATCCGATCGTCTGCAACGCCGTGGGGGCGCACCATGACGAGATCGAAATGGACAACCTGATTTCGCCTCTTGTGCAGGCGGCCGACGCCATCAGCGGGGCCCGGCCCGGGGCGCGACGCGAGACCATCGAGCAGTACATCAAGCGGCTGCAGAAGCTTGAAGAGCTGGCTAGCCAGTTTCCCGGCGTGCAAAAGGTATACGCCCTGCAAGCCGGCCGTGAGGTGCGCGTAACGGTGGAGGCCGACAAGGTCGACGACGCCCAGGCCGAGCTGCTGGCCCTCGACATCGCCAAGAAGATCGAACAAGAAATGCAGTATCCGGGGCAGATCAAGGTGACGGTTATCCGCGAGGTGCGGGCCGTCTCCTATGCCAGATAAGGCGCTCTGCAACACGCTGCTATGGCCACTTATCACCTACTGGACGGCAAGCACGTCGCCGCCATTATCCTAGAGCGGCTGCGTCAGGAGGTCGCCAACTGGGTTCAGGCCGGTCACCGTAGACCCTTTTTGGCCGTGCTGCTGGTGGGCGAACATCCGGCCTCGGCCTCCTATGTGCGGGCCAAGAGGCGCGCCGCGGCCGAGGTCGGCATCGACTCCGAGACGATCCATCTGCCCAGCACCCTCTCGGAGGCCGAGCTCCTGGAGCGCATCAGCCGTCTTAACACCGATCCCAGCGTGGACGGGATTCTCGTGCAGCTCCCCCTACCCCCTCACATCTCGACAGATCGCGTGATCGCGGCCCTGGATCCCAGCAAGGACGTTGACGGCTTTCACCCCCTGAACGCGGGCCGGCTCATGTTGGGTCAGCCGGGGTTTCGGCCTTGCACCCCGGCCGGCATTTGGGAGCTACTCCGCGCCTACGAGATTCCCCTATCAGGCCGCCGCGTGGTCGTGTTGGGCCGCAGCCACATCGTGGGCCTGCCCTTGGCTAACCTGCTTCTGCAGAAGGGGATCGACGCCACGGTGACCGTCTGCCATAGCCGCACGCGCGATCTGGCCGCCCTCACCCGGCAGGCGGAGATCTTAGTGGCCGCCATTGGACAGCCTCGCTTTGTAAACGCCGAGATGGTCGCCCCAGGCGCGGTCGTCGTGGACGTGGGTATCAACCGCCTCGAGGATCCGACGCATCCGCGCGGGTATCGGCTAGTGGGGGACGTAGACTTCGAATCCGTGGCCTCCCAAAGCAGCTGGATCACCCCCGTGCCCGGCGGGGTGGGACCCATGACGATCGCTATGCTCCTGGAGAATACGCTGCGCGCCGCACAGCGCCTCTACTACCCCGAGCCCCAGCCCGTCTAAGCCTGCGCTACCGGCTAAACAGCCAGCCCGCCGTGCCGAAGGCGACTGCGGCCAGCGCCGCTGCCAAAAGCCCGTAGGGCAGCTGGGTGCGCACATGATCCATGTGATCGCAGACGGAGGCCATCGAGGAGATGATCGTCGTGTCCGAAAGCGGTGAGGTGTGATCCCCAAAGACGCCCCCGCTTAAGACGGCCGCCACCACAAGCGGCAGCGGAAGCCCTGTGGCCTGGGCCAACGGCACGGCCACGGGCATAAGAATGGCGAAGGCGCCCCAGCTGGAGCCGAGCGTGAACGAAACGAAGCAGCCCACCAGAAAGACCAGGGCCGGAATCCAGAAGACCGGCCATTCGGGGGAGATGAGCCCGGCCACGTAAGGGCCCAGCCCCAGCTCCCGGCAAATATGGCTCAGGGCGAAGGCGAAGACGAGCAGAATCGTCACAGCCAGCAACCCCGAAGAGCCTCGGAGCACGAGCTGCACCCCTTGGGATAAGGAGAACAGGCCCTGCAGCAGGCCCAGGCCGAGGGCCACCACGATGGCCGCGCTCACGGCCCACAGCACGGCCGTAGAGCCCGAGCCCTGCATCAGGTTGCCCGCTCCCGTGATCCACAGCCCCAGGGGGATCATGCCGATCATCACGGCCAGCGGAAGCAGCATGTTCAGGGCTCGCCGGGGGCGATCCGCGGGCGGCTCCGCGAAGACGAGCTCTTCCGATACGAGCGGCTGTGCCCCATCGCGCAGCACCTTGCCGGTGTGTTGCGCCCGAAGCTCGGCTGCGCGCATGGGGCCGAAGTCAAGCCCGTAGATGATGGCCGGAAGGCTGAACAGGATGAGCAGGCTGTAAAAGTTATACAGCAGGCTCTGGGCCAGCGTTTGCACGGCCATGGCTTCGCTGAGACCTTGCGCCATGAGCAGCCCTAGTACGTACGCCCCCCAGCCGTTTAGGGGGATCTGCATGCACACCGGGGCGCTCGTAGCGTCGCAAAAATAGGCCAGCTTTTCGCGCGAGATCCGAAGCCGATCGAAGAGCGGCCGGCCCACGGCGCCGGTGATGAGGCAGGTAATGCTGGATTCCACGAAGATGAGCAACCCCAGCCCATAGACCAACCATTGGGCCCCGATCCGGCTGCGCGCCCAGCGCCAGCGGCTGGCGCGCGCGATAAACCCCTCGACCCCCCCGGAAGCCTGTAGGAGGGTCATAAGCCCCCCCACGAGCAAACAGAAAAACAGGATGCGCGTATTGCCCGCATCCGCAAAGACGGCCACAAGTTGATCAAACAGCTCCCGAAGCCCGGCCCACAGGTGGCCGCGATGCAGCAAAATCGAGCCTACCAGGATGCCGGCCAGAAGCGATAAGAACACCTCCCGGGTCAGCAGCGCCAATCCAATTGCCACCAGCGGCGGCACCAGAGACCACCATCCCGCCATGGGCTTCCCCCGATCTCGGCCGACTAAGGTATGGGGCCCGCTCTAGGGGCGCAAGGGGGCCTTCTGCGGCATAGGCTTTGACCCGTGCTACGAGCGCGTCTTAAGCGGGAAAACCCTGCCGTGCCGCATCGCATCAAGCCGAGCGCTCCTGAGCCGAGCAAACCCTCTTGGGCGATTTTCGAGGAGCATCTAGAGGCCCTGCGCACGCTCTACGGCCAAGCGCTGGCCGAGCGAGGCCGGCCGCTGGAGCAGTGGACCGACTACGGGCCTCTGCTGGAGGTGGTTTTAAGCCTATGGGAGCGGCCTGCGCGGATCGTGGAGGAGTCCACAGGGCGCATTTGGCTCGCCAATCGGGCGGCCTGGAGCGGTGAGCCCCTTGAAGGATGGCGCCGGTGTCCCCTACCGCCTCCCCTACAGGGCTATGCGATCGAATGGCATCCGGAGCCTTCGCTGCTGGCCGCCGGGGATAGCCACACGCTGGAGATGATGAGCGCCGTGATCGCGCACCGGATGCGCAGCGTGCTGACCGGTATCGTGGGGTTTGCCTCACTCATCCAGCAAGAGGCGGCCGGACAGCCGGAGATCCGCGACAACGTGCGCCATATCGCACAAGGGGCTGTGCGGCTGGAGCGAATGGTGCAGGACCTGCTGCAATTCAGCCAACCTCTGCTGCCGCGCTGGCGTCGGGTCTGCGCCCGAAGCCTGCTCTGTGATCTGCAAGAGGCCTTCGCCTACGAGTACCCCCAGGTGCAGATCGAACTAGACGCCGATCCCGTAAGCGTAGAGGCCGATGAGGCCCTGTTGCGGCAGGCTTGGATCGCCCTGCTGCTCAACGCCCTTGAGGCGGCCGTTCAGGGCACCCCCCGGATTCGGTTGCGGCTCCGGGCGTCGCCCCCGGAACTGGAGGTCCGCAATTGGGGGCCTGTGATTCCGAAGGCGCTCCGGGAGAAAATCTTCTGGCCTTTTTTTACGACCAAAGCCCAGAATCTCGGTCTGGGCCTGGCGATCGCGCGCAAAATCGCCCATCTGCACGGGGCGAGCCTGGATCTACTCGAATCCGATCCCGATCGGGGAACAGCCTTCCGCTGGCGATGGGCTTAAGCAAAAAGCGGGACCCTCTTAAATGGAGGGCCCCGCTTGCGCTTATGGAGGGGATGATGTTCACGCTGGAGTGGGTGTTTCCTCTCGGAGTCCCAGAACGGCCTCCAAGTTAAGCAAACTCAACAGGGCGTTTTCCGTTTTCACCACGGCCTGTACGAAGCCTTCCCGACCGTTCGCAGCGCGCTCAAGTTGTTCGCTTGAGACGCGCACGACCTGGTAGACCCGATCCACCAGTAGGCCGGCGATGCGACCCCGGCTCTCCACGACCAAAATACGCTGCTCTCTGGCGTCGCCGTCCCGATCGGACAGGCCCATGCGCAGGCGCAGGTCCAGAATCGGGATCGTAGTGCCCCGCAGGTTGATGATGCCCCGCACGTATGGAGGGGCGCCGGGCACCGGCGTGATCTCCGGCACCCGGTGAATCTCCCAGACGCGCAGGATCTCCAGCGCGCAGTTCTCAGGTCCGACCGCGAAGCTTACAAGTTGCATCGTGGAAGTGCCGGAAGTCGCGGAGTACATAGCGTTTTATTCCTTGCCACTGGTGCGCTTGTGTCCATTCGCCATCACGGCGGCAGGGGAGCCTGCGCGACGGGCCGCAGCAGAAGCCCCAGAGTCCAGGCGGAAGCGCTCCACCACGCTCTGCAGTTTAAGCGTGAGTTGGTGCAGCCCATCAGCCGCCTGCGCCACCTGTCGGGTGCTGCCGGCGGTCTGCTGGGAGACGACCGTAATGGCCTCGACGTTGCGGCTGATTGTCTCCGAAACGCGCGATTGCTCCTCTGTGGCTGCGGCGATCTCCTCTACGCGGGCGCTCATCTGGCCTACGACGCCCACGATGGACTCGATCACCTGTCCGGCCTGCTGTGCCAGCACGATGCCCTGCTGGACTTCCTCTGTGCCGCGCCGGATCGAATCCACCGAGCGGGCCGTTTCGGCCTGAATCTGTTCGATCATGGCCGCGATCTCTTTCGTGGCCACGGTGGTGCGCTCGGCGAGCTTGCGCACCTCGTCGGCCACCACCGCAAAGCCCCGGCCTTGTTCGCCGGCCCGAGCGGCCTCGATGGCGGCGTTTAGGGCGAGCAGGTTGGTCTGATCGGCGATCTCGTCGATTACGCGCACGATTTTGCCGATTTGCTCGCTAGAGGTCCCCAAGCCTTTGACGGTTTCCGCGGCCTGCCGGACGACCTGCTCGATTCGCCGCATGCCCTCGACCATGCGGCCAACGGCCTCCCGACCCTCTGCGGCGGTCGAGTTGGCCTGTCGGGCCGTCTCCGTGGCTTGCATGGCATGCCGGGCGTTTTCCGTGATCGCACGCGTCATCTGCTCGATGGCCTGCGCGACCTGACGCGCCTGCTCGGTCTGCTGGTGCATGGCCGCGGCCATCTCCTCGGTGCTCGAGGAGATCTGCACGCTGGCGTCTAAGACGGCCGCCGCTGCGTCGCGCACATGCTGGATCATGCCCCGCAGGTCGGCGACCATTGTGTTCAGGTGCTCGCTTAGGCGGTTCAGTTGGGCGTCCTCAGAGGAGGACTCAAAGCGCGGCGTCAAGTCCCCGGCTGTGATCTGCTCGATCACATCGCCCATGCGGCTTACGTATTGCTCCAGGTGAGCCTGGCGCGCTTCCAGTTCCATCTGCACGCGTTCCGCGGCGCGCTGGGCCTCTTCGGCTCGTTCGCGCTGCTGGCTGATGGCTTCCAGGGTTTCGGCCAGGTGCTCGACCATATGGTTGAAGGCGCCCGCTAGCTCACCCAGCTCATCTTGCTGGCGGATCCTGACGCGGGCCTCTAGGTCTCCCTCCGTAACCCGGCGCGCGGCCTCCTGGAGATGCTGAACAGGACGAACGATCATGCGGCTTAAGAGCAGCAGCACCACTGAGGCCAGCAGCGTGGCCGCGGCCGAGGCGCTCAGGCCAGCCAAGAGCGCGCTGCGTTGTTCGGCGCGCACCGGGGCGAGCGTTAAGGCCACGCGGGCTAGGCCGATGCGTTCGCCGGCCTCGTTGTGCACGGGCGTGAGCACGTCCAGTAGCTCCTGCGAACGGGATCGCAGTCGCCCCACCTGGGTCTGTTCCGGGCTTGGGGCTAACTTGGGAAACGTCTCAGCTTTGAGCCCGCCTAGCAGGGTATTGTCCTTATCGTATACGGCCGCGGCCACGATCTCGGGGTTGGCCTTGGCTAGTTGCTGGGCCAGGCTGCGGATCTGCTCCGCGTCCTGGAGCAAAATACTGTAGGCGGAGAGCTGGGCCAGGCTTTGCGCGGCCTGGCGGCCTTTGACCTCAAAGGCGGCTTCGAGCTTGCGACCCATCCATTGCACATAAAAGGCCGTCAGGGATCCGGCCAGCACCAAGATCATCCCACCCACCGTGGTGGTGATCTTGGCCCGTAGCGTCCAGCGCTGCATAATCCCAACTCCGTCCGTTTGTTTGTTAGTTGGCTACGAAAGTCGCATGCGCCTGGTACTGATCCGGCACCTTTACGTTCAGCGCCTGCGCTACGCGCTGGTTCAGGTACAGGCGCAGGTTGCCGCCCTCGTTGCTGACGTGCAGCAGGGCCCCTTCGCCGACCATTGTTTTATCTGGGGCCAACAGCGCCAAGTTGCGCGTTACCGTGTTTTTGTACAGGAAGTCCTTGGCTAACGGGCTTGTTAGCACGTTGTCCTTCTCCAGGATCCAAATGGCTTGCACCTGGTAGCTGCTCACCAGCTCCCGGAACTTAGGAGCCAGTTCCGCCACCGAGTTCACCACTGTTACCACTACCTTAACACCCGTGGCGGCCGAGGCCCGGTTGAGCGCCTTCGTGGTCTCCTCCGACGGCGTCTGGCTCGTCAACACCCCAATGGTCTTGAGTCCGGGGTAGAGCTCCTTGAGCGCAAACAGCTGCTGGGTGGGGGTCTGCGCCCAGGCTGAGCTCAAGCCCCAAAGGCAGAACCCAAGAATCAGGCCAGAAGCGGTGCGGATGCGATGTCCGATGAACATGACCAACCTCCTTATGTGTGGTTAGGGGGTTAGGGGGTTACCTTTTGGAATCCCATGGACACATAAACTTCCCCGCTAAGCCCGTCTACCCTGGCTTTCGCCTCGTCGGGAGGGCTCCAGACGGGACGGTGTACCCGCAGGTCCAAAAGCGTGCCATCGGGGAAGGCCGCGGAAAGGGAGGGGAAAAAAATGCCGGCTTCTGAGGCTGCTATTTGAGGCTTAAGGGCCGTTTAGAGGACTTAATGGGCCGGCACATCCGTTGCGCGCCCCGGTGGAAAAGGGAACGGAGAACCTCATGGCCATGCGGCTTTTGGAAACTCCAGCGATTACGGTTCTGCGCCGCGCCATGGACGCCTATGCGCTGCGGCAGCGGACGACCGCTAGCAACGTGGCGAACCTTGACACCCCAGGCTACCGGCGGCTGGACGTCCAGTTTGAGGAGGCGCTTGCGCGCGCCCGGCGCCGCTACAAGGCCGGCTTTTCGCTACAACCCCCTCAAGCAACGCAAGCGCGGCTTGAGGCGGCCTACGAGGGTCCGGTCTTAGAAGATGAGCTCATGACGTTGGCCGATACGCAGATGCGCGTGGCGGTTGTGGTGCGCGCGTTGCAGCACACTTTTCGGAGCCTGCGCATGGCCATCACCGGGCGCACGGCCGGATGATACAGCACGGATAGGGAGCTGAGAGGTGAAGATCGGTCCTTTCTTTCAGGTTTTCCGCACGGTGGCGCGCGGTCTGGAGACGTTCCGCCAGGAGCTCTCCGTGGTTTCGGAGAACATGGCCAACGCGCAGACCACGCGCACCCCACAGGGTGGACCGTACGTACCCAAACGCGTGCTTCGCGAGGCTCCAGAGCCTCTTTTCTGGGGCGCTATGCGGCGCGTGTCGCTGCCCGTGTTGGTCAAAAACCCTCAGCATCGCCGCGCAGGCGAGCTGCGTCTGCCCGAAGAGAGCCCGGATCTGGGTCCTCGCTCCCAGGTGCTGCCTAGCCCTCGGTTTCGGCCGGAATACGATCCCACGCACCCGGATGCGGACGCCAATGGGCTGGTTTGGTATCCGGATGTCAACGTGGTGGAGGAAATGGCCCGCATGATCAGCGCCAACCGTCTCTATGAGGCCAATCTATCCGTGTTCAGTTCGGTCAAAGAAATGATCCGCAAGACGTTGGAGATTTAGTCCGAGGAGGCTCTGCATGGATCCGATCCGCATTTCCGGCCTGCCCATCGAACGCATCCCCGGAGAGCGAGGCCTGTTGCGTGCGCTTGCGCATAGGGCTTCGGGTTCCGATTCCCCCCTAACTCAGGAGGAGCGCGCCCTGATCGCCCGCTATTTTCCCGAGGCCCCCACGGGCAAGCTCACCGTCTACGGCCCTCGTCAAGTCCAAGAACTGCGTCCAGACGCGCTAGGACGGCATCTTGATCTGAAGGGATAAGCCATGCTGCCTCTAGGCCGATTGCCCGATGCCCTTGGATCCGTCCGCCCCCCCTCGGAGGTGCCCCGCAGCCCTAGAAGTGCGAAAGAGGACTTCAACGCGCTGCTGGGCCGGACGCTAGGCGTTGTTGATGCAGCCCAAAAGCAGGCCGACGAGGGGGTTCAGGCTTTCGTGGCGGGTGAAACGGAGGACTTGCACGAGATCATGATTCAGCTGGAGCAGGCGCAGGTGGGCCTACAGCTTATGATCGAGATCCGCAACCGGATCGTCGAGACCTATCAAGAGCTTATGCGGATGCCGCTATAACGGAGGCCGGTTGTGGGAAGCTGGTGGGAAGGGCTACGCAGGTTTTGGTTTTCGCTGACCGCGGCTCAGCGTATTTCCCTGTTTGGGGTGAGTGCGATCGTCCTGGGGGGCCTGATCGCATTAGCCCTCTGGGCAAGTCGTCCGACGTATGCGCTGCTCTTTAGCCGGTTAGAAGCAGCTGAGGCGAGCCGAATTGTAGAGGAGCTGCAAAAGGAGAAAATCCCCTATCGGCTCCGCGATGGGGGGAGCAGCATCTACGTGCCGTCTGATCGGGTTTATGAGCTGCGCGTGCGGCTGGCCGGAAAAGGATTGGCCAGCGGCAAATCCTTGGGCTATGAGCTACTGGATGGAAACGGCCTGGGAATGACGGATTTCATGCAGCGCGTCAACCTTAAGCGGGCCATCGAGGGAGAGCTGTCTCGCACGATCTCCAACCTCGAGCAGGTCGAGATGGCCCGCGTGCACCTGGTTGTGCCGGAGCGCGCTCCTTTCCAGGCTGCCCAGAACGTCCCCTCCGCCTCCGTGGTGGTCAAGTTGCGGCCCGGAATGGCGCTTTCCCCGGCTCAAATTGAAGGAATCGCTGCGCTCGTAGCCGGAAGTGTCGAGGGGCTTACCGTGGAAAACGTCACGATCCTGGACACGCGGGGTAACCTGCTTTCCAACACCGCGGCCCGCAATCCGGAGTTCTCCGCGGCCTCAGCCCAGATCAAATACCAGCAGGAGCTAGAAGCCTATCTCACGCAGAAAGGGCAGTCTATGCTGGACAACGTTCTGGGCCGGGGCAACAGTCTTGTGCGCGTATCGGCTGAGGTGGATTTCACTCGGCTGGTCCAGGAGCGCGACCTGATCGACCCGGAATCCCAGACCGTGATCAGCGAGGAGACGCTCGATGAGCAGCGTGAGGCTCCGACAGGGGGGGCAACAGGGGCCAACGCCGGGGCTGGCGCGCAGCAACGTGTGGCCAATATGGTGCGCAACTACGAATTATCCCGCACGCGGGAGCGCATAGAGCACGGGGTGGGGCAGATCAAACGCCTGAGCGTCTCGGTGATCCTCAACTACCGCCGCCTCACCACAGGCGATCCCAACACGGGGGGCGTGCGCTACGAGCCTTACTCCGCCCAGGAACTGGAGAGCTTCGCCGACCTGGTGCGCAAGGCCGTGGGTTTTCAGAGCGAAAGGGGGGATGAGTTAAGTATCCAACAGATCCGATTCGATACCTCCGCAGATGAGCAGCTGGAGAAAGAGCTGCAGGCTTGGCAGCGTCGGCAGCAGCAGCAACAGTACCTGCGCTACGGGCTCATCGCCTTAGGACTTGTTTTGGCTTTTCTGCTCGTGTTGCTGCTGGTGCGTCGTCTGGGTCAGCGCGTGGAGCCGTATCCGCTCTCCAGCGGGGCGCCGCTTCCCCCGGGGCAGACGGTTAATCTGCTCACGGGCCGGCCTGAGCCCGTGCTAGAGGGTCTGGAGTCGGGGGACTATGAGCTAAGCGAGGATATGTTCATCCAGCGCCTTTCGCCCGAGGCCCGAGCTCGGGTGCGGGCTAAGGAGAAGATGATGGAGGAGATCCGCTCCTTTGTCGAACAAGAGCCGGATGCGGCCACGAATCTGATTCGGACCTGGCTGGTGGAGGATGAGGTCCATGCTCAACGTGCCCGCTAAGGCAGTTTCGGAGCTCATGGCGCAGACGCCCTCGGAAAGGAGCGACGCCAAGCTCAGCGGGGCGCAAAAGGCGGCCATCATCCTGGTTTCCATGGGGGTCGAGACGGCCGCGCAGATTCTGAAAAAACTTTCCGAAGAAGAGGTGGAGCGCATCACGCTGGAGATCGCCCGCATCGCCTCGGTCACCCCGGAGATGATCGACGCGGTCGTAACGGAATACCACCAGATGATGACGGCCAAGAAGTACGTGCTGCGGGGCGGGCTAGAGTTCGCTATGGAGGTTCTGGAGCGCATCTGGGGGCGCAAAAAAGCCGAAGAGATCATCATGCGCATCGAGGCCGCCACAAAGGTTAGCGCTTTTTACTTGTTGCAGACCGTCGAGACAGCCCAGCTGGTCAACTTCATCCAGAGCGAGCACCCGCAGGTGGCCGCGCTGATTTTGGCCAAGCTCAATCCGCATAAGGCGGCCGATGTGCTCTCGAATTTGCCCCCGGACCTACAGGGAGAGATCACCTACCGACTGGCTACGATGGGCAAGACGCCTCCAGAGCTCATTCACGAGATCGAGGAGGTGATCCGCTCGCAAATGGGCAACATCTTCGGTTCTAAACTTAGCGAAACCGGTGGCCCACATGCCGCGGCAGCCATTTTGAACCTGGTCAGCCGTCAGGCCGAGCGGCACATCATGGGGGTGCTCTTGCAGCGCGATCCCGAGGTGGCCGAGAAGATCAAGAGCCTCATGTTCACCTTCGAAGACATCCTGGGCCTGCCGGATCAGGCTATCCAGCGCATTTTGGCCGAGATCGATACGCGGCAGCTGGCCATCGCGTTGCGTGGGGCGAGCGAAGATCTGCGGCAGAAGTTCAAATCCAACATGTCCCAGCGTGCAGCGGAGATGCTCGAGGAGGAGATGACCTACTTGGGGCCGGTGCGGGTGCGCGATGTCGAGGAGGCGCAAAACGCCATCGTGCGCGTCATCCGACAGCTGGAAGAAGCCGAGGAGATCGTGATCTCTCGCGGCGGACAAGAGGAGTACATCTGACAGGGAAGCTTGTCTATGGCCGTGTTTGGAGGCGCTGTGATTCGGCGCGGGGCCTTTCGGATGCAACCCGACGCGGCGCAGGTGCAAACGTACGGGCCGCTCCTGTTCCCCGAGCTGAGCGGCGAAGCGGTCGAGGGAGGGCGCATCGAATCCCCAGAGGCCCAAACTCCAGCCGCGGCTCCATCTCCGGAGCCATCCGAGGAAGAGGCGAATCGGCTCGAGCAGGCCCGGGCCGAAGGGTTCTCTGCCGGCTATGAGGCCGCCCGCGCGGAGCTTGAGCTGAGCTATCGGCAGCAGTTGGGAGCCCTGGAGGAGCGCCTGGCAGCCGAGCTGATTCGTCTGCAGGGGGCCTTTGAGTCCTTCTGCGAGGCCATGGCCCGCACGACGGCCGCCCTGGCCCTGCGGCTGGCCGAGAAAATCCTCGACAGCCCCCTGGAGGCCGAAAGCCTGCAGCCAGCCCTGGAGCGCAGGCTGAAGCGGATTGTGGCCTCCGTGGCCCACGTCCAGCCCATTGAAGTGCGTCTCCCCGTGGGCTGGGTCCAGCGGCTAGGGGCGTGCTCCCCCGCCTTACGGTGTGTGGAGGACCCGGAGCTTAAGCCGGGTGAGTTCGTCGTAGAGACTCCGACGGAAAAGTTTGCCCTTCGGTTTCGAGAGGCCTTGCGCAGCCTCGAGGAGGAGCTGCGGTGGACCCATGAGGTGGGCTGAGCTCCATAGGACGTTGGAGGAAGCCATAGACCGGCTTACGGTGGAGCCCATCCGCTACGGGCGCGTGCGCTCTGTAGTAGGCCTTCTCATCGAGGCTGTGGGGCTGGATGCGCCCATAGGCGCGCTTTGCCAGATCGAGCTGGGCGGTGAACGGGTCGTATCGGCCGAGGTGGTGGGGATTCGTGAGGATGTAACCCTGCTTATGCCGCTTGAGGAGATCGTGGGGCTGCGCCCGGGGGCCTGGGTGCGGCGCAGCGCCGAACCGCTGCGCATCCCCGTTGGAAGGGAGCTCTTGGGGCGCGTCGTGGATGCAGCCGGCCGACCTCTGGATGGCCAGGGGCCGATTTTCTGCACGGACTTCTACCCGGTACATCGGGATCCGCCCCCGGCTATGAGCCGGCCCCTGATTCGGGAAGCCCTCTGGACCGGCGTACGGGCCATCGACGGGTTGCTCACGATCGGCAAAGGACAACGGGTGGGCATTTTCGCCGGAAGCGGCGTGGGCAAAAGCGTGCTCATGGGCATGATCGCGCGTCGTAGCGCCGCACAGGTGAACGTGATCGCGCTCATCGGCGAGCGCGGCCGGGAGGTGCGCGAATTTATCGAGGACAACTTGGGTCCGGAAGGGCTGGCTCGCTCCGTTGTCGTGGCCGTCACAAGCGATCAGGCCGCTATGAGTCGGGTAAAAGGCGCTTTTGTGGCCACGGCTATAGCGGAGTACTTCCGCGATCAAGGCCTGGATGTGCTGCTCATGATGGATTCTCTTACGCGCGTGGCCATGGCCCAGCGTGAAATCGGGCTGGCCTCCGGCGAGCCTCCCACTACGAAGGGCTACACGCCGAGCGTCTTCGCGTTGCTTCCTCGGCTGCTGGAGCGGGCCGGAGCTAGCGCCCGGGGTACCATCACGGGGCTTTATACGGTTCTCGTTGAAGGCGATGACTTCAACGACCCCGTCGCCGACGCCGTGCGGGGGATCTTGGATGGGCACATCGTGCTTTCGCGGCGGCTGGCGCACCAGGGGCACTATCCGGCTATCGACGTGCTGGCCAGTATCAGCCGCGTTATGCCGCGCATCGTCTCCCCGGCACACCGGCGCTTGGCCCAAGAGGCCCAAGCCCTGCTGGCCACCTATGCAGAGGCCGAAGACTTGATCAATATCGGAGCCTACGTGAGGGGCTCCAATCCGCGTATCGATTGGGCCTTAGAGCGAATCGAGGCCCTGCGCGCTTTCCTCCGGCAGGATGTGCTCGCCTCGGCTGAGGAGCGGGCGCTTCTGCCCTGGCTAGAGCACATCGTACGAGGCGAGGAGCAGGCCTTATGAGACGGTTTCGCTTTCCTCTGGAGCCATTGCGGCGTCTGCGGGAGCATCGGGAGCGGCTCGAACAGGTGCGTGCCGCCCAGGCGCGCCAGGCTCTGGAGGAGGCGCGCGCGCGTCTGGAAGCCGAGGAGCGGGTCTTTCACCAAACCCTTCAGAGAGGGGTTGCGGGGAGCAAGCTGGCCCTGTGGCAAGCCCTGCACGGGTACATCCTACAGGAGCAACAGCTTTTGCGCCAGCATCGCCAGAGCGCCGCGGAGGCCGAATCGCGTCACGCCGAGGCCCAGAGGCGCCTACTATGGGCTCGCCAGGAGCGGCTTGTTCTAGATCGGCTCCGTGAGCGGGCCCTAGCTGCATACCAACAGGAGCTGGCCCAAAAGGAGGCGCGGCAACTCGGAGAAATCGCCCTAATCCAATACGGGCGACGCCGCAGAAAGGGCCCATGAAGCAGCTGCTGCTTTATATCGGCCTAGGCTTGGGGGCGCCCCTAACTTTCTTGGGGCTTATCTACGGCATGTACTTGCTCTACCCCCGCCTAAAGGGCTACAACAGCCCCGAGGCTTACGTGGCTGCCCTGGATTCCCTGCGGCACAGGCGTGCAGATGAGGACTCCTTGCGGGCAAGCGGACCGAGCTCGCCAGCCGACTCGGCAGATGCCGCGGACTCCGCTGGGACGTCTTCGCGGGACGATTCCTTGTTCTCCGCGGCGCTCTGGGATTCGCTGGCGCAGCTTCGAGCGCGGCTACTTGCACTTGAGGCCGAGGTGGCCGAGCTGCGGCGTGCACGATCGTCCACATCTCCGGTCTCAGGAGGACAAGCTCCGCGTCTGCAAGAACTAGCCACGGCGATTGCCAAGCTCAAGGCCGAAGAGCTGGGTCGCATTTTGGGCCAGCTCGATCACAACACGTTGCGGCAGCTGTTCTGGGAGATCGAAGCTAGCCGACGGCCCGTGCTGCTGCGCGCTCTTCCCCCGGAGCGGGCCGCGGCGCTTATTCAGGATATCGTAAGGAGCCGTTAAACATGGAGCCTCTCTGGGTCGCATCTCCGCTTGCTTGGGGCCTGGCATCCGAACCCTCCAGGGCGTTTGAGGCCGATCCGCCTGGGGATTTCTGGGCTGTGTTGGCCCAATGCGCATCCCTCTGCCCGCCTTGCGCGGCTTCAGTTGGGCCCCCCACACCAGCTGATGTCCCCCTCTGCAGCACATCCGAAGGCGAGCTGCCTGTTCAGGCTCCGGAGGACCCCTCGACCGGCATGCTGGGGGGATCGCCCCTTGCTGGGGTGAGCCCCGCAGGCGCCTTCTTGCTTAAGGCTCAGTCGGGTGC
This sequence comes from Bacteroidota bacterium, assembly GCA_025059945.1. NCBI lineage: Bacteria > Pseudomonadati > Bacteroidota > Bacteroidota bacterium. The sequence continues at coordinate 134,158 of JANXDC010000004.1, forward strand.
GGATCGGCTTATCGTAGAAGCTCCGGCTTCCTCTGAGGAGGCCTCTGGGGGGGCTGAACTGGATCGGATCGAGCCTGTGGCCGTGGACATCTCTTCGGAGGCCGCGCCCAGCTGGCCAAGGACGGTTGAGCTGGAGGCGGCGGCTACTGCGAGGCAACCTCACCCGCAGCCGACGCAACAGCCCGAGACGGCGAGAGAGCTGCCGTGGGGCGCGCCGCCCGCTTACCAAGGCGAGCCTCTCTTAAAAACGCCCCCTATCCCAGTGAGCCGTACCGAGACTTGGGGCTTAGCCCCTTCTGAGCCGATGGGGCTTGCACCTGAGCCCGCAAAAATCCGACAGGAAGCGCCCCCCGCCTTATGGCCACGGCGAGGCGTTAGCCCGCATGAGCCGGTTTCCTCAGGCGGTCCCATCGGATTTGCAGAGGCTTCCGAGGCCTCGACGCCCCCCCCAGCTGAGCCAAAGCGGCCCACCAAGGGCCCTACTGTGCCCGTAAGCATCGTGTCCGCAGAGCCCGTCGGGGAAAACCGCAGAGCCCCCGCCGAGGCATCCGTCCTTGTACGGATGCTGGAGCCCGCTATGCCCGCGCACTCTCGTACGGAGACAAAGGCCAACGCGCCTGTTCTTCCCGAGGGGGGGCTATCGGCTTGGGGCTTTTTAACCATTAAGGAGGACTGGGCCGCCTACTCGGGGCCGACTCTAGAGCGCGGTGCGCTTGCTGCGGAGGCTAGCTCTCCGGTTTCTCTGGGTCCTCGGGAGCCCTTAACGGATGCGATCGCCCCACCCCAAGCGCCAGATCCCCCTGCGTTTCAGCAGGCCGGCGACGTCCCGGTACCTCAGCAGACCCGTCGCGAGGCTTCCCGGGCCGCGCATGAGGAGCACCTGCGCCTAGAGGGCTCAGCACCGGATGCGACGGGAGCAGAGGCGGTATTACCTGAAAAGCCCCAACCACAAGGTGAGCCGCTTTCGGCGGCTGCGGAGCCCGCTGAGCCCATCCGAGCGCCCGGTTTACCGGCTTTGGAGCGAACCGGTGAAGGACGCGCGCTTGCAGAGGTTCATGGGGAGCGACACCCGGAGCCGACGGCGACAAATCGGCTGGAGCAGGCCCTGCGCGTAGCGGTCGTGCAGGCGCGGACGCTAGCGCTTTCCCCCCCGGTGCGCTTTGAGGTCCGGCTTCCGGAATGGGATGCGGGGTTGCTAGTGGAGCTGCAGGAGCATCCGGATCGGCTTGAGCTTCAGCTTTCGGCTTCGGACGGGAGGCTGCATGAAAGCCTGCGGCACATGCTCGGGGGGCTGCGCGAGGCCCTAGAGCAACGCCTGGGGGTTCGCGTGGAGGTAAACCTGCAAGAGGGCGGGGGTTTCTACGCGGGTGGAGGCGGTCAAGAGGCCCGCTCAGGATGGGAGCGCTTTTTCCCTCCGCGAATGGCCTCTGCAGGGAGGGCTCCGTTTGTGGGGCCGGAACCCGGCCCCACCGGGGAAAACGAACATCGGCCGCGCTGGTGGGGATATAACAGTATCGAGTTTTTAGCCTAGGAGGGTCGGATCTATGCCGACTTCAACGACGGTAAGCCCTAACAAGCCCTCAGGAAGCGCCCCCAAGGGGAATGCTTCGCTGGCACAGGCCGCCGCTCAGCGGGCGCAGCTGAACCGCGATCAGTTTTTGCGGCTGCTTGTGACCCAGTTGCGCAACCAAGATCCCTTCAACCCTTTACAGGGGCAGGAGTTTGCGGCGCAGCTGGCTCAGTTCTCCTCCGTGGAGCAGCTCATTCAAATCAATCAAGGCCTTGCGCAGCACTTTCAGTCCTCAGGCCTGTGGAGTCAGAGCCTGTATCATTTGCTGGCCGCCGGGCTAATCGGCAAAGAGGCCAAAGTGCAGGCTTCCGCCGTTTTCTTTGATGGCGAGCGCCCCGCGCCGATCTCCATGAGCCTGTCGGAGAGGGCCGACGCCCTTACGCTGCGCCTGAAGGACGCCTCCGGACGCGTGGTGCGCACGCTGCAGCTGGGTCCGCATGCGGCCGGGTCCCATGAGCTGCTCTGGGATGGAACCGATGAGCGCGGAAATCGGCTGCCCAGGGGGCTATATCGCATAGAGGTCGAAGCTCAAGCTTCCGGCAAGCCCGTGGACGTCAAGCTCTTTCTTGTGGGCCTGATCACGAAAGTGCAGTACACCGGAGATGGCGCCAAACTCTGGGTGGGGGACATCCCGGTGGATTGGAGCGCCGTTGAGGAGATCCGCCAACCGCAACAAGGGAGGTAGCAGCGATGCAAGTCCAAGAGCTACTGCGTCGGGTAGATCCCGGCGCGCTATCCGGATCTGGGGTTCGCTCGCCTACGCCGCAAACGGTCCCGGGCGCGCAAAGCGCCCCTCCGTTTGCCGAGCTCTTGCGTCGGGCCATGGAAAGTCCTCCCGGGACGGGGGTGCGCTTTTCGGCCCACGCCCTGGAGCGGCTCTCGGAGCGGGACATCCGGCTCAGCCCAGGCGAGCTGGAGCTTTTAGGTCGTGCTCTGGATCGGCTGGCGCAAAAAGGCGCCCAAGATAGCCTTGTCGTGCATCCCCGGGCCGCCTTTTTGGTCAACGTGCCCAATCGGACGGTGATAACGGCTGTGGATCTTGATCAGATGCGGGAGCGCGTTTTTACGCAGATTGACAGCGCGTTGATTCTGTAAACGGGCTGGACCCGAGACGGGAGGCCCGTACACGGCGGAACGACGGAAGCCGTGTTTAAACCCTAAACCCAAAGGAGGTAGCGTCATGATCCGCTCTCTGTACTCGGGCGTTTCGGGCATGCGGTCGCATCAGACTCGTATGGACGTGGTGGGCAGCAACATCGCCAACGTCAACACGATCGGCTTTAAAAGCTCACGCGTCACCTTTGCTCAGCTTCTGGGCCAAAGCCTGCTGGGCTCGGGTCGCGGCGCCGTGGGGGGCAGCATCAATCCGGCTCAGATCGGTCTGGGCGTAGCTGTGGCCTCTATCGACCGGCGCTTTACGCAGGGCTCTTTTGAGTCGACCAACATCGCCTCGGACGTGGCCCTGGATGGTCCGGGCTTTTTTGTGTTGCGCAAGGACAAGGAGATCGTGCTCACGCGCGCGGGCAACTTCCAGTTCAACAACCGCGGTGAACTCGTAAACGTCAACGGGTTCAACGTGCAGGGTTGGACCTTCCAGCCCAGGCTGGACGCCTCTGGCAACATACAGCGCGACGCCGACGGGCGCATTATCTACGATCTGAACCGCAAGCTCACGGATATACGGCTCACAGATTACGGGGTCTCCGAGCCCAAGGAGACGCAGCTGGTCAGGATAACGGGCAACCTAAACGCCTCCTTGCCGCCGTATTCGCCCACGCAGCCGGAGGCCCACACCATCTCTACGGTGATCTATGACGCTCAAGGGGTGGCCCGTACGATGATCGTGGAGTTCCGCCGCACAGGCGCCAGCCAGTGGGACGCTCTGATCCGGGTGCAGGATAACGCAGGCGGTTTCCTCAATATTGGACAACCCACAGGGGCCGTGCCCGCTGACACGGATACCGATGCAGACACCGTGACGGTGCCTTTGCAATTCGACGCTCAAGGTCGGCTGATTCCGTTTGGCAGTGGGGATAGCCGCGTGGAGGTGGAGTTCGATCCGGATGGCCCCGGACCCCTTGGGAATCAGGTCATCCAGCTCGATTTAGGTAGTCTGGTTCAGTATGAGGGGGCCTCTACGGCCCGGGTGGAATCCCAAGACGGCTTTCCCAAAGGGGATTTCGTGACGTTTCGGATCGACTCTCACGGTATCCTGGAGGTGCTCTACAGCAACGGACAGAGAAGGCCGATCGCACAGCTGGCCGTAGGGGATGTGCCCAATCAGCAGGGGCTGGAGCATATCGGGGACGGGATCTTCCGGGCCAATGCCACCTCAGGACCCATCGTCTTTTATAGAGCCAGCGAGGATACGGCCACAACCATGGTAAGTGGAGCTCTGGAGATGAGTAATGTGGATTTGGCGAGCGAATTTACGGACATGATCGTTACGCAGCGGGGTTTTCAGGCCAGCGCCCGCATCATCACGACCTCCGATGAGATGCTCCAGGAGACCGTGCAGCTTAAACGCTAGTCCCCCTGCAAACGCTTTGCATGGCCCGGCCGATCTGGCCGGGCCTTTTTTGTGTCCCGCTCGTATTTTAGAACGTATGGATGCGCATTCTATGCTAGATGTTCCCAATCGCCTGCGGGCCGCTCGCTGGTCGCTTGCGGTGGGCGTTGTGCTGCTGGGGCTCAAGTTTTCAGCCTATCTGCTTACGGGATCGGCTGCGGTCTTGTCCGATGCCCTGGAATCGATCATCAACGTCGTGGCGGCCTTGCTGGCTTTGGTGGCCGTGCACTTGGCCGCCCGACCTCCGGACGCAACCCATCCTTACGGACATGGAAAGATCGAGTTCTTCTCCGCCGGTTTTGAGGGCTCCCTGATCATGCTCGCTGGCGGGGCGATTGGCTACAAGGCCGTCGAGGCTCTGCTTGCGGGGATACCGCCGCAGCGCCTGGAGGCCGGTACCGCTCTTGTAGCCGGAGCCGGACTCGTGAACGCCGCCTTAGGAGGGTATCTTATTCATACAGGGCGTCGGACGCGCTCAGCTACGCTGCGCGCCAGCGGCCATCATGTGCTGAGCGACGCCTACACGAGCGCCGGGGTCGTAATGGGGCTTCTGCTCGTGCGCTGGACCGGCCTGTGGTGGCTAGATCCCGCGGTGGCGATCGCCGTTGGCCTGCACATCCTGCGGGCCGGCTACAAACTGGTGCGTGAGGCCGTAGCGGGGCTCATGGATGAGGCCGATCCCTCCATACTGGAGCGCGTGGCTCAGATTCTGGAGCAAGGTCGGCAGCCGGGGTGGATCGCCCCCCATCGGCTGCGCCTCTGGCGGAGCGGAGCGACGCTGCATGTGGATTTTCACCTCATTCTGCCCTACTACTGGACCCTGCAACAGAGCCATGAGGCCGAGCACGCGATCCATGAGCTGTTCCGGGCTCGGTGCCCGGAGCCGACAGACGTGATCGTGCACACTGAGCCCTGCTGGCCAGCCTGTTGCGCCCTGTGCGCTATCGATTCCTGTCCTGTTCGGCAGGCTCCCTTGAAGCGCCTTTTGCCCTGGAATGGGGACTTGTTGCGCGCCCCTTTAAAGGCCCAATTGGGCGCCGTAGAGGCCCAGACCGAGCTGGAGTACGAGGCCTGAAGTCGCCCCCTTGCGCGCCTCTTCGCTGCGCATATACTTTTGTCCCCGAATCGTATGGGAGCGTCATCCTCCATAGCAATTAGGCGACGACGAGCCTGGAGTGGCATCCAGCTGCGGGGCTCGCAAGCGATCGCAATGCAGAGGTGGCGCGCCGGAACCCGAAGAGCGCAAAGCAACGGATCGCAAGCGGCCCGAGCGCCGCTTTTTTTGTATCCGTAGGCCAGACGCTGATGCGGTCTGGCTTCTAGAAACAGAACGGTATGTGCGCACGGGGGGAATGATGCCGAAAAAGCGCATGCCCGCCAAGCTGGCCTTAGCCGACGGCGTGGTCGTATCGGGATGGGCCATCGGCCGTGTAGGGGAGACGGCCGGGGAACTCTGCTTTAACACGAGCATGACGGGCTATCAGGAGATTTTCACCGATCCTTCGTATTTCGGCCAGCTTATGCTCATGACCTATCCGCACATCGGCAACTACGGGGTCACCGAGGACCACTCTGAAGCCTCCAAGCCGATGGTGCAGGGGGTGATCGTGCGCGCCTTTTCCGCGACCCACAGCAACCTGCACGCGGACACCTCACTGGGAGAGTGGCTGGAGCGGCACGGTATCGTGGGCATCACGGGGGTGGATACGCGCATGCTCGTGCGGCACCTGCGCGAGAAGGGCTCCATGAACGCCGTTATCTCCGCAGTGGACCTGGACAACGAAAGCCTCATACACAAGGCCCGAAGCTGGCCCTCCATGAAGGGTCTGGAGCTGGCCACGCGCGTAAGCACCCCGGAGCCCTACGATCTGCCCGCCGATGGGCCGTTTCGGGTCGCTGTCTATGACTATGGCGTCAAGCGCAGCATCCTGGAGCAGCTGCGCGCGCGCGGCTGCTCGCTGCGCGTCTTTCCCGCCCAAACGCCCCCTGAGGTGGTGCTGGCCTGGAATCCGGATGGCGTTTTCTTCTCCAACGGCCCGGGTGATCCGAACGCCATGCCGTACGCCATCGAGACGGTGCGCCTCTTCCTTCAGGAAACCGACCTGCCCCTTTTTGGGATCTGCCTGGGTCATCAGCTCATGGCCCTGGCTTCGGGCTTTACCGTATACAAAATGCATACGGGACATCGAGGGGCCAATCACCCCGTCAAGAACCTGCGCACCGGACGGGTGGAGATCACCACGCAAAACCATGGCTTTGCCGTGGCCTGGGAATCCGTTGATCCCGCGATCGCACAGGTGAGCCACCTCAATCTGAACGACCGCACCGTGGAGGGGTTGGATTTCGTGGGCCGCAACGCCTTTTGCGTGCAATACCATCCCGAGGCCTGTCCGGGTCCGCACGATAGCCGATATCTCTTCGATGAGTTCCGCGCCCGTCTGGAGGCGTACGTACAGCAGAAGGTGATCGCCTAGCCATGCCCAAACGCGACGACATCCAAAAGGTGCTCATCATCGGATCCGGGCCGATCATCATCGGCCAGGCCTGTGAGTTCGACTACTCCGGCACCCAGGCCTGTCGGGCGCTGCGCGCCGAGGGGATCGAGGTGGTGCTCATCAACTCCAACCCGGCCACCATCATGACCGACCCCATGATGGCCGATCGCGTCTACCTGCGTCCTCTTACGGCGGAGAACGTGCGTGAGGTGGCCCTTCTGGAACGCCCCGATGCGGTGTTGCCCACTATGGGCGGGCAGACGGCCCTGAACCTGGCCGTGGAACTGGAAAACGAGGGCTTCTGGCGCGAACAGGGCATCGAGATCATCGGGGCCGACATCAACGCCATCCGCATCACGGAGGATCGACAAGCCTTTCGCGACCTCATGCTGCGGATCGGCATCGACATCCCCCGCAGCCGGCTGGCTCGTAGCCTATTGGAGGCCAAGGAGATCGCCGAGGAGATCGGCTTTCCGCTCGTGATCCGCCCCTCTTTCACTCTGGGCGGCACGGGGGCCGGGATCGTTTGGACGCGCGAGGAATTCGAGCGTAAGGTGCTTCGGGGCCTCCAGATGAGCCCGGTCCACGAGGTGCTCATCGAGGAGTGCATCTACGGCTGGAAGGAATTCGAGCTAGAGCTTTTGCGGGATCGCAACGACAACGTCATCATCGTCTGCCCGATCGAAAACGTCGACCCCATGGGCATCCATACGGGCGATTCCGTTACGGTGGCCCCGGCGCAGACGCTTACGGACCGGATGTACCAGCGGATGCGCGATATGGCCATCCGCATGATGCGGGCCATCGGGAACTTCGCCGGCGGCTGCAATGTGCAGTTCGCCGTCGATCCCAAGACCGAGCGCATGGTGGCGATCGAAATCAACCCGCGCGTGAGCCGTTCTTCGGCCCTGGCCTCCAAGGCTACAGGTTACCCGATAGCCAAGGTCGCCGCCCGGCTCGCCATCGGCTACACCTTAGATGAGCTGCCCAATGACGTAACGGGTACCACAAGCGCCTGCTTTGAGCCGGCTATCGACTACGTGGTGGTCAAAATCCCACGCTGGAACTTCGACAAATTCCCGGGGGCCGACGAGGAGCTCGGCATGCAGATGAAGGCCGTAGGCGAGGTCATGGCCATCGGCCGAACCTTCGCAGAAGCTCTGCAGAAGGCCTGGCAGTCGCTTGAAGTGGGCCGCGCTGGGCTCGGCATGGACGGCCGCGACGTGTTGGATCCGAAGCTCTTGCGTCAGCGCCTGCGCCGCCCTTACTGGGATCGGCTTCTGCAGATCCGCAACGCCTTCGCCTTGGGCGCCTCCGTAGAGGAGGTGTGGGATATCACGCGTATTGATCCGTGGTTTTTGCACCAGATCCGCTACTTGGTGGAACTGGAACGCGAAGCCCGGCGCCACAGCTTGCGCACACTGCCGCGCGATTTGCTCCTGGAGCTCAAGCAGGCGGGCTTCTCCGACGCCCAGATCGCCTATCTGTTGCAGGACAGGCCGAGCGAAGAGGCGGTGCGGCAGCTACGCCTGTCCATGGGCCTTCGCCCCGTCTTCAAGCTCGTCGATACCTGCGCGGCCGAATTCCCCGCCGAGACCCCGTATTACTACTCGACCTATGAGCGCGAAGACGCCTGGGGCAACCCCCCCGAAAACGAGTCCATCCGCACCGAGCGCCCCAAGGTCGTCATCCTGGGCAGCGGCCCCAACCGGATCGGCCAGGGCATCGAGTTCGACTATTCCTGCGTGCACGGCGTTTTGGCCGCGCGCGATGAGGGTTATGAGGCCATCATGATCAACTGCAACCCCGAGACGGTCTCCACGGACTTCGACGTGGCCGATAAGCTCTACTTTGAGCCCCTCTATTGGGAGCGCGTCTGGGATATCCTGGAGCACGAACGGCCCATCGGGGTGATCGTGCAGCTTGGGGGGCAGACGGCCTTGAAGCTGGCTCAAAAGCTGCACGAACACGGCATCCCGATTCTGGGCACGCGTTTCGAATCGCTCGATCTGGCCGAGGACCGGGGTAAGTTCTCTGCGCTGCTTAAAGAGCTTGGTATCCCGTATCCTCCTTATGGGGTGGCCCATTCAGTGGCCGAGGCCATTGAGGTGGCGCATCAGATCGGCTATCCTGTTCTAGTCCGGCCCAGTTACGTGTTGGGCGGACAGGGGATGCGCATCGCGGTCAACGATGAAGAGCTGGCGGCCTACGTGCAGCGCATCTACGAGATGCTGCCCGATAACGTCCTGCTTATCGATCGCTTTCTGGAAAACGGCATCGAGGTCGATGTAGACGCGCTCTTCGACGGCGAAGAGCTCTACATCGGCGGCATCATGCAGCACATCGAGCCGGCCGGGGTGCATTCCGGCGACTCCACGGCCGTGCTGCCCCCGTTTTCCCTCTCCGAGGAGGTTCAGGCCGTAATCCGCGACTACACGGAGCGCATCGCGCGACGGCTTGCGGTCGTGGGGGCGATCAACGTGCAGTTCGTCGTGCAGGGGCAGACCGTCTACGTGATCGAGGCCAATCCGCGCGCCAGCCGGACGGTGCCGTTTGTGGCCAAGGCCACGGGCGTGCCTCTGGCGGACATCGCCACGCGGCTGATGCTGGGGCGTAAGCTCCGGGAGTTCCGGCATCTGCTGGTGCCTCGTTTGGATGGGTATGCGATCAAGGAGCCCGTCTTCTCCTTCGAGAAGTTCCCCGAAGTGGAGCGCGAGCTCGGTCCGGAGATGAAATCCACAGGCGAGGCGATCGTCTTCGTGCGCGACCTAAAAGACGAACACTTCCAGCGGCCTTATAAAATACGCTCTCTGTATTTGAGCCGCTGAGTCAAAAAGCCACGCTAAGGCCCAGCGTGGGCAAGATCGGAAACATCGTCGTGGCCTCCCGCACCAGACGCGGGGGATCTGCGGGTCGGCTGGGGTCTAGCTCCACCCGATAGCGGTAGGCAAGCACGTTTTTGCGGTTGTAGAGGTTGATCACGTCCAGGTAAAGCTCCCAGCGGCTTGGACCCCATGCGGCGCGATAGACCGCGCGCACATCTAGCCGATGGTAGGCGGGCAGACGGGCGCTGTTGTATTGGGATTCCAAACCGAAAACAGGCCGGTACCGCACAAGCCCCGTGCGCGCGTTCGTGGCCAGACGCACCTGAGGAGGTTGGCTTGGATCGGCCGCGTTGAGCTCGCTCACCACTAGGGGTTCATATCCGATGGCCGGCGTGTAGGGGAAGCCCGAGCCGTAACGCCAGGTGAGGCCCAGTTCCCAGGATCGGTTCAGACGATACTGCAGCACGACGTTGGCTACGTGCCGACGGTCGTAGTTAAAGGGGATCGCGTAGCCGTCCCGTTCTCGGTAGGCGCGCGCGTAGGCGTAACTTAGCCAGCCGTTAAGCCGGTCTTGGGAGCCGGCCCGGCGTTTCTCCAGAAGCAGCTCCACTCCGTAGGCGCGACCGCGACCGGCGTTTACCGGGATGGCTTCGAGCACCTCTTCATAGTTCTGTACGAGCCTATATGCAGCTGGGTCGTTGGGGCGGTCCTGCGTATCGGGCAGGCGCACCGCGCGCCAGACGGGTCGGATGGTTTTGCTTTGCACCAGCAGATCCCGCAGGGCTTTGTAGTATCCCTCCAGGCGCAGCACCCAACGGGCATCTAGCCAGCGCTCTAGACTCAATACGTAGTGGGCGGCTGTTTCCGCCTGCAGCCGCCTTAGCGCCTGGGGGTTGGAGAGGTCGAATACCACGCTCTGATCGATGATCTTCTCTAGACCCGGCGATTGCCGAAACAGACCCCAGGCCAGGCGCAGCGTGCTCTGGGCGTCTAGCTGATAGGAGGCGTTCAGGCGGGGCGAAAGGTAAGCGCGTCCGAGCAGGCCGTAGTAATCCAGCCTCAGCCCGGGTTGCAGGTACAGGCGCTCCCCGAGTTGTACGCGGTCTTGCACGAACGCATGCCAGCGGCCGTAGGTTGTGCGCTGCTCGATGCGTTCCGGAAACGCGCCTGGTCCGCGCGGCAGGCGCTGTACGGCTTGGAAAAGGGCGCGCGAGAACTCATTTAAAAACCGCAGCTCATACGTAAGCCCGTTTTGCAGCCAATCCGTGCCGAATCCTGCCTCCAGAAAATGCCGCCCCCAGCTGCGAAAAAGCCGGGCTGACAGGCTCCACTTGGTAAAACCGAAGGACTGGTCGTATTCGAAGTTAAAGGTGTTCACCGTGTCGCGCACGACCACTTGAAGGTCGCGGGAGGCGTCTCGGGGTGTGAACTCGCCTCCGAAGTTGCTGCGCCCCCCGTTGCGATACCAAGAGCTAATCCAGCGCATCCCCCAACGGCCCGAGGGCGAGTAGGTCCAGCTTAGGCTCAGCACGTCGTTGCGCGTGAGATCCTGAGCCTCCAGGCGCCGAACCGCGCTGCTGCGGGCTGAGGTGTCCCGGTTGACCGTGTACAGGTCAAACGCATCCCAGCTGAAAATGCCCAGCAGCGACAGCGTATGTCCGGGCCGCGGGCGCAGCACGAGCTTGCTCTGCAGGTCCGTGAAGTTCGGAAAGGCCACATCGCCCTGAAGCAGGCCGGCGGCTTTCACGATGGGTCCGACGATGAGGTCGTAGTATGTGCGCCGGGTGGTGAGCAGCCACGAACCGTCCCAGGGCAGTCGGCCCTCGACGACGAGGTTAGCGTTGGCGATGTTGATGTTGAGGTTGCCGGAAAGGGCCGCTGTGCGCACGCCCTCCCGTTGGGTTACCGCAAGCACGCTAGAAAGCCGGTCCCCGTATCGGGCCGGGAACCCACCCGTTAGCAGCGTGATGTCCTCGACTACGGCCGGATTGAACATGGAGATCGTGCCATAGAGCCGATAGGGATTGAAGACTTCCACCTCATCGATGAGGATAAGGTTTTGATCTGGCCCCCCGCCCCGAACCGTGAGCTGGGCGCTAAAATCGGCCGTGGCGATCACGCCGGGTATTACCTGCAGAGCCCGCAGCACGTCCTCCAGGCCTCCGGCGAGCGCCTTGGCCGCGCGCGGCTCCAGGGAGACGACGCCGGACTCGGTCTGGCGGGCGTCGCGTACGATCTCGGCTGTCACCTCTACGGGGGAGATCTCCAGGCTACGCTCCCGGAGGGCGAAGGTGATCTGTACCGTCCCTCCCGGCGGCAGCGTGACGGTCTGCTCAGCCGGCTCATAACCCAGCATGCGCGCTTGTAGTCTATAAGTGCCGGGCCGAAGGCCGGGGAGCCGAAACCGGCCCTGGGCGTCGGTTGCGGTGCCCACGGAGGTGCCCAAAACGAGCACGGAGGCCCCGGCAAGCCCCTCTTGTGTGGAAAAGTCCACCACGCGCCCCTGTACAGTGGCCGGTTGCGCCGAGGCCGAAAAGGGAAGTAAACAGCCTAGTAGCCCTGCGCGCAGAAGGCAGCTTCTCATTCTGGGGGGTCTCCTGTTGGCTTCCAACGGCTAAAACCCCGTTCCCCCCATGTGGGGTTTCCCGACGGTTGCGCAGCAGGCTGAAAACGGCCATATTAGGAAAGTGCCACCGGGGGGCGTCCAGATGCGGCTAACGGCTGGTGACATTCGCAAGCAGCGTTTTGCGCGTCGTGTGCGCGGATACGATCCCGGCGAGGTTGAGGCGTTTCTAGGGGCTCTAGCGACCTACTGGGAGCAGCGGGAGGAGGAGCTGGAGAACCTGCGCCGCCAGGTCCGCGAGCTTCAGGAGCGCCTGGAGCATTATCAGAAGGTTGAAGAGGCCCTGCAGCAGACCCTGGCCACCTCACGCGAGATGGCCCGCGAGGCCTTAAGCAACGCCGAGCGCCGCGCTCAGGTTTTGCTGGAGCAAGCGGAGCTCAAGGCGCGTCAGCTCTTGTTGCGCGTCCACGAAGAGCGGACGCGCCTGCAGACGCAGCTAGCCCGCTTGATCGCGCAGCGGCAGGAGATCCTGGCGCGGATTCGATCCCTGCTGGAATCTGAGCTGCGGCTTCTGGAGCGTTTCGAAGCTGAGGCATCCGGGGATGTCCCCGAGCTGGAGAGGGCCTCGCAGCAGGAGATGAAGACCGAGCTAGCGGCTATGGCTTCCGCGCCAGCCTTCCCCGAACCCTCGGCTGAGCCTTCCCCCTCGGATGCGCCCGCTGCTCTGCAGAAGCTGGAGCCTCGCTCCGCGGTGGCCTCGGAGGAGGAGATCCGGCAGATCCGACGCATTTTGGACCAACTCGAATAGATCTTGCGCCGCCTTGGGCGGTCCCCTCAACTTCGCTTCCGATGGCGCATCTTAAGTCAAGGGGGTTGCGTATGCCGATTTCAGTAGAGGAGCTGCGCAGGCAGCTTGCGGAGACAGTGACGTTGCTACGGGCCCGCACGGCCCTGCGGCCCCGCGTGGGTATCATCCTAGGAACGGGCCTGGGGTCGCTGGCCGAGCATATCGAGCTGGAACTTGTTGTGCCCTACGAGCAGATTCCACATTTTCCCCTGTCGACGGTTGAAAGCCACACCGGACGGCTGCTTTTCGGGCATCTGGAGGGACATCCTGTGGTGGCCATGCAGGGGCGCTTCCATTACTACGAGGGCTACACGATGCAGCAAATCACATATCCGGTCCGGGTCATGAAAAAGCTCGGGGCCGAGATGCTCTTCGTCTCCAACGCAGCCGGCGGCATGAACCCACTTTTCCGTCGGGGGGACGTGATGCTGATCGTGGACCACATCAACCTGCTCGGGGATAACCCCCTGATCGGGCCCAACGATCCGGAGCTGGGGCCCCGCTTCCCGGACATGAGCGCCCCATACGATCCGGAGCTCTGCCGCCTCGCGGAGGAGGTGGCCCTGGAGGCCAAGATCAAGCTACAGCAGGGCGTCTACGTGGCCGTGGCCGGCCCGAACCTGGAGACGCGCGCCGAATACCGGTTTCTGCGGTGGATCGGCGCCGACGCGGTTGGGATGTCCACCGTGCCGGAGGTGATCGTGGCTCGGCACATGGACATGCGCGTGCTCGGTCTTTCCGTGATCACGGACGAATGCTTTCCGGAGGCCTTAAGGCCCCTTACGCACGAGGAGGTCGTCGCCGCGGCGCAGGAGGCGGAGCCCAAGCTTACGGAGATCTTCCGGCGCGTGCTGCGCAGGCTGGCCAGCTCGGATAGGCCCTGAAGGCTTTTATTTAGTTGACGTGCAGCCGCAAGAAACCGCCAGCCCCGGCGCGCCAGCCCGGTTCGCGCGGCAGCGGCCGATGCAGGAGGAACTCACCTCCAAGCGATACAAACAGCACGCGCACCCCTAAGAGCACATGAAGCTCATAGGTGAAGGCCTCAAAATCGAGAGGGGCGATGCCGTAGCGCACCGAGGGCACGAGCACCCAACCGAAAGCCTCGTATGGATCGGTGAAGTTGAGGCCTAAGCTGCCGAAGAGATATCGCCACTCGGGGCCCAGGTCTTGGCTGTAGCCCAAACCGGCTTGCAGGGGGCTGCGCAAGAGCCGAACCGTAACCTGCGCGCTCCAATACGTCTGCCGGCTCGCCCAGGCGGGTCGCATCCGCAGGGGGCCTGCAAGTTGAAGCGGCATCCACCAACCGTAGCCGGCCTCTAGCTGCCACCAGAGAAGCTCCTGCTCGTAGCTCTGCCGCAGCGCGCTGGCCGAGCGCTGAACCGTTTGCCGAAGGTCTTGCTCCAGGGCGCGTTGGCGCATGCGGGCGGCTTGGGCCGGTTGTCCCGCTCGCTCAAAAAGGTCCGCTAAGGCCCGATAGGCGGCGGCCGCATCCGCTGTTTTTGCGGCTAGCCCGACGGCCTGGTACAAAGCGGCGCGCGCGGCGGCTACGTCCCCCTGGGCTAGGTGCGCTTCCGCTAGCCCTGTGAAGGCCTCGAATCCCAACCGGCGTGTGGCGAGCTGAAAGTAGGCCAGAGCCTCTTCCGTACGGCCCAAGGCGAGGTAGCAGCGGCCTAGCTCAAGGGCCAAAGCCCATTGCAGGCTATCCGGGGCGTTTAACCGCTCCAGCTGCTCACGCCGGGCCTCCAGGACCATACAGAGGGCTTCCCGGTAGGTGCGATCAGCTCGTAAGGCCAGCAGCCGCTGCAGAGTGGCCGCAGCCTCCGCAGGCTGCCCTAACGCGAGATAGGCCCGAGACAGTAGCTCAAGCCGCTCCGGCTGATCGGGGGCAAAGCGCTGGACCAACTCCAGGGTCTCGAGCGCATTTCGGGGTTGCTGCGTCTCCAGATAAATGCGCGCCTTGGCTAAATAGGCGGGGACGTAGCCGACATCCAAGCGCAGGAGCTCGTTGTAGGCCTCCAGGGCCTCCCAAGAGCGGTTGAGCCGCCGCAGGCATTGACCTAAGCTGTCCAAGGCCACGGTCGCCGAACGCACCCGTCCGGTTTGCGCAAGCAGGCGCGCGGCGGCGCGGTACAGCAAGGCGGCCTCCGCCAAGCGCCCCCGTCCGCTTGCCTCCAAGGCGCGTTCCAGATGCCGCTGGGCCTCTTCGACGGCGCCTTGAGCGCGCGCCATCCCCGCAAGCAAGCACGCGCACAGCAAGCAGCTCAGTGGCTTCAGGCCAGCTTGCGCAAGCTCTCTACGACGCGGATAACGGCTGAGGTGTCCTGCATGATGTAAAAATGGATGCACGGCACCTTATGCTCCATGAGCTCTGCGCATTGCCGAACCGCCCACTCCACTCCCACGTCGACGACGCGTTCAGGAGGCGTGCGCTCCACCTCTGCAGCCAGCTCCTCCGGGATCTCCACGTGAAAATGGCTGGGGATGCTCACAAGGTGTGACTTTTTCGTGATCACCTTCAGGCCCGCTATGATGGGCACGGTGATGCCAATGGCGCGGCAGCGGGCCACGAAGTCGAAAAACCTCCGGTTATCGAAGAACATCTGCGTGACGATGTAGTGGGCCCCGGCATCGATCTTCTCTTTTAAGTGCTTGAGGTCCCGCTCCAGGTTGGGGGCCTCGAAGTGCTTCTCCGGATAGCCCGCAACCCCGATGCAAAAATCCGTGGGCGCGGCGTCCAGGAGATCGGGTTCCAGGTAGCGGCCCTGATTCATGTTTACGATCTGACGCACCAGATCCACGGCGTACTCGTTGCGCGTGCGTCCGTCGGTGAGCATCTTACGATATCCTGGATCGTCCCCTCGCAAGGCCATAACGTTGTGGATGCCCAGGTAGTGAAGCTCAATTAAGGCGTCTTCGGTTTCCTCGCGGGTGAAACCGTGGCAGAGCAAATGCGCTACGGTATCGATGTTGTAGCGGTTTTGGATGGCCGCGCATAGGCCGATCGTGCCGGGGCGTTTGCGGATCACGCGACGCCGCCAAGTGCCGTCGGGCAGCTCTTCGTACTCCACCTGGGCCGCATGGCTGGTGACGTTGATAAAGGGCGGATTTAAGGGCAGCAGGCTCTCCACAAGGGCGAAGATGTGCTGAATGTTTCCCCCCCGCTTGGGCGGAATGATTTCGTAGCTCACAAGTGTCTCGCGAGCCCGCTCAAGGTGTTCGATAACCTTCATGGCTCCCTTTGGAGGGCTTCAGTGCAACTTCGGAGGGTTTTACCTAAAGTTGCAAAAAGCCGACCTGGAGCTTCGCTGGCGCAGCAGCGCCCGCAGCTCACATAGGATCATAGCCGTGGCCCCCCAAACCGTCTCCCCGCCAAACCGGAAACAGCCCACGCGCTGCGGGCGGCCGTGCAGGGTCCAGGTTTCCAATCGAAAGCGGCCCGGATCCAGTAGCGCGCGCGTGGAGACCTCTAGCACCCGGGCCACTTCGCGCCCATTCGGCCGCAACAGAGGCGGATGCGGTTGCCAGCCCACCACGGGGGTGACGACGAAGCCGGATGCGGGGATGTAGACCGGACTTAGGCGGCCTAAGACCTCAACGGCCAACGGATCCAGCCCCAACTCCTCGGCCGCCTCCCGCAAGGCGGTGGCCTCCGGAGAGGGATCGCATGGCTTCTGGGCCCCACCCGGCAGCCCGATCTGGCCGCGATGCACGGGCAGGTTTTCCGGACGCTTTTCCAAAAGAAAGCACCAACGCCTCGGCCGAGGGTAAAAGAGCACCAGCACGGCCGCTGGACGGGCCCCCGGCTCACAGCGAGCCACCCGATCCGGAGCATCGGGAAAGGCTTCGCGCTGCGCCTCGGGTCCGGGTAGAGGGCCCTTGAGCAACTGGCCAAGCCTTGCGATCCAGCGCATCGCGCATTTACCTTCCTTTTCAGGCCCCGGTTAATATAGGGGCGAGAAGGACTCGGGGCGTATATGCGATTTGCTTGTCCGATACTGGAGTCGCTCCCCTCCTACGCATGGGTGCCCCTGCGCGTTTTGGCCGGGCTCGGCATGATGACCCACGGTTGGCCTAAGCTCTTTGAACCTGGCCGTTGGGAGCGCTTTGTGGATTCCGTAGAACGGATGGGCTTTCCGGTCCCGGAGTTCTTCGCCGCCGCGGCCGCTCTTTCGGAGCTCATCGGCGGTGCGCTGCTCGCCCTGGGGCTAGCCACGCGTCCGGCCGCGGCCTTTATTCTGATCACGATGACCGTGGCCGCCTTCTGGCGCCACGCCGGTGATCCGTTTGCGGAGCGCGAATTGGCGTTGCTGTACCTGTTTGTGGCTTTGGGCTTTCTGCTGTACGGAGGGGGAAGGTATTCCCTGGATGCCTGGATGGCTAAGCGAAGCCGGTCTAAGGCGAAGGTAGGCGCATAAAAAATGAGGGTAAGCTTCCCTGTATCGCGCCGCTGCGACCGCCTACCGTTGCTCCCTTCCGGGCCTGGCGGGGTTCAGCGGGAGCTGGCCGTACAGGACTTACCCTTCTTGTTGTGGAGCTGAGGGGATTCGAACCCCTGACCTCCAGAGTGCGATTCTGGCGCTCTAGCCAACTGAGCTACAGCCCCGACGCAGGAATTAAATATACGCTTGGGTTTCCGGAAGGCACAAGTCCCTAGGAGACGGCCGCCGGAAGGGAGCGCTGTACGGGAAAACGCACCCGAAATCGCGCCCCTCCTTCGGTGCGGTTTTCTACACTGATCTGCCCCTGCAGGCGCTCGGTGAGGACCTTGCAGATATGCAGACCCAAGCCGGCCCCTTTTCTGGGACCGGCGCGGCTGCCCGTGTAAAAGCGCGTGAAGATCCGCTCCAGCTCCTCTGGGGGTATGCCCGGACCTTCGTCGGAGATCTCCACGTTCACTTGTTCTGCGCTGTGCTCGAGCCGAATCGTAACCGCTCCGCCGGCGGGGGAGAACTTGATGGCGTTTCCGATCAAGTTGCTGAAGATCTGGAAAAGCCATGTGCTATCGCCTAAAATCGTAATGGCGGTCTCCGGAGGAGTCCAGAGGAGCCGCACCCCCCGCTCTAGGGCGGCTCCCCGCAGGGCCTGAACGCTTTCCGATAGCAGCTCCCCGAGCGAAATGGGCTCCCAGTTCGGCTCTTGTTGTCCGGCCTGCAGACGGGCCCAATCCAGCAATTCGTTTACCAGGCGCAGCAGCCGTTCGCCTGTCTGCGCGATATCTTGAAGCGCCTCCCGCTGAAGCGAGGTGAGCGGTCCCATCTCTTCTGAGAGCAACAGGCGCGACAGGGCCGCTATGCCCGAAAGCGGAGAGCGCAGGTCATGGGATACCACCGAGAGGATTTCGTCTTTCTCTTGGCTGAGCATGCGCACCTGCTCCAGGGAGCGGCGCAGGCGGAGCTGGGTCTCGATGCGGGCCTTGAGCACAGGCAGGTTGACGGGCTTGGTCACGTAGTCGTTGGCCCCCAAGCTCAGGCCCTGGACGATGTCTTCGGTCTCGCCCTTGGCCGAGACCAGGATGATCGGCACCTCCTGGGTGGCCGGCTGCGCGCGCAGTATCGAGATGAGCTCATAGCCGCTTAGGCCGGGCATCATGATGTCGAGCAGGATGAGATCCGGAACACGCCGGGCAATACATGCCAAGGCCTGTGGGCCGCTTTCGGCCGCTTCCGGCTCGTAGCCTTCGCGCCGCAGCCGCTGCACAAGCAGGTCGCGGTTGAACTCCTGATCGTCGACGATCAGAATATGGGCGGGTTTATGGGGCATCGGGGCCTCGGCGAGGATCTAGGCGCTTGATGAGGCCGAGCAGTTCAGGCAGATGCACCGGCTTGGTGGCGTAGGCGTCGGCTCCGCAGGCTAGGGCCCGCTCGCGTTCGGCCGGCAGCACATGCGCAGAAAGGGCGATGATGGGGATGGAGGCTGTGTCGGGGTCGCTTTTAAGTTGTCGCGTAGCCTCCCAGCCGTCCATGACGGGCAGGCTCAGGTCCATGAGCACCAGATCGGGCCGCTCTCGGCGAGCCAGCTCCACGCCCTCGGCTCCATCGTGCGCCGTAAGCACGCTAAAGCCCCGCCGCTGAAGCCGCTGCACGAGCATATCGCGATTCATTTCGTTGTCCTCAACGAGCAAGATCCGCATAGCCAGGCTAACTGGGATTGAGGATGCGTCTTCCCACGTAACGCAATATGCGCCGGATTTCCCCCAGCAAGCTAAGCTGGTCATAGAGGCCTTTTTGCAGGATCCAGAGGATGCCCCCGTTTAGGTACTGGATCTCAGCCTGCGATAAGGTCTTGGCCGTGACCACCACGACGGGCAACTGCCGCCAATCGGGATGCTGCCGTAGCCGATGCAGGAACGCGAACCCGTCCATCTCGGGCATCATGAGATCCAGAAAGATCACATCCGGGCGGCTCTGCGCCAGGGCCTCCAGGGCCTCTCGGCCGTTGGGGGCCGAAGCTACCTGCCATCCCTCGCGGGCGATCGCCTGCGTCATGAGCTCCGCCAGCGCCTCGTCGTCTTCTACGATCAGCGCCTGGCCCGGTCGGTGTTCAGGGGTGAAGCGGGCCAGGACCCGGTGCAGTTGCTCCCGGTCCACGGGCTTAAGCAGGTAATCGTCCGCCCCCAAGGCATAGCCCAGATGGCGGTCTTCCAAAAAGCTCAACATCACCACCGGGATGTGGGCCGTCTGCGGGTCGGTTTTGAGCGTTCGCAGGATCGCCCATCCGTCTTGTTTGGGCAAAAGCACATCCAGCGTGATCAGGATGGGCTTGAGCCTACGGGCCAGCTCTAGGCCCTCTTCTCCGGAGGCGGCGTAAACGACCCGGTAGCCTTCTCGGCTCAGATAATGCTGGATCAGCTCGCCGACGGAGGGATCGTCGTCGATCGTGAGCACTACGGGCCCATCTCCTCCGAGCACAGGGGGATGCGGGGGTGGTTCGGGTTTCGGCAGATCGCCGCCCTCGCGTTTGGGCAGGCATTGCGGCAAGCAGACGCTAAATACGGAGCCCTTGCCCGGCTCGCTTTCGACGGAGATCTCCCCACCCATCATACGGACCAGTCGGCGCGAGATGGCCAACCCTAAGCCCGTACCGCCGTACTTGCGCGTGGTGGACATATCGGCTTGCCGGAACTCCTCAAACAAGTGCGGCAGGTGCTCTGGTGCGATCCCGATGCCGGTGTCCGCCACCTCGAAAACGAGCACGGGCTCCGCCGCCGGAGATCGGCTGCGTCGGACGCGCAGAAGAACGCGCCCGTTTTCCGTGAACTTGGCCGCGTTCGAAAGCAAATTCAGCAGCACCTGACGCAGTCGGACGGGATCTTGCCGCAGGCGGATTTTGCGCAGGCCGCGGATGGCGAATCGGTTGCCGTTTTTCGCCATAAGCGGAGCGATCGTGTGCGCAAGTTCCTCCAAAAACGGCTCCAGGTCGAATTCCTCGACGAAAAGCTCCATGCGGCCCGCTTCGATTTTGGAGAAGTCCAAGATGTCGTTGATGATGCCGAGCAGGTTGCGCGCGGCCGTGTGGATTTTCTGGAGGTTTTTTACGTGCTCCGTTTGTCCTTCTTCTTCCAGGATCTCCATCAACAGCTCCGTGTAGCCGATGATCGCGTTCATGGGGGTGCGCAGCTCATGGCTCATATTGGCCAAGAACTGGCTCTTGGCCAGGCTGGCCTGCTGGGCTTCGTCCCGAGCGCGGGCCAGTTCCAGAGCCTGCTCTTGCAGCATACGATTGGCTTGCCGAAGGGCGGATTCGTTGCGTTCATGCTGCAGGGCCGATCCGATGAGGCTTGCGGCGGCCAGAAGCGCGTCGCGTTCGGCTTCGAGCCAGTCATAGGTGTCCTCATGATGCAGGCTGAGTACACCCCAGAGGGTTTCGCCCACGAAGATAGGCGCAACGGCCAGCGTGTCCGCGTGCAGGCTTTCGAGAAGCTTCAGCATTTCGGGGTCGGATACGCATTCGCGGCAGGCGAAAATCCCTTTTCGATGGATGAACACGTTTGCTCTGCAAGCGGCCAATGCGCCCTCCATGGGCAGCGCCTTGGGCAGAGGGGGATCGGGCTGTGCCCCTTCGAATGCCGCGCGCTCTAGTTTCAGCCAAGCCTCTTCACAGCGCCATAGGGCCGCCCCCCGGGCCTGCGTAATGCGGGCTAAACGTGTCAGGGTATCCGCGATGGCTTCCCCTATATCGGAGCTTCGCAATAATTCATGGGCGCAGTCCGCGATCGTGGCCAAGATCGCATCCCGGCGCCGCAGAGCCTCTTGAGCCTGGCGCTGTTCGGTGATATCCCGGTAGCTACTTAGAAACATGGCCTTGCCCTCGTAGGGCACTAGGCACACCGAGACCTGCACCAGGCGCTCGCCGCCGTCCTTGCGTCGGATGCGCGTTTCGATTTGCTGCGGCTTTCCGGTTCGGAGCAGTTCCAAGAGCGCATCCAGAGCTTGCTGTCGCTCGCTCAGATCGGGATATAGAAGGATGTGCAGGTCTGTGCTCTGCACCTCCTCCAGGCTGTAGCCCGTTAGCTTCTCCATGGCGGGGTTGTAGATGAGCAGTTGGCCCTCGGGGTCGGACAGCGTAATGCCTTCCTGCAGAAACGAAAGCGCCAAGCGGAAGCGCCCCTCGCTTTGGCGGAGGCGTTCCTCGGCCTCACGCCTGTCCGTGACGTCCCGCGCCACGCAAGTGAAGGCGCCGTCCGCCTCCCCGCCGGGCTGGCGCGTGAAGTACAGGCTGAGCCAACGTCGCGCGTGCTGGGAGGTATGCACGGGGACCTCCACGCGCACCTCCCCGTGTAGGTCAACCAGGTGCGCGCTGAGCGCATAGCAGAGGGGGCGCCGAAAGCCGGGCAGAACCTGCTCGCAGAAATGGCACCCCCGGAGGTGATCCTGGCTAAGGCCAAAGAAGCGCTCCGCGGCTGGGTTGAGGTAGGTGAGCCGATGCTCGGCGTCCAGGGTGAAGATGATGTCCCCGGAGGATTCCAAGATAGTTTTGATCCGTCGCTCGGAGGCCTGGAGCTCTAGAAGCGCATAGCGGCGCTCGATCTCGTTCATCGTCTGCTGGGCCATCTCAAGGAAGATGTGCCGCTCGTTGTCCGTAAGCGTGCGGGGATGGGGATCGGCCATGGCCAAGACCCCAATCACGAATCCGTCGGGCGTAACAAGGGGCGCCGCCGCATAAAAGCGCACGTAGGGAGGGCCCGTTACGTAGGGGCTATGCCGAAAACGCGCATCTTGCGTGGCGTCCTCGACGAAGAGCACCTCGCCGGTGCGCACCACTAGATCCGCCAGCGTGCCCTCTCGGGGCACCTCGCCTCGGTCAAAGCCCACGCAGGCCTTATACCAGATGCGTCGATCGTCGACAAGCTCAACGAAGGCCAGTTGCACATTGAAAATGCGCGCCGTTAGCTCCGCGATCCGGTTGAACATGGGCTCTGGCGGGGTATCCAAAATCTGATACCGGGCCAGGGCCTCCAGACGACGCGCCTCTTGGAGAGCTAGGTCCATTTCGACTACCTTTCTTCCCCTCTTTAGTGAAAAACCTCCTTCGTGCCCCTAGCACACCCTCTAAAAGGGAGGGGACTTTTGTCTATTTTATGCCGCCCTTAAAGGGGCTCTATGCTCGGGTTGGGGGACACTTTAGGGCTTGAGCAAAAGTTTTGCCATTTCTGCCAAGGGTCGCCGCACCAGCGAACTTTTCGGATGCGAGGTCGTCTAAAAAACGACCGTACGTTCGCGATGCCCGTGCTCCGATTGGAGGATTGGACCGATAGCGCGCTCGTAGAACGGTTTCGCCATTCGGAGGCCGATCGGGATCGGGTGTTCACGGTGCTCATGCGTCGGCATTATGGGCGGTTGTACCGGCTTGTGTACTCGGTACTGGGACATCCCGAGGAAACCGCCGACGCCTTGCAGGAGGTGATGCTCAAACTCTATTGGCATCTACCTTCTTTTCGAGGGCAGGATGCGCAGTTCAGCACATGGGCCTATCAAGTTGCCTTGAATCATGCGCGGGACGTCCTTCGGCGCCGGCAGGTGCGGCAGCGTCATTGGGCTCCGGAGCCCGATCCGGAGCAGCTTCATCTGATGGGGCCCAGGACGGAGTCTCCCCATGAGGAGCTGGAGCGCGCCGAGGATCGCGAGCGTCTGTGGCGCTACATTCGGGCCCTGCCGGAGCCGCTGCGCGAGGCGTTGGTGCTGCGCGATGTAGAGGGATTGGACTACGAAACCATCGCCCGGATTACGGGGGTCTCCTTGGGTACGGTCAAAACCCGTATTTTCCGAGCGCGACGTAAGATCATACAGTGGTTGCGCACGCATGCGGAGGCTTTTAGGTCATGAAGCGCACGTTGTGGGCAATACGTTATCGGGCCTTGTTGGAGCAGGCCCGTCAGTTTCCCGCTCCCTCGGCGCCGGATCAGGCTTTGGAGCGTTTTTGGAGTCAGACCCTACCCAGCAGCGTTGGGCACACGCTCTGGGTTGGCCATTGGGCCAAGCGCCTTTGGTACTGGGCCGCTGCGGCCGCCGTGGCGTTCTGGGTTTTGGCCTGGATGGCGGCCCGTCAGGGGCATGAGTTCGATTGGAGCTGGAACGGCTGGGAGAGCTTTACCCGCGTTGAACTGATTATGCTCTCCTCTTCTGAGCCGTTGACGGCAGATGCGGTTGGCCCGATCCTATTAGAGAGCGCTTCCACGGAGGAGCCTTCGCCATGAGAGCCCGATGGCTGTGGCCTGTTTTACTGGGAGTGCTCATCTTCGCAGCCGGGATCGGAGCGGGGGTTTTCGTGGATCGCTTCCTGCTTCATTCGCGCTTCCGGGGTGGTCCGGAGCTGCTTTTGCTAGAGCGCCGCACTTGGGCGAAAGTCCGCCAGGAGCTGGCGCTCACCCCCGAACAGGCGCGGCGGCTGGAGGAGATCACCCGAGCGCACGCGCAGCAGATGAACGCCCTTCGGCAGCGCTTTCGTCGGGAGCTGCGCGCTATGGCCCAGCGTTACCGAGAGGCGATCCGCCCGGTCCTCACAGACGCCCAGTGGGAGCGTCTGGAGCGCCTGCGGCGCGAGCGACGCCTCGGGCTTCGGGAAGAGGAACGGCGCTTTCGGAGGTGGGATACCCTACGGCCCGCGCCTCCAAAGCCTATGGATACCCTTCCGCAAGAACCCTAAGCGACAGGAGGTTCAGCTATGCGCGCTTTGGGAATCCTCTTACTTTCTGGGGTGCTGGCGCAGTTGAGCGCTTGGGATGCGCGTGCTCAGACGCTAGAGCCCGATCAGCTGGCGGGCACCTGGAGGCTTGAGATTCAAACCCCCGCAAACCCGCCTGCGGGCGGTGGGGGCGGTCGTATGATGGGCGCCATGGGGGAGCGGCAGTTGATCTTTGAGAAAACCGAAGCGGGTCTTGCCGCCTACTGGTCCACCCCGCAGGGGAAAATGCCCTTCAACAAGGTGGAGATCAAGGGTAGCAAGGTCCTGCTGGAGCAAGTGCGCACCTTTCAGACACCCGACGGACAGGAACGCACCGTGCGCACGCAGCTGGAGTTAGAGCTCAAAAACGGGCAGCTAGTGGGGTCGATGAGCATGGGCATGAGCGGGCGTTCGATCTCGGTTGTGCTCACCCGGGTGACCTCCTAGGGCACAGGGCCCAGGGATCGAGGGGCTTCCTGGTAAGCCCCCGAACGCAGCGCCTCCTGCAGGGTCTCTATGAAGCGTTCCAGCTCTGGATAGCTATTCCATACAAAGGGGGCTAGGCGCACTCGGCGGTTCCGTCGGCTGTCGAGCAGGATGCCCCGTTGAGCGAGCCAACGGACCAAGCATTCGGCCTCGGGCACCTCGAGCACCAGCATAGGGCCGCGTCGGTCCGGATCCTCAGGGGATGCGATCCGGACCGAGCGGCCTAGTACGTGCGAACGCCGAATAGCCTCCAGCAGCCACTGCGTCTTGGCTGCGTTGTCCGCTTCAACCGCCTCTAGTCCAGCCTCCAGCAGGATCCGCACCCCCTCCACGGCGTGATACAAAGGGGCGATGGCGGGCGTTCCGCCCAGAAAACGCCGGCGCACACTTGGATGCGGGCGATACGCTTCCTCGAAGGCGAAAGGATCGGCCTCTCCCACCCAGCCCCCCAGGCGCGGGTTGAGCTCTAATCCGGGCCGTATGTACAGAAAAGCGTTTCCGGTTGAGCCGCACCCCTCCTTAAGCAGCCCCCCGAGGTAGCAGTCCACGCCCAGCTCCTGAACCCGAATGGGTCGTGAGCCCGCGGCATGATAGCCGTCTAGCGCAAGTAAAGAGCCGGTCTTGCGACACCGATCAACCAACTCCGCGATGACGGCATCCGGCAGGCGCTCTCCCGTCAAAAAGGCCACATGGCTTACGAAGACCAGGGCCGTGTTCGTCGTGATCGCCTCCAGCAAGGCGTGCAGGGCCTTTGCCGAGCTCGGATATGGGGTTTCTACGGCCTCCCAGCCTTCGGCTTGGGCCCACCGCAGAGCGCTATGCCGCACCGAAGGAAACTCGGCCTCCGTCCACACCAGGCGTCTGCGGCCCCGAAAGGGCTCGGGGCAGGATAACAAGGCCTGCACGGCCCAATGCACGCTGGGAAGCAGGATGCAGCTTCCGGGCTGGGCCCCCAGCAGGGGGGCGATGAAGCGGTCGCCCAGGTACTCCGGCAGGTTCCACCAGCCCACCGGAGTAGGATCCCCTGGATCCCAATGGTTGGGCACTTGATTCCAGGCGTCCACCCCGCGCAGGGCCCAGTCCTCCGCGAAACGGGCCATCATCTCGGGCACCGTGCAGGGCATAAGCCCGTGCGTGAAGGCGCGCAGCTCCACAACGCCCTCGGGTACCAAGAAGCGGGATCGAAAGCGTAGGCTGAGGTCTTCCGGCGTGCTCATGGCGAGGTATCCGAGCCGAGCTCCAACCACCGCAAGGCGCGCTCCTGAAGCCTTCGCAGCCGCTGCGGGTCCTCTACGGCAGATCGATAAGCTCGGAAAAACCGAGCCGTGTCCACTCCGTAAGCCCGACAGACGGCGGCGAAAGCGGAATCACGGGCTCGTTTTTCCGTATAACGCGCCTCCACTAGATGCGCTTCCGCAAGCAGCCGAGCCAGTAGCGCCTCAGTAAGCTTCGGATCGTCCGCGCGGCATCCGCCCAGGATTCCTAGCAGGCCGCAGAAGAGGGCGCCTCTAGCGTATGCGAAGGCCACCGTAGATCGCCTGGACATCGCTGCGGGCCCTCAGTGCAGGGCGCTTAAACCCGATGCGATCCGCCGTGCGGCCTCCTCCAGATCCGGCATGGAGGCGGCATACGAGAAGCGCACGCATCGAGGGTCTCCGAAGGCCTCTCCGGGCACGAGGGCCACTAGCTGTCGCTCGAGCAAGTACAGACACAGGTCCTGGGCTGTCTCGATCCGGCGCCCATCGGGCGCCCTGCGGCCAAAGTAGGCCGATACGTCCGGAAACAGATAAAAGGCCCCCTCGGGCCTAGGGCAAACCAGGCCCGGGATCTGGCTAAGGGCTTCATGCAGGAAATCGCGCCGCGCCCGAAAGGCCTCGCGCATACGCCGGACGGGCTCTTGCGGCCCCTCCAAGGCGGCCACCCCGGCCTTCTGCGCGATCGAGTTGGGAGCTGAGGTCATCTGGCCCTGCAGGTTCTCCATGGCCTCGATTACCGGCCTGGGGCCGGCCGCATAGCCTAGCCGCCAGCCCGTCATGGCGTAAGCCTTCGAGAAGCCGTTGACGACGATCGTGCGCTCCTGCATGCCGGGCAGGCTGGCTATGCTTACATGGGGTAGCTCGTAGGCCAGATGCTCGTAGATCTCATCCGAAAGCACCCAGACCCGTTCGTGTCGACGCAGCACTTCAGCCAAGGCGTTTAGTTCGGCCTCCGTGTAGATCATGCCCGAGGGATTGGAGGGCGAACAGAGCAAAAGCAGGCGTGTGCGCGTCGTGATGGCGGCCTCTAGCTGCGAAGCCGTGATCTTAAAGCGGCGTTCCGGGCCCGTTTGCAGGTACACCGGGATCCCGCCAGCGAGCTTAACCATCTCCGGGTATGTGGTCCAGTACGGAGCGGGGATGAGCACCTCCTCTCCCGGATTGACCAAGGCCAGTATCGCGAGCACTAAGGACTGCTTGGCGCCCGAGGAGCAGAGGATCTGATCGGGTTCGTAGTGGAGGCCGTTTTCACGCGCCAGCTTGCGCGCGATCGCCTCCCGAAGCTCCGGTATGCCCGGATTGGGGGTGTAATGCGTAAATCCGGCCCGGATCGCCTCGATGGCGGCCTCCCGGATGTGGTCTGGCGTGTCGAAGTCCGGCTCTCCGGCGCTTAAGCTGATAATCGGCTCTCCACGGCGCTTGAGCTCCATAGCCCGATGCGTCATGGCCAGAGTCTGGGAGGGGGTAAGGCGCTGCACGCGCTCGGCGATCGGGGCGAGCTGAATCGACATGGCGAACCCCCGGTGTCTGCAACCGGCTCTTGAATATACCGGGAGCCTGCGGCGCTGGGCAATCCCGGCCCTTGCTCGGCCTTAAGGCGCGGGCCTACCTTTGGGCCGCACACCAACAGGGGGAGCTACCCTATGCGCCGGAAATTCTACGGGCTATTGGAAGGTAAGCAGGGGGTCATCTTCGGACCGTTAGATGAGCACTCCATCGCTTGGCATATCGCCTTGGCCGTCTACGGTGAGGGCGGGCGGTTTATCCTTTCCAACGCCCCCGTTACGCAGCGCTTCGGCAAGGTTGAAGAGCTTGCCCGCCTCTGCGGAGGCGCTCCGGTAGTATACGCCGACGCCACAAACGACGCGGACATCCAGGCGGTCTTCGAGCGGGCGCGGGAGCTCTTTGGAGGTGTCGATTTCATTGTGCACTCTATCGGCATGTCGCTTAACATCCGCAAAGGACGTCCCTATGAGGCGTTGCACTACGACTGGTACGTGAAGACGCTCGACATCTCGGCCATTTCCTTGCATCGCATCATCCATCACGCCTTGCCTGTGCTCAACGACGGGGCCAGTATCGTGGCGCTGACCTACATCGGAGCGCAGCGCATCTTTTCGCGCTACTCGGATATGTGCGACGCCAAGGCGCTTCTGGAGTCGATCGCCCGCAACTTCGGCTCGCGTCTGGGCAAGCGGGGCATTCGGGTTAACACCGTCAGCCAAAGCCCCACGCGCACCACAGCCGGTACGGGGATCGAGGGTTTCGACGCGATGTTCGAGTTCGCCAACCGGCTCGCCCCGCTGGGCAACGCCACGGCCGAGGATTGCGCCGATTACGTGGTGACCCTGCTCTCAGACCTCACGCGCAAGGTCACCATGCAAAACCTCTATCACGACGGGGGCTTTTCCTCGATGGGCATGAGCGACGAGCTCATGCAGCTCTTCCAACGCGCCCTACAGGCCGAGGAGGCGGAACGGAAAGGGGCTTAAACCGATCCGGCTTGCGCTAAGGAGACATACAGCTCGGCTAGTCGCCTTCCCTGCTTGATGGCGTCGAACTCCGCCTCTGTGCGTGCGCGCGCAGCGCGCGCTATAGCCTCCCAGCGCTCCGGATGCCGAAGAAGCCAGCGAATCTGCTCAGCCAGGGCCTCTGGGTCCCGTTCCGGAGCGAGCAACCCCGTCTCCCCGGCTACGATCACCTCCGGGATATCTGCATGCCAGGTGCTTACCACGGGCATCCCCGTGGCGGCCATTTCAATAAGCACCACGGGCGCGCCGCCTTCGCTGTCCCCGTCGTGCGCCGTTACGCTCGGGGCCAGAAACACATGATGCCGGTAGGCCTCCTCCAGCAGGGCCCGATGGGACAAAAACCCCGGACGCCGCATGATTCGGCCAAGCCCGTAACGGCGTATTACGCGCTCAATGCGGAGCCGTTCGCGTTGGCTGCGCCAGGAGCCGTCTGCGCCGCCCACGAGCGTGATCTCTAGGGGAACTTCCCGCTGCAAAAGCCCCAGCGCCTCGAGCGCGTACGGGATGCCCTTTTTTTCGCGAAAGGAGGCGGCGATCAGCACCCGCAGCGGCTGTCCCGGATGCCAGCGTCGGGGCGCAAAGGGTAGCCTCTCCAGCGACACCCCCAGATGATGGACGCGGATCTTCCCCAGTGGACATCCCAACTCCGCGATTCGAGCGGCCATGTGCGGCCCTTCGCAGAGCACCAAGGCGGCCTGGGCGAAAAGCGCCCGATATCGGGCATACCATCGCGCATCGCGCCGGGGAAGCCAGCCCACATCCCGACCGTAAAAACTCACCACCAACGGAAGCCCGAGCGCGGCTGCCGCTCGGTGATCCTCCCAGGCCACATCGCCGAAGTGTCCGTGCAGCAGCTGGGCCCTTAAGCGCTTTGCCTGCTCGACCACAAAGGGCCAATACGGGCGCAGGCCCACGGCAAAGGCCAAATGCTCCAAGGCCCATCGAAGAGGGCTATCCTGAAAAAGCAGGTAAAGCTCCGGCCACGGAAAAGCCGTGCGATCCCCCTCGGGACGTTCGGCGGCCACCGCGCTGCGGATGCGCTCTCTGGGCAGGTGCCGAAGCTGCTCGTAGAGCCAAGTCTGGGTTCGGGGCAGCCAAGTGCGCACCCGATGCAGCACGCGGATCGGATCGCTCATGCGCACTCCCATGGGACCAGACGCCGCAGGCGCCGTAGCTGGCGCAGCGTTTTCAGAAGAGCCCCCAACACGGACCGGTCTGGCGCGCATCCGGCCCCCAAAGATCGACTCACGTATAGCCGACCGATCCCCAGGAGGCGGCGCCGCAGCGGCGCCGAAAGGGCGCGCATAAGCTCCGGATACCAGCTGAGGTACTTGGCGTACGTGGCGATTTGATAGCGGGCGGCTTCAGTCCGCTTTAGGCTCATGCGGCCGGGATGAAACCGGTATACCGCAACCGGATCCGGGCAAAACAGGACGGGATAGCGCAGCGCCAGGCGAAACCACAGGTCGTCGTCTTCGTTCCAACGCAGCGCCTCATCAAACCCCCCCACGGACAGGAAGGCCGCCTGGCGCACCGTCACAGCCGAGGTCCGAATGAAGCTTCGGCGAAGCAGCGCGGGCGCGATCCAGCCCGACGGCAGCGCACGTCCCTTGCCCTGCAGGGGTCGGCTGGTGAGCCGACCATCGGGAAACTGGCCGATCAGCTCTCCGTAGACAAAACCCACTTCGGAGTGCGCCTCCAGCAGCTCCGAGTGCCGCTGCAGACGGTGCGGCAAGTAGCGGTCGTCGCTGTCTAAAAAGGCCAGATATCGTCCCCGGGCTAAGCACGCACCGACGTTGCGCGCCCCAGCAGGGCCGCGGTTTTGAGGGAGCTTATAGAAGCGCAGGCGTTCGTCTCGAAAGCGCTCAAAGGCCCGGCGAGCCTCTTCGTCCTCGGAACCGTCGTCTACGATCAGAAGCTCCCAGTCTGAGAGATGCTGCTCCCGAACGCTCGCTATCGCCTCGCAGAGCCACTCGGCTGGGCGTCGGTATACGGGCAGGATGACCGATACAAGGGGCCGCATCGGCCTAAAGCCATCTCGTATGCAGGCGTGAAAATATGTCGTGCACCGCGGCTATGACGTCTTCGACGTCTTCGTCCGTGAGCTTGGGGGAGAGGGGAAGGCTTACGGTTTGCCTGCCGATGCGCATGGCCACAGGCCACTGTTCCGGTCGCCAGCCGAGGTGCTCTCGGTAGAACGGATGTTCGGGAATGCTCACGTAATGCACCCCGACGCCGATGTGATGGGCCGTCATGGCCTGAAGAAACGCATCGCGGCTCAGTCCGGCCCGCTCCTCGTCGATGAGCAGCGTGTACAGATGAAAGGCGTGCCGGGTTTCGGGTTCGGGGTCTGTGGGCCGGATTACGGGCAAATCGGCGAAGGCTGCGTTGTAGCGTTCCCAGATCGCCTTGCGGCGCGTCCACCAAAGATCGATCTTGGGCAGCTGATGCAGGCCTATAGCGGCCTGCAGGTCCGTCATGTTGTACTTGAACCCCGCCTCAAGCACCTGATAATGCCGGTAGCCGGAGTCGCCAAAGCGCCTCCACGCATCGTGCGATAGTCCATGCAGGGATAGCCGTTTGATGCGCGCGGCGTGTTCAGCGGAGCCGGTTACGACCATGCCGCCTTCGCCGGTGGTGATATTTTTGGTCACGTAAAAGCTATAGCAGCCAAAAAGACCAAACGTTCCGGTTCTGCGCCCCCGGTATTCGGCCTCGATCGCATGGGCGCAGTCCTCTAGGAGCAACAGCCCATGACGCTCCGCGATCCGAGTCAAGGCATCCATCGAACAGGGGCGGCCGGCGAAGTGCACGGCCAAAATGGCCGCTGTGCGCCCCGTGATGGCGGCCTCGACGGCCGCCGGGTCCAGGTTCATGGTCACCGGATCAACGTCGGCCAACACCGGGCGCGCGCCTGCGTGCAGGATGGCGTTGACCGTAGCGCAAAACGTAAGGGGCGTGGTGATGACCTCATCGCCGGGCCCGATGCCGGAGGATAACAGACTCAAATGCAGCGCGGCCGTACAAGAGTGCACCGCCACCGCATGCGGTGCGCCCACGTAACGACGAAAGGCCTCCTCAAAGCGGGCTACTTTCGGCCCCGTACCCAGCCAGCCCGTTCGGAGGCAGTCGACCACCTCCTCGATCGCTTCGGGCTCGATCAAAGGAGAACCAAAAACCAAAAACCTGTCGCGGCTGCGCACAGGCCGCGCGATTTTGACCTCCATAACCCAGAGGGCAATCGGCCAAAATGCAACAAAGCAGTAAAATGTACTTACTTGATATAACTTAAGACAAGCTGATACGTCTATATCAAATTGTCTTCGCAAAAAACGTTCTTTCATTTGTTCTACGGCGCACTGCTTTGTACTTTTGTTCACGAAGTCAGGTAGCCCCTAGCTGCTCGCCATGAAACCTGCCCGCGTCATCCGAGAGGAGTTTTTGGATTTCTTCCGCGCCCGCGGTCATGAGATCGTGCCCTCCTCGCCCGTGGTGCCCAAGGATGACCCGACGCTTCTTTTCACCAACGCCGGCATGAACCAGTTCAAGGACGTCTTTCTGGGTCTGGGCAAACGCCCCTACAAGCGGGCCGCCAATACGCAGAAATGCATCCGCGTTTCGGGCAAACACAACGACCTCGAGGAGGTCGGGCACGATACGTATCATCACACCTTCTTCGAGATGCTGGGCAATTGGTCCTTTGGCGATTACTTCAAGCGCGAGGCCATCGCTTGGGCTTGGGAGCTGCTCACCGAGCGTTGGGCTTTGCCCAAGGATCGCCTGTATGCGACCGTTTTCGCCGGCGATCCGGAGGAGAACTTGGAGCCCGATGAGGAGGCCGCTCGCCTCTGGATGGAGGTCACGGACATAGACCCCGGTCATGTGTTGCGCTTCGGCAAGCGGGACAACTTCTGGGAGATGGGCGAGACCGGCCCCTGCGGGCCCTGCTCGGAGATCCACATCGATTTGCGTTCGGATCGGGAACGGCGCCTTGTGCCCGGCTCGGCTCTTGTGAACGCCGGTGATCCGCGCGTGATGGAGATCTGGAACCTGGTCTTCATCCAGTTCAACCGCCGTCCGGACGGCCGACTGGAGCCGCTTCCGGCCAAGCACGTGGATACCGGGATGGGTTTTGAGCGCATCACGGCTGTGCTGCAGGGCAAGAGTTCCAACTACGATACGGACATTTTCAGGCCGCTTCTGCGGCGTCTAGCCGAACTGGTGCCGCGTCCAGAGGTCGAGGACTACGATCGGATAGAGCTGCCGGAGCCCGAACGGGAGCGCGTGCAGGTGGCCATGCGCGTGGCCGTTGATCACGTGCGCGCTGTGGCCTTCGCGATAGCCGACGGGGCTCCGCCCTCCAACGAAGGTCGGGGCTACGTGGTGCGGCGCCTGCTTCGGCGGGCCGTTCGTTATGGCTATCAGGCGTTGGGCTTTCGGGAGCCCTTCTTGCACGCTCTGTTGCCCGCTCTAGCGGATACTATGGGGGACGTGTTCCCGGAAATCCGCCAGCAGGCCACATACGTGGAACGGGTGATGCGCGCCGAAGAGGAGGCCTTTTTGCGCACTCTGGGCCGGGGTATTGAGCTCTTCGAAGGACGGGCAGCGGAGCTGCAGGCCAAAGGCGAGCGCGTCTTCGATGGAGAGACGGCCTTTCTTTTGCACGACACCTACGGATTCCCCATCGACCTAACGGCGCTCATGGCCCGCGAACGGGGCCTATCCGTGGATACGGCCCGCTTTGAATTCCTCATGCAGGAGCAGCGGGAGCGAGCTCGCGCAGCCGGTCTCTTCCGCGCCCAACAGTCCCTGGGCCAAGAATGGAGGGTCGTATCCGAGGGGCCCGATTCGGAGTTCGTAGGCTATGACACGCTCAGAACCCTTTCGCAGGTTCGGGCTTGGCGTCCGCTAGGGGACCGATATGAAGTGTTGCTCGATGTGACCCCGTTTTACGCGGAAGCCGGCGGTCAGGTCGCCGACCGCGGCCTGCTTGTGTGGGGTGAGGAGGCGGTGCGCGTGCTGGATGTGCAAAAGCGCGACGGACGAATCGCGCACGTACTGGAACGCCTCCCCGAAAAGCTCGAGGGCCCCGTGGAGGCCCTAGTGGATCGGGATTGGCGCGAAGGGGCTAAGCGGCATCACACGGCCACGCATCTGGTGCACGCCGCCCTGCGTCGGATCCTGGGTGAGCACGTGGTCCAGAAGGGATCGCTAGTGGCTCCGGATCGGCTGCGGTTTGACTTCTCGCATTTTGAGCGTCTCTCCGCGCGCGAGCTGGATGCGATCGAACGCCTGGTCAACGAAAAAATCTGGGAGAACATCCCCAAGATCGAGGAGCGCCAAGTGCCCCTGGAGGAGGCGCTGGCGCGCGGGGCTCGGGCCCTGTTTGGGGAGAAGTACGGCGAGTTTGTACGCATGATCACCTTTGACCCGGATTTTTCCGTGGAGCTCTGCGGCGGCACCCACGTGGACGCCACGGGCGAACTCGGCTACTTCCGCCTGCTTCACGAAGAGGCCGTGGCCGCGGGCGTGCGACGCCTGGAGGCCGTCGTGGGCCCAGCCGCCGATGCGGTGCTGCGTCAGGAGAAGGCCGAGCTAGCCGAAATACAGCAGCTTTTCCGCACCGCGTCGCGCTCCGTAGCCGAGGCCGTGCGGCACCTGGCCGAATCCAAACGCGAGCTGGAGCGGGAGTTGGCCCGCTTGCGGCTGCAGATCGCTCAGACCCAGCTGCAGCATCTGCTTCAAAGTCAGTTGCAGGCTGTCGGTCCTGTGCGGCTGCTAGTGGGCCGCATCGAGGTGCAGGACGTAGAGACGCTCAAACAGCTGGGCTATTACCTGCGCGAGCGGCTCGGACCCGGCGCCGTGGGCGTGCTGGGCTCTGTCACAGCAGAGGGCAAGGTGCTGCTCCTGACCACGGTTTCAGAGGACCTAGTGCGCGAACGGGGCCTGCACGCGGGTCAGCTCGTCTCGGAGCTGGCCCGTGAGCTCGGCGGGGGCGGCGGCGGACAGCCCACGTTGGCTACGGCCGGGGGGCGCGAGGCCGGCCGTCTGGATGCCGTTCTGGCCTCGGTGCCGGGCCGCATCGCGGGTGTGCTCGCCTAGCAAATGGCCTAAGCGAACTCCTTCAGCAACTGCCGCGCGATCACCAGGCGCTGGATTTCGCTTGTGCCCTCGTAGATTTCCGTTATCTTTGCATCCCGCAGCATGCGCTCGACGTGGTATTCCCGCACGTACCCGTATCCCCCATGAATCTGGATGGCCTCCAGGGCTGCTTTCACGGCTACGCGCGAGGCATATAGCTTGGCCATGGAGGCCTCCTTTGTGTAGGGCCGACCCTGGTCTTTCACCCAGGCCGCTTTGTATGTGAGCAGGCGCGCGGCTTCGATCTCCGTGGCCATATCGGCGAGCTTGAACTGGATGGCCTGCAACTGGGCGATGGGCTCCCCGAAGGCCTTGCGTTCGCGCGCATAGGCCAGGGCTCGTTCAAAAGCACCCTGGGCGATGCCCAGGGCTTGGGCCGCGATCCCGATGCGCCCTCCGTCTAGGGTGCTCATGGCGATTTTAAAACCCATGCCCTCCTCGCCTAGGCGGTTGGCTACGGGCACGCGCACGTTTTCGAAGTGCAGCGAGGTCGTGTCGGAGGCCCGGATGCCCAGTTTTTTCTCTTTTTTCCCGACGGTAAGTCCGGGGGAGCCCTTTTCGACGAGAAAGGCCGAGATACCTCGGTGGCCCAGTTCGCGGTTGGTTTGGGCGAAGACCAGGTACAGGCCCGCGGTGGCGCCGTTTGTGATCCAGTTTTTGGTGCCGTTGAGCACGTAGTAGTCCCCATCCCGCACAGCCGTGGTGTGCTGGTTGGAGGCGTCGGATCCGGCCTCGGGTTCCGAGAGGCAGAAAGCGCCCCAGATCTCCCCGGAAGCGAGCCGGGGCAGATAACGCCGTTTCTGCTCTTCGGTCCCGTATTGCTCAATGGGCCAGCAGACGAGGGAATTGTTCACGGACATGACGACCGACGTCGCCGGATCGATGCGGGAGATCTCCTCCATGGCCAGCACGTAGCTCAGCGTATCCAGGCCCGCACCGCCGTACTCCGGGGAGACCATCATACCCATGAAGCCCAACTCGGCCAGCTGGCGGATCTCGTCATAGGGGAAGCGCTCAGCCTCGTCGCGCTCGATTACGCCCGCCAGCAATACCTGATCGGCGAACTCGCGCGCGGTCTGTCGGATCAGCTTCTGTTCTTCGGACAGCTCGAAGCTCATCATCTGCGGCAGCACATCGGGCTGCATACCGGCGGTCCTCCTTTCATGGCTCCGCTTGCTTGTACTCGTAAAACCCCCGTCCGGTTTTCTCCCCCAACTGGCCCGCCTCGACCATCTTCACCAGAAGCGGGCAGGGGCGATATTTCGGGTCTTTGAAGCCTTCGTAGAGCACGTTCAAGATGTGCAGGCACACGTCAAGGCCAATAAGATCGGCTAGCCGCAACGGCCCCATGGGATGGCGCATGCCAAGCCGCATCACCTGATCTATGGCCTCCGCGGTGGCCACGCCTTCGTAGAGGCACCATATGGCCTCGTTGATCATGGGCATGAGCACCCGGTTGGAGACGAAACCCGGAAAATCCCGCACCGCCACGGGCGTTTTGCCCAAACGTCGAGCCGTCTCCTCAATAACGCGAAAGGTCTCCTCTGACGTTTGCAGGCCGGAGATGATCTCCACGAGTTCCATCACGGGCACGGGGTTGAAGAAATGCATGCCGATC
The DNA here is from genome assembly GCA_025059945.1 of Bacteroidota bacterium. NCBI lineage: Bacteria > Pseudomonadati > Bacteroidota > Bacteroidota bacterium. Next base: position 170,219 of record JANXDC010000004.1, read on the forward strand.
ACCCGATCCGGACGGCGCGTGGCCGAGGCCAGGCGCGTAATCGAGATCGAGGAGGTATTGCTGGCCAGAATCGCCTCTGGGGGCGCGAGGGCGTCAAAACGCGCAAATAGCTCAAGCTTAAGCTCCACTTGTTCGGGCGCCGCCTCCACCACCAGTTCGACCTCGGTCAGGGCCGCCTCCAGATCCGCGTGCGCCTGGATGCGTCCAAGGGCCGCCTCCTTGTCCCCCTTCGGGATGAGGCCCTTTTGGATCTGCCGATCCAGGTTGCGCTCGATGGTGCGCAGGGCGCGCGCTATTGCCTCGGGGGCGACGTCGAAGAGCCGCACCGAGAAGCCATGCAGGGCGAAGACGTGCGCGATTCCGTTGCCCATGGTGCCAGCGCCCACCACGGCGATGGATTTCGGTAATCGCATGTCCCCTTTCCTTGTTTCGTTCGTCTAAAAGGCATGCGCCCCCTTTGAGGGAGCAGCAAGCAAGCTCGGGATTCGCGTAAAGCTACAGGCCAAGCCGGAAAGGCCGCAATGGCGGTGTTCGCGGGCCCCCCCGAGGCGGGGCGCCGGTTTTTTGGAACTTCCGGCGAGGGGCACACGTTAACGCCGCGCGACCCTTCGGTCGGAAGATGACCCGCTGGTCGGTCAAGGTCACGCGGCAGGCGCAAGGAGTCCGCGGAGACACATATGGTGCCGGGATGGGTGTGGGGGGTTGGCCTGTTATGGGGGGCCGACTCGCTGGTGCTGACGCTTCCTGGGGCTTTGGAGCGAGCCCTGGAGCGTTCCGCGGAGTTGCGGGCAACGGCCGTCGAGGTGCGGCTGGCCGAACTCGAACGCGAGCGCGCGCGCGCGTTGCGTTGGCTGCCCGAGCTCAGCTTGCGCGGGTTCTTGACCCTCACCCCGTCGGCTCAGGGCGATTACCGAGACCCTGATCTCTCCTGGGATTGGTCGCGCCCCGGTCCTTTCAGCCAATGGGTTCTGGAGGCGCTGCAGCCCATCTACCTCTGGAACCGCACCGGTGCCCTGTATGAGGCCGCGGCGGCGGCCCAAGAAGCCGCCGAGCAGGGACGTGCGCGCAAAGCCGACGAGATCGCCTTCCGGGTGGCGCAGCTTTACTACACGAGCCTATACCTGCGGGAGCTCGAAGCACTGCGTCAGGAGGCCGAGGGGCTGCTGCGGCGCGCCCTGCGCCTGCTGGATAGCTTGTTTGCACAAGGCGAAGAGGGCGTGCGGCAGGCGGACTTGTACAAGGCCCGGTTGCTTCAGGAGCAGTTGCGGTTGCGCGCCCTTGAGCTAGAGCGGCAGCAGCGGGTCTTGCAGGAAGGGTGGCGGCTACAGCTCGATCTTCCGGAAGGCGTTCGCGTCTACCCGGCCGACTCCGCGCTGCGCCGGGAACCGTATTTCCTGCGACCTCTGGCCGACTATGTGGCCTTGGCCCTGGATCAGCGGCCCGAACTACGGGGGCTAGGGGCGGCTCTTGCCGCCGCCATGGCCACGCACCGGGCCACCCAAGCCGAACGCCTGCCCCAAGTCTTTTTCGGCCTGCGCGGCGAGTGGAGCATGGCCCCTCATGTGTCGAGTTTTCGCAATCCGTTTGTTTACGATCCTCTGAACGCGCGTTACGTGGGCGCGGGCGTGGTGATTCGGCAGAACCTGAACTTCCGGCAAAGCGCGCTTGCGCTAAAGCGAACGCGGGCGCGCGTAGAGCAGCTGCAGGCGCAGCGGGAGGCGCTGCAACAGGCCATACGGGCCGAGGTGACCCAGGCTTGGGCCGAATTTGCGGCCAAGGATAGCGCCTGCGCGGCGCTGGAGCGCGCCCTTCAGGTGGCCAACGAATGGCTGCGCACCGAGGAGATCAACTTCGATCTGGCCTTGGGCAGCGCCAAGGATCTGGTGGAGGCCGTGCAGAGTCAGTTTGAGCTGCGCATGGCGCTATATACCACGCTCTATGAGCGCCAGCTGGCCTGGCTGCGCTTGCAGCAGGTCTCCGGGCGCCTGCGGGCGGAACTACTGGCGCGAAAGGAGTAAAGGAATGCTGCGGTTTGGCTGGGGGTTTCGCACGGCGCTTCTTCTGCTGGGCGCCGTTTCTGTCGCCAGGGGCCAGGGCGAGGAGGCGCGGGTCCGCGCGCTTCTGGAGGCCCGCGATCGCCAAATCAAAGCCATCCTGGGTCCTCAGGGAGCGAGCTATAGCTCTGAGCAGCGGGAGCGGCTCAAGGGCGTGCTTACGGAGCTCATGGATTTCGAAGCTATGGCCCGCGTGGCCCTCGGCCCATGGTGGGAGCGGATCAGCGCAGCCGAGCGAACTCAGTTTGTGAGCGCCTTTCGACGGGTGATAGAGGAAAATTCCCTCAAAAACCTGGATATTTACCGCGCCCGCGTCGCCTACGAGGGTATTCGCGTGGTGGGCGATTCCGCCTACGTGCAGACCCGCGCCGCCTTGGAGCGCACGAGCGCGCGCGTCGATTATGTTCTGCGCAAACGCGGGGCCGCGTGGGTGATCGTGGATTATGTGCTCGATGGGGTCAGCACAGCCCAGAGCTACCGTCGTTCTTTTGAACCCGTGCTTCGATCACGCGGATTTCACTATCTCCTGGAGCGCCTGCAACGTCGGGCGCGTCCAGCATCCTCTTAGGCAAGCCAAAGGAGCCAGGCCAGCATGTCAAGTCGCGATATTCCCCAAGCTTTTGGAGAAGAGGGCTACTTATACGTCACCTACGGGGACTTACGATACCTACGGCATGCCGTGGCCTCTGTGGTCACGCTGCGCCGTTACGATACATCCCGACCGGTCGCCCTGGTTTGTTCAGAGGCGCACCGGGAGGCCCTTCGGGCTCGCGCTCTGGAGGGGCTCTTTGATCTCCTGTTGCCGCTGGCCCCCGAGCACGCCTCGGTCGTAGGGTTTAAGCACAACTTTTATCGGTATCTACCCTTTCAGCGCACCCTGTACGTGGACGCGGATCTGATCTGGTGCCGCGCTCCGGATCCGCTTTGGCAGCACTTGCGGGCCTATTCTTTTACGATCACCGGCACCCAAGTAGCGGACATCTTCTTCGGGGGGCCCAAGGACGTGCGCGTGCTTTGGGATTGGCTGCTCAATCGCCGCCAACGCACGCTCAATCGCTTCGGCCTCACCTACCTAAGCCGCGTGCAGGCCGGTATGATGTTTACGCAGGATCGGGATCTGGCCCGTCGGGTGGGTGATTTGGCCGCCTACTTTCTGCGCCAAATGCCCCAGACGCATTTTCGCAGCCGTCGGCAGGAGGTGGGGCGCTCTGAGGAATCGGCCGAATGGAGCCTAGCCATGGCGATGGCCAAGCTAAACCTGCCCGTTTTCCCCTGGTTGCAGGGCCAGGAAAGCCCGCAGCTGGATTTCGTGGCGGATTTTACCGAATACGATCCGGATTTTGAGCGCGTCTCTGTACTGTACTACTGTCGGCCCCTGCTGTATGCGCTGCGCAGCTATCGACCCGCTTGGCTGCGCACGCTGCTCATGGGTCTACTTAGCCTGCTACCGGGATGGGGGGATTATCTGTATGTGACTCCGTACGCCCTGCATTTTGGCATACTGCCGGAGAAGGGGCCCTTTGACGCCTTCGCCGACCGGCTGTGGGCAGAGCTGACGCTCACAGCCGCCCCGCTAAACGGAACCTCTGAGGAGCCCGCCCTTTCGGCCCAAGTTCTGTGACCATGGCCCTTCCCAAAGTGAGCTGTCTCATGGTAACCGCTGACCGCCCCCTGTGGGTGCGGCGGGCTGTGCGGTGTTTTCAGTGGCAAACCTGGCCTCACCGGGAGCTCGTCGTGCTCGACGACGGGCAAGAGGACCTAAGCCCGATTTTGGCTGAATTGCCCCCTGAACAAGTCCGATACGAGCGCCTCCGAGGACCCCGCAAGCCCCTTGGGGCGCTCCGGAACCTGGCCCTGGAGCTCGCCACGGGCGACTACTGCATACAATGGGACGACGACGATTGGTACCACCCCGATAGAATCCGGGTGCAGATGCGCTACGCCCTCATGGGCTATGAAGCTGTGCTGCTGGGCCACACGCTCATGCATCTGGACGTTCCGTTATGGCGAAAACACCCCTTTCGGGCCTGGCTGCCCCACGGCACCCCCGGCACGATCCTGCACCGCCGCGACCTGCGCATGCGCTACCCGGAATGGGCTCGTCAGGAGGATACGGCTTATCGGGACCAATGGCGCTCCCGACGGGTGCGGGTGTTGGGGCGCCGCTATGCGTATCTGTTCATCCGCTGCTACCATGGGCGCAACACCTGGGACCTGGCCCATTTTCTTGTGCGGCTGCGCAACCATCCCCTTGGATACCTGGCTTACTGGTATGCGCGGCTTCGGGGCAGCTGGGCGCATCACCCCGCCTTCCGCTTAAGCCCTCAGGAGCAGCTGGCCTTCGCCCAGTTTGAGCGCGACACGCAAATCGTACGACAAGAACATGCCTCCTTTTATGCGGGAGCTTCTTAAACGGGTTGCATGCGCTCTTAAGTCCTCCTCTTGGAGCCGGTGGGCTTCGGCGCTGTTCCTCTGGGGCGCAATCGGGCTTTCCCTCTATCACCTGGGCCAGCTGGGGTGGGAGAAGATCGCCGCCAAGCTGCCCACCTCCCCCTGGTTTTATGGCCTTTTTTTAGTGCTTTACCTTTCCTTGCCGCTCTCGGAGCTATGGGTGTACCGCAGGCTCTGGCGGTTCCCGCTCCGGGAGGGCTTGCGCGCGTTTCTGGTCAAAAAGGTCTATAACCGCGATCTACTGGGCTACTCCGGAGAGGCCTATTTGCTCTTCTGGGCTCAGCGTGTAGCCGGCGTCTCCCCTCGGCAGGCCTGGTTGGGGGTCAAGGACAACAATCTGCTTTCGGCTCTTATCTCAAGCATCACAGCTGTCGGCATTCTGCTGGCGTTGTTGTTAAGCGACGCCACCTTGGCCGGCCGGCTCCTGCCGAGAGCGGACCGCCTCTCCTGGGCCGCATGCGCCTTGGGGTTGCTCTTACTTGGCGCGATCGCATACCGGTTTCGGAGGGTTCTTTTCCAGTTGCCCCGTCGCGTGCTGCTGGAGCTAGCCGGGGTGCATACGGGGCGGCTGATCCTGGTGCACGCGCTCACCGTGTGCATGTGGTGGGCGGGCGCCCCGGAGGTGCCCCTGAGGGGATGGTTGACGTTGCTGGCGCTCGATATCCTGTCGGCCCGCCTGCCGGCTCTGCCGGGCAAGGACGTGCTGGTAATGAACCTGCAGATCGCCCTGGCCGGGTCGTTGGCCCTGCCGGCTGCGGCGGTGGCGGCGCTGTTTTTGGCGCAAACCGCTCTGGATAAGCTGCTCAACGTGCTGGTGCTTCTCCTACAGGTCGGCAACCTTAGCCCCCGGGGTGCGTTTAAAGGGGCGCAAGCGTCCGCATCGGAGACGCATCTTGCCTGAAGCCGGAGGCTATCGTGGTCCTTTCGGGTCCTTCTCTGTGGGTGCTAGCGGGTTGGTTGTGGGGCGCTGAGCCCCAAGGGATGCCCCGCCTCGGGGACTGCCTGCCGCCCTTGAGGAGGCCCCTTCCGGGATCCGCCGTGCTCATCGAGGATTTCGAGCTCGATCCCCCTGGGCATTGGCCCCAGGCGTGGGGGGCGCTTGAGGATCGGCGGCTGCGCCCTATTACGGCTCAGGATACGGCGGCCGGCCGATATCCGTTTCGGATCCGACGGGAATGCGACAACCAATTCGTGCGCGTGCGCACCGAAGGGATCTGGACCTACGTGCTCTATCCGAACGGCGAGCGCCGGATCTGGAACCTGCACACCCATCCGGTGCTCTACTGGAACTGGCGCGTGCGCCGGCTCCCCCGGGGCGCGCGCGAAGACCAAAGGGCCATAGACGATTCCGCCGCGGGCCTTATGATCACTTTCTCCGTCAACGCCCTGGGCGTTCCTCGCACGATCCGATACGTTTGGAGCAGCACGCTTCCCGTGGGCACGGTCCTCTCTAAGGGCGTCTGGGGGAACCTCAAAATCGTGGTGGTGGCCAGCGGCCCCGAGGGGCTCAACCGGTGGATGAGTCTCGTCCGGGATGTGCGGCAGGACTACCGCCGCCTCTTCGGGGGTGAGCCTCCGGCGATTCCGCTTGCCATCGGGCTGTGGTCGGACTCCGACTCCACTCAGGATCAATCAGAGGCGGACTTCGACAACCTGATCGCGCTTCCGAGCGCTGAGCTGGCCATGCGGCTGCTGCCATGAACGCCTTGTTCGCCCGCCTGGCTCCGCATCTGGTGCGCCTGTATCGGCGCTCGGGATGGGTCTTGCTGGCGGCCGGCTCGCTCAGCCTTCTGGGGGCCTATTACGGTCTTCGGCTGCGCATCGATACGGATCTGGCCAACCTGCTGCCGCGGGAGACCCCCAGCGTGCTCGCCCTGGAGCGGTTGCGCCAGACCCTAGGCGCGGAATCCAAGGTGCAGGTTATCATCCAGAGCCCCTCTTTTGCGGCGAACTTGGCCTTTGCCCAAAGTCTTATCGAGGCCGCGCGCTCCCTGCGCGACACCGTAACGGGGGAGCCGTTTTTTCGGCGCATCGACTTTGAGCGCGATCCGGGCCCGTTGCGCACCAAGGCGCTCTATCTGGCCACTGAGCAGGAGCTAGAGGCCTTAAAGCGCTTTCTGGAGCGTGAGGCCGAACGGGCTCGGTTGCGCGCCAACCCGTTTTTTTTCGAGCTCGAAGAAGAGCCCGATAGCGCCGAGCAGGCCGTCTGGATGCGAGAGCGCAGCCTGCTGCAGGACGCCTATAATACAATCCTGCCCAAGCGCTACCCGATCTCGGAAGACAGTACGGTCATGATCGTCGAGCTCGTCCCCGTGGGGAGCGAAATCGACGTGGGGTACGTGCGCCGGCTCTATGAGCGGTTAGAGCGGTTGGTCGGGGAGCTAAGGCCGGCGCGCTATCATCCGCAGATGCATGTGGAGCTCGGAGGGCGCATGCGCCGGCGGCTTTTCGAACTAGAGGCCGTCACCCATGACGTCTTTTCCAGCTTCGCGGCCGGCTTCTCCTCGGTGCTTGCGCTGCTAGCCGGATACTTTTGGCTTAAAGCCGCTCGGGCCCGCATTCGGGCCGGCTTCTCCAAGCGCCGGGCCTATCTGGAGGAGCTTCTGCGCGTTCCGGTGCCGCTGCTGCTTATCGGGCTTCCCCTGCTGATGGGCCTGAGCTGGACCTTCGGGTTGGCTTGGTGGCTTTTCGGCAAGCTCAACCTCATGACGGCCGTGCTGTTTGTGATCCTATTCGGTATGGGCATCGACTACGGCATTCACGCCTATGCACGCTATATAGAGCTGCGTACGCGGGGCGACGACGTCTTCGGGGCCCTGGAGCACCTCATCCGTTGGGTGGGGCCCGCCATCGCCACAAGCGCGCTCACCACGGCCGCCTCCTTATACGTGCTCGTGTTCGCCCGCTTTCGGGGCTTTTCGGAGTTTGGCTTCATAGCGGGCACGGGCGTGCTCTTCGCCCTCGTAGGCGCGCTGCTTATCTTGCCGGCCCTTCTGGTTTGGGCGGAGCGCTTTCGACTCGTGCACCTCCCCCCGGCGGTGACCCCGCCGAAGCGGGCCGCCTCTCCTGCGGGACGCTTCCCGGCCCCCCGGTTCGTCTTGGGCCTGGGCTTTGGGCTTTCCGCGATATGCCTTGCGGCTTTGCCCCGTTTGGGATTCGAGTACGACTTCGGCAGGCTAGAGCCCGAATTCCCCGAGTACGCCCATCTGCGCGAGCTTGAGGTTCGGGTCTTTGGCCTGGTGCAGAAGCGCAACCCGGCCTACGTGATCACCGCTAGCCCAGAGGACGCCGCCGCCGTGGCCGCAGAGCTGCGCCGTCGCATGGCGGCCGACACGAGCTCGCCTACGATCCTTTCGGTTGAGGCCCTGGCCGAGCGCTTGCCCGTGGATCCCGAAACGCAGCGGCGCAAGCTCGCCCTGCTGGCCGAGATCCGAACCCTGCTTGAGGACCCTTTTTTGCGAGGCGCGCAGGGCGAGGAGCAGGCGCTTCTGGATCGGCTGCGGGAGGCGGCCCAGGTTGACCGCCCCCTTCGGGTCGAAGAGGTGCCGGATTACCTCAAGCAGCTTTTCCTTACCCGGGAGGGGACGCTGGGCAACTTTGTGGTGATCTACCCCGCCGTGGGCCTTTCGGACGCCCGCAACTCCATCGCCTTTAAAGAGGACGTGGGGCGCATCGCGCTTCCCAACGGCAAGGTTTACTATGCGGCGAGCTCCTCGATTGTCGCCGCTGACATGATCGAGCTCATGCAAGCCGAGGCCCCGTATATGGTGGGGGCGACCCTGGGCGTGATCGTGCTCCTTATGTGGATGACCTTTGGCTCGCTGGGCTGGACCTTCATCGCCCTTCTGCCCCTTCTGGTGGGCTTCGGGTGGCTTTTCGGGCTTATGGGGCTGGCCGGGGTTCTGCTGAACCTGTATAACATCACCGTGCTTCCCGCCGTGCTCGGAATCGGAGAGGACAACGGGGTGCACATCACGCATCGCTACCAAGAGGAGGGCCCGGGCGGTCTGTTCCGGGTACTGCGCAGTACCGGGCAGCATATTACCATCGGCTCGGCCACGACGATGTTGGGCTTTGGGGGTCTTTTTACCACCTTCCACCCTGGACTGTGGAGTATGGGCTTTGTGGCCTTCTGGGGCGTGGGCTTGACGCTCCTGAGCGCCTTGTTGCTTCTGCCCGCTTTGTTGCAGTACTTGGAGGACACAGGCCGACTGCCCCGAAAGGGCTGGCATGTAGGGGGTTCGATCCCAGAAGGCCAGGCGCTCCGGCCTGACGGTTTGCGAAGCTAACAGGGCCGAGACGACGATGTCGGCTACCGCATTGCGTGTTGCCCTTTTTACGGGCAATTATCATTACATCCCCGACGGGGTGGCGCTCACGCTCAACCGGCTGGTGCGGTTTCTGCTGGAGCGGCGCATCCCCGTGCTGGTCTTTAGCCCCACTGCGCCCCGACCTGCTCTGGAGCCAACCGGAGAGCTGGTACCCGTTCCTTCGGTGCCCGTGCCGGGGCGGGCGGAATATCGGTTCTCGATCCCCTTCTCCCCCCGCCTCTGGCGCCGGCTGCGCGCCTTTGGGCCCACGCTACTGCACGTGGCTACCCCGGATCTGCTGGGTCTGATGGCGCTTCGCTATGGGCAAGGGCATGGGATCCCGGTCGTGGCCTCCTATCATACCCACTTTGCCAGCTACCTCAAGTACTATCGTTTTGACGGCCTGGAGCAGACCAGCTGGCGCTACTTCGTCTGGTTTTACAATCAATGCCAGCACGTATACGTGCCCACCCCGGAGATGGAGCGGGAGCTGCGCGCCCACGGCGTGGAAACCGAAATCCGACGCTGGGCGCGCGGCGTGGACACGGATCTTTTTCACCCCGCCCGTCGCTCCGAGGCCTGGCGGCGTATGGTCGGGGTTCAGGATCGGGAGCGGGTCGTGCTTTTCGTCAGCCGTCTCGTGCAGGAGAAGAACCTGCCCACGCTCAAGGCCGTCTTTCAGCAGCTGCACGCTCTGGAGCCGGAGCTTCGATTTGTCGTCATTGGAGACGGTCCGGAGCGAGAGGAGCTGGCCCGCGCCCTGCCGTTTGTGCGCTTTCTGGGGCATCAAACAGGAGAGGCGCTCGCCACAGGGTACGCCTCAAGCGATGTGTTCGTATTCCCCTCCGATACGGAGACCTTTGGCAACGTTACGCTGGAGGCTATGGCGAGCGGCCTGCCGGCCGTATGCGCCGACGCCGCCGGCAGCCGCTTCTTGGTCCGACATGGACAGACGGGTTTTCTCTGCCCCCCCTACGAGGTGGAGGCTTACGTGGAGCGAATCCGGCTTCTGTTGCGCGATGAGCCCCTGCGGCGGCGTATGGGGCAGGAGGCCCGCCAGTGGGCGGAGACTTTCGCCTGGGAGCGCGTCATGGATGAGCTCCTGGGGCATTATCGGGATGTCCTGCAGAGTCAGACGTCCATGGTCCCGGCGCTAGAGGCGGTTGCATCCCCGGTAGGGAACGCTAAGTCGCCATAAGAGGCGCTTGCCAACGCAGGCCTACTTGGGCTAGCAGGGCCTCCAGCGCTTTTCCCGTGGCGGGCAGGCTATAGAGCAACTCCAGCCGGTGTGCTCGTGTCCAGGCTGAAGCCGTATCGGTGGCCTCCGGTTGGATCGTCACCCCTAATAGCGCTTCCCAGGCGGCCTGCGCTCTGGCCCCATAAGCCTCGAGCGACGCCTCCGTGGCGTTGCCCGACAGGATCGCCGCTATGCTCTGGGCTAGCTCCTCGCCCTCTTCAAGCCCCCGGTTCATGCTCTGCACACCAAAAGGCCAGCTCAGGTGCGCTGCGTCGCCCACCAGCCACATGCGGCCCGAGCCGAATCGATCGGCCAAACGGCGTTCAAAGCGGGCCTTGGACATCCACACGATTTCGAAGGGGATCTCGGCCCACCACGGGGCGCGGCTGCGCAGGAGTTGCTCGAACCACTCGGGGTTGATAGGCAGGCTCACCTGTCCGGCGTCGATCTGGAAGCTCCACCGGTACAAGCCGTGACCCATCGGCCAGAGGGCGCTGCCCAAGGATCCGTCAAACTGCAGGCGCAGTTCGTCGGGCAAAATCGCCGGGGTCCGGAATTCGAAGACCGCGTAATAGGTAGCCTCCCCGAAAGAGGAGTACTCGATTCCAGCCGCCCGACGCACGAAGGAGTGAAATCCGTCTGCCCCGATCACAAAGCGGCTTTCGAGCTCCCGCACATGGGCTACGCTTTGCACGAGTTCCAGTATAGGGTATCCCTGCATGGTTTGCGTCAGCGTGGCTATGCGCACCCGCACGCTATCTGGCCCGGAAGTGGCCTCAACTAGCTCATGATACCACTCCACGGGCTGATGCTGGGCGCGCAGGTGATGTTCCAAAATGGCCTCCAGGGAGCTTTGCGGGAGCACAAGCACGTAGGGATGCCGGCTGGGCAGGCTCGTTAGGTCTAGCTCGGCCTGCAGGGTAGATCCCTCGTAAAGCCCGATCCGGCTGATGCGGTGGCCGCGCGTTAGTGCGTCCTCGAGCAGGCCCGCAGCCTCTAGGAGCTCCAGGGAACGGCTGTGGAGGGCTAAGGCGTAACTGTGCAGGTTGGTGCGTTGGGCTCGATCGATGAGCCTTAGTTCGCGCACACCGAGCTGGTGTAGCCGCAGGGCCGTCCATAGCCCCACGGGACCGGCCCCCACCACAAGAACATCTAAGCGGGATTTCATGGTCGCACCTCTTCAGGCGGAGTTCATAAAGATATACGTTTGCGAGGCCCGGAATGCCGAGCTCCTTAGAAGGCGCTGCGCCTTAAGTAAGCGCAATTTGGTGTGAATTTTACCAATTCTCTTCCGGAAAGCCCCCTGGCTATGGTCGCTTTCCAGAGGGGAGCCGTGATGAAGGCAGCCGCCACTAGGGCACGGCAGACGGCGACGGGATGGGCGCTGTCAAAAACGGGATCGTGCCCGTCTTAAACGGTCCAACTCCAGCAGAAAATCCTGTTCGCTGATGACCAGGGCGGCCAGTCCCCGTGGGCCCAGCAGTTCGCGGAACCGCTCGTAGTAGCGGCGTTTAAGCTCGGCGATACGCCCCTCAAAGGTTGCCACCTGCAGGGCCAACTCGGCCAGGCGGGTCTCGTCTGTGCCGAAGTCTCGTTCGCGGCGCAGTTGGCGGTTAAGCCGAATCCGCTCCTGGCGCAGGTCGTTGAGCTCTCGCGTGTACTGCTGATACAGCGCCCAAAACACTTGCGCGCGCTCTGGAGGCAGGGCCAGGCGATTCTGAAGAAATCGACGGTGCATCTGCTCCAGCCGCTCGATAGGAGCAAGCAGCTCTGGGTCCTGAGCCTGAGCCTGCAGCGGACTCAGGGACAGCGCCAACAGGGTCAAGAAGCAGGACGTGCGCATCGCGGCTACTCCGTGTTCAGTCCGTTCCAGTGGGGAGGTTCAGGAAAGGGGTAATCCGGCTCTGGGTTCGCAAAGGTGGGATCCAGCCACAGGAGCGCCGCATCATAGCCCGTATGGAGGAGCTGCAGCGCCCAGACGTCCTCTGCAGACCAGGCAGAATCGGTGCGCCACCGGAGCAAGAAAACCATGCCAAGGCCTCCCACCAGGAGGGAGGCCACAGCGATCCAGCGGCGCCGGCGCCTTTGCTGTGTCCGCTTCTGGATGCGGGACCAGATCCGAGCCGGCAGGGATTCGAAGTACCCCTCGGGCACAGCATACGGTCTCATAGCAGCTCGTTAGGTTTATTGGGGTTTAAGTACCGGCCCAGTTTGGCCACGGCGTGATGGTAGTTGGCTTTAAGCGCCCCCACGCTGCGACCCAAAAGCTGGCTGATCTCTTCGTAGCGCAGGTTCTCAAAATAACGCAGCATAAAGACCATGCGTTGCTTGGGCGGGAGCCGCTCTACGGCGCGCTCGAGAGCGCGCTGTCGTTCCTCAAGCTCCAAAACCTCTGCGGGATCTTCGGCGGGATCCACAGGAATCGGCAGGAGCTCCTCCAGACGTATCCAGCGACGCAGGCGCTGTTTGCGAAAATAGCTCATGGTCACGTTGAGCGCGATGCGATACAGCCATGAGTACAACCGCGCCTGGCCGCGGAAGCGCCCCAGGCCCTCCCATGCCCGCAAGAACACCTCCTGCGTGAGATCGTCGGCCGTGGCATGGTCGCGAACCAAGCGACGGATCAGGCCGTAGATCCGCTCCTGATAGCGCCGTACGAGTTCGGTGAACGCCTCCTCGCGGCATCCGTTGCGAAACGCCTCCAATAGCGCGGCCTCTTCCGCCCAAGCTTCCTCTGCAGTTTTATCCCAGCGTGTTTTTTCCATAATGCGGCAGCAAGCTTAGACGGCTCTCCGCGTGGGAGTGTTTAACGGAGTTCCTATGTAACCGATCCCCGCTTCGTTTGGTCCGGGAACTTATCCCAGGGTGGAGATGTTTACCGCGCTGACCCATTGGTCATGAAATGACCGATCGGTCAACTTTTAGGTGAACCGGGAAGGCCGGGGTGAGCACACTTGAGCTTTCGCGCCGGGAGCGCGAAAAACAGCAGCGACGCAACGAGCTATTGCAAGCGGCCCGCCAGGTTTTTGCCGAGCGCGGATACGAGGGCGCTACGCTAGAGGAGATCGCCCAACGAGCCCAGCTCGGCAAGGGGACCGTATACAACTACTTCCCCAGCAAGCAGGAGCTTTTCTTCAGCATTTTGGACGAGGTCCACGCGCAGGGTCTGGCCTTGGCTAAGGCCGTTATGAGTCGCCCATTGCCCCTTCAGGAGAAGTACCGCCAGTACATGCTGGAGGCCATTGGGCTCTTTCAAGACAACCTGGACCTATTCCAGATCCTCATCAAAGACGGTCAGCGGCTGCTGCTGGAGGCGTCTCAGCGCGAGGCCGGCCGCTACTGGATGCACAAACATCAGGCCCTGGTGGAGGTGCTGCGTCAGCCCTTGGAGCAAGCCATCGCGGAGGGGCAGATTCGGCCCCTTGCCCCTAGCGGCGTGGTGTACATGATTCTGGGGGCGGTGCACCATTACATGATGCTCACGGCGCGTCAAGAGGAGGCGCCGCGCCCCGAAGAGCTGGCCGATTTCGTGGTTTCGGTGCTTTTTGAGGGGCTTTTACCGAGAAGCTAAAGAAGGGAATCCACTATGCGTGTCCTTACCCTGATAGGGCTTTGCTGTTTGGGTCCCATACCGGTCGAAGCCCAAAGCGCAGGGCGGCCGCTTCGATTGGAGGATGCTCTGCAGATAGCCTTGGATCGCAACCGTCAACTGCGGGTGGCCGTGCTCGAGTGGGAGCGCGCCCAACAGCAGGTGCGCGAATCCTGGGGCAACGTCTACCCTGAGATCACGGCGCAGACGCAGTACACGAACAACGTCAGGCGTCCGGTTTTCTTCTTCCCGGATTTCACGGCCGAGCCGGGCCCGGATGGCAAGCGTCCCCTGCGGCCCATCACGGTGGGGGCGCTTAACGCCTGGAACACCGTCCTTACGGTTCGGCAAGCGCTCTTTCAGGGTCAAGTCTTTGTGGGGCTCGGTGTGGCCCAAGTGTACGAAGAGTTGGCTGAGGAGGCCCTGCGCGGCTCCAGCCTGCAGGTCGTCACGGCCGTCAAACAAGCTTTCTACGGGGTGCTGCTGGCACAGGAGCAGCTGCGCCTGGTGCAGCAGAGTATAGAGCGGACCGAGGCCGCCCTGCGGGAAGCCCGGGCCCTGCAGGCCCAGGGGCTGGTTTCCGGCTATGACGTGCTGCGTCTGGAGGTGCAGCTGGCAAACTTGCAGCCCCAGCTGATCCGGACACAGAACGGGGTAGAGGCAGCCAAAAACGCTCTAAAAGCCCAGATCGGCTTGGATGTGGAGGCTCCGATCGAAGTCTCGGGCGCCTTGGCCTATGCCGACGCGCGTCCGATACCGAGCCTAGAGGAGGCTTTCGCTATAGCCCAGGAGCGGCGCTCGGATCTGCGTCAGGCGCGGATTCGGGCGCGCCTGGAGGCGCAGCGCGTGGCGGCCGAGCGCGCCGCTTTGTATCCGAGCTTGTACGCCTTCGCCAGTTGGCAGGGGCAGGCTCAAGGCGAACAATTCCGCTTCTTCGGCATGGGGGACCCCCAACAGCGTTTCGTGAGCAGTTTGGCCGTTGGGCTGCAGCTGCAGGTGCCGATTTTTTCGGGCTTTCGCCGCATCGCTCGCATCGAGCAGGCGCAGCTGGGCTATCGACAGGCGCGGACCCAACAGGAGCAGCTTGAGGAGCTGGCCAAGGCCGAGCTGCGGACTCTGATCGGCAACCTGCGCGAGGCCCTAGCCCGCGTAGAGGCTCAGAATCGGGCCGTAGAACAGGCGCGAAAAGGCTATGAGATCGCCCGTGCTCGATATCGCGAGGGAACCGGTAGCCAACTAGAGATCACCGACGCCGAGTTTCTGCTTACACAGGCCGAAGTCAATCGACTGCAGGCCATCTACGATGCCCTCATCGCCCGGGCCGAGCTGGATCGGGCGATGGGCCATGTGCCCGAAATCGAAAAGTAAAGGAGCTAGATCCGTGCACACACTGCGGTTGCTTTCCTACGGCATTGGCGCTCTCGTGCTCATCGGATGTCAGCGCCCCGAGGCGGGCGGCTCTGCGCGCTCACCCCAGGAGACCACGATCCAACTTCAGCCGGCCGCCGCCTCGGAGCGCATCCTGAATGTGGAGGTCACTCCCCTGCAAGAGAAGCCCTTTGACGCCTTTTTGCGGCTTACGGGCACGGCGGCGGCTTATTACGATCTGCGCCTGGCCGCAGAGGAGGGCGGGCGTGTGGCCAAGGTATACGCCGACAAGGGCGCCTACGTCTCGGCCGGAGGGGCTATTGTAAAGCTCGATGACACGCTCTTGCGCACGGCTCTCGAAGAGGCCGAGGCGTCTCATGAACTAGCCAAGGAGACCTACGAGCGGCAGCGGCGCCTGTGGCAGGAGGACTCGATCGGAACCGAGCTTCAGTACCTGCAGGCCCGCTATGCGTATGCGGCCGCCCGTTCTAAGCTGGAGACGCTGCGCGCCCGCCTGGAGAAGACCGTCGTGCGCGCCCCGGTCTCGGGGATTGTGGATCGTCTTTTCGTGCATGAGGGCGAAATGGCCGCTCCCGGCGCCCCTGTGGCTCGTTTGGTTCACGTGGACCGGATCAAGGTCACGGCCGGGGTGCCGGAGCGCTGGGCTGAAAGGATTCGGCCGGGCATGCCTGCGCAGCTGTCCTTCGACGTCCTGCCGGGCAGAACGTTTCGGGGTCGCATTGCTTACGTGGGCCCATCCATCGATGCGCAAAACCGCACGCTTCCGATCGAGGTGGAGATCCCCAATCCCGGTCGGCTGATCAAGCCTGAGATGGTGGCCGAGCTCCGAATCTTGCTAACGCGCCTGCCGGCCGCCCTCGTGGTTCCCAAGGCCGTGCTGGTGCGCACAGAAGCCGGCTTCCAGGTTTTCGTGGCCGCTCGGCAAGCCGATGGCTCTTATCGGGCCGAGGCGCGCCGGGTGGAGCTGGGCCCTGAAAACGAAACCGAGGTCGTCGTAACCAAGGGTCTTGCTCCCGGAGAGCTGCTTATCACTGTCGGATACGAGAAGCTCAATCCCAACGACCGGGTCCGGATCCTGAACCCGGTTCAACCCGTGGCGATCAAGTAAGGAGACCCCGATTATGGCCGCTGTGCAGCAGGGTTTTCCGGGAAACGGAGCTTCAGGGCCGCGCAGGTTTGGGCTCACGGAATTGGCCGTACGCTATCGAACCGCCGTTTTCGTGCTCGTGGGCCTCATCGTAGTGGCCGGTTTGATGGCCTACGTGAGCGTGCCCAAGGAGTCCGCCCCCGAAGTCGAGGTGCCGACCATCATCGTCGCCACCCCTTACCTTGGGGTCTCTCCCGGAGACATCGAGACGCTCGTCACCCGGCCCATCGAGACAGCCCTGAAGGCCATACCCGGGGTGAAGCAGATCACCTCCAAGTCCCGAGAGGGCTACAGCCAGGTCACCGTCGAATTTGTGGCCGGCACCAACATGGAGGAGGCGCTGCAGAAGGTCCGGGAAAAGGTCGCGCTGGCCAAGACGAAGCTTCCGGCCGACGCCGATGAGCCCGTCATCCAGGAGATCGATTTCTCCCAGTTCCCGATCCTACAGGTGAACATATCCGGCGACTACAGCCTCGTAGTGCTCAAAAAGATCGCCGACGACCTCAAGGAGCGTTTTGAGCAGGTCCCGCAGGTGCTCGAGGTGACCGTATCGGGCGGGCTGGACCGAGAAGTGCAGGTCTACGCCAGCCTGAACCGGCTTAAGTATTACAACCTCACCTTCACGGATCTGGTGAACGCCATTCGGGCCGAAAACCTCACCATACCGGGCGGGAATATCGACTTCGAAAGCCGTCGCTTTGCGGTGCGCGTGCCTGGGGAGTTTCGCGACCCCCTGGAAGTCCAGGACTTGGTGGTAAAAACCGTAAACGGCCGGCCCGTGTATGTGCGCGACGTGGCGGTGGTGGATTTCGGCTTCCGGGAGCGCTCCAGTTACGCCCGCTTAAACGGGCAGCCGGTGGTGACGCTTTCCGTCAAAAAGCGAAGCGGAGAGAACATTATCGCAACGGCCGAGCAGATTAAGGCCATCTTGGCCCAGGTCAAGCCCAGTCTGCCGCCCGGGGTGCGGATCGACATCACGGGCGATCAGTCCAAGACGATCGCCGTCATGGTGCACGACCTGCAAAATCACATCATCGCCGGGCTTATTCTGGTGGTGGCCGTGCTGCTCTTCTTCATGGGCGTGCGCAACGCCGTGCTCGTAGGCGTGGCGATCCCGATCACGATGCTGCTCACCTTCATCGTGATCTGGGCCCTGGGCTATACCATGAACATGATTGTGCTCTTCAGCCTGGTGCTCGCGCTGGGGATTTTGGTCGACGACGCGATCGTGGTCGTGGAGAACATCTACCGCTACGTTGAGGAGGGCTACGATCGCGTTACAGCCGCCCGGTTGGCCACGGCCGAAGTGGCCGTGCCCGTGATCACGGCCACGCTCACGATTTTGGCGGCCTTTTTCCCGCTGCTTTTCTGGCCGGGCATCGTGGGCGAGTTCATGAAGTACCTGCCCATCACGGTGATCATCGCCCTTACTTGCTCTCTGTTTGTGGCCCTTGTGATCAATCCGGCCATAGCGGCCACGTTTATGCGTCGGGAGGGCGAGCGCGGCCCCGGCCTGCATCGCAACGCCAAGATTTTGCTCGCCCTGGGTATGGGCCTTTTCGGCCTTCTGGCCCTGCTCGTAAGCTGGGTGACGTTTCTGGTCTTGGTGGTGGGCTCCGTGCTGGCCTGGGCGGCGGGCCGCTGGTTGCTGAAGCCCGCCATTCGGTGGCTCATGCATCAAGGTATGCCTCTGTTGAGCGCGCGCTACGAAAGCCTGCTGCGTTGGGGGCTCCGCCACCGGATGCTCGTGCTGGGGGGGACGTTTGGCATCTGGGTGCTCACCTTCCTGCTTTTCGCCCTGTTGAATGCTGGGGTGGAGTTCTTTCCCAACACCCCGCCTCGGACGGTAGCCGTAAACCTGGAATTCCCACCCGGTACCACCTTGGATCGCACCGATGAAGCCGTGCGCACCGCGGAGCAGGTCGTCTCGCGCTTGCCCGGCAGAGAGGATGCAGAGTCCATTGTGGCCATCTCCGGTGGGGCCGCCGATCCCTTTGGCTTTTCCGCTGGCGGCAGCGGAGGGCTCAACAAGGGCAGTGTGACGCTCAACCTGATCGACTACCACAAGCGTCAGCACGACGCCTTCCAGACTCTGCGCCAGATCCGCCAGGTCGTGCCGGAGGCTATAGCTGGGGCCGACGTGTCCGTGGTACGCAATAACATCGGGCCGCCCACGGGCCTGCCCATCAACATCGAGATCATCGGGGATGATTTTCAGGTGCTCAAGCGGCTTTCGGATCAGGTGCTTGAGACCCTCAAGCGCTCTCCCGTGTATGCCAAGCTCGACGGGTTAAAGAGCGACATGAACGACGTTCGGCCCGAGCTCGTGGTGCACATCGACCGGGAGCGGGCCGCCCTCTACGGGGTGAACACGCAGATGATCGCCTCCACGATCCGAAGCGCCATCAACGGCGTGGAGGCCGGCAAATACCGGGACGGCGAGGACGAATACCCCATCACCGTGCGGCTTTCGCCCGAAGATCGCCTATCCCCAGAGGTGCTGGCCAACCTGGTGGTGCTCAAAGAGGGCCGGCAGATCCCCTTAAGCGCCGTGGCCCGCTGGGAGCTCACCGAAGGGCTGGGCACGGTCAACCGCAAGGACCTCAACCGCGTGGCCACGGTCTCGGCCAACGTCAAGGACGAATACAACGCGAACGCGGTCCTGGGCGAGGTGCGTGCCCTCTTGGAGGGCTTTGAGCTCCCACCAGGCTACACGATGCGCTTTACAGGCCAGCGGCAGGAGCAAGAGGAGGCCTCTCGTTTTCTGGGCCGCGCTTTCTTGATTGGCCTGCTGCTCATTCTGCTCATTATGGTGGCGGAGTTCAACTCCGTCGTCAAGCCCCTTATCATCGCCACCTCCGTGTTGCTTTCCATCATCGGGGTGCTTTGGGGCTTGATCCTGTTTCGGATGCCCTTCTCCATCATCATGACGGGCCTGGGCATCATCAGCCTAGCCGGGATCGCCGTGCGCAACGGGATTGTGCTCGTCGACTACGCGGATCTATTGCGCGCTCGCGGAATGCCGCTTGAGGAGGCCGTGGTTCGAGCCGGCCGCACCCGGTTGCGGCCCGTGCTGCTGACGGCCTCCACGGCCATCTTGGGTCTTGTGCCGCTTACGGCCGGCATGAACATCGACTTCCTAGGGCTGGTTACTCGTCTGGAGCCGGACTTCTTCTGGGGTGGTGAGCAGTCCGCCTGGTGGGGGCCGATGGGCGTGGCCGTGATCGTAGGACTAACGGTGGCCACGTTCTTGACGCTCGTTGTTGTGCCCGTTATGTACGTGATGGTCGAGCGGGGTCGCGCCTGGTTCCGGCGTACTTTTACATTGGCCGACTCCGTGCCGGTGGCCGAGCTGCCTGTTGCCTCAGCGGAGGTCGAATCACGCCCTGCTTAGCCTACTCCAAACGCCTCCGGGCGTTCCTCTCCTCCTTCGAAGCCGGTCCGCCCGAAAGCGGGCCGGCTTCATTGCGCCCGGCCCCTCCATATGGCTATTTTTAGCCGGGCGCCTTTCTTCTCAAGCGCAGCTAAGCTAGGCAGCGCATTATGGCGGGGCACAGCAAATGGGCGCAGATTAAGCGCAAAAAAGCCGTTGTCGATGCCAAGCGGGGCAAACTGTTTACCAAGCTCATCCGCGAGATCACGGTGGCCGTGCGCGAAGGTGGCCCCGATCCCGATGGCAACCCCCGGCTCCGGTTGGCCATCGAAAACGCGCGCGCCGTGAACATGCCCAAGGAAAACATCGAGCGGGCCATCAAGAAGGCCGCAGGCCAAGACCAGGCCGAAGCCTACGAAGCGGTGACCTACGAAGGCTATGCGCCCGGCGGGGTGGCGATCTATATCGATGCGCTCACGGACAACCCTAACCGGACCGTGGCCGAGGTGCGTCATCTTTTCAGCCGCCATGGGGGCAACCTGGGCACCTCCGGCAGCGTGGCTTACCTGTTTGAACGCAAGGGCATCTTGCACGTGCCCGCCGACGGGGTGCGGGAGGAGGATCTGCTGCAGGCCATCTTGGACGCCGGAGCTGAGGACCTGGCTCTGGAAGGGGACGTATACGTGGTCACCACCCCGCGCGAGGCCTTCGCCCCTGTTCGGGAGGCCCTTCTAGCGGCCGGCTTCCGCATGGAGAAGGCCGCCCTTGAGATGGTGCCCACGACGACCGTCAAAGTCGATCCCGAAACGGCCCGTCGGGCATTGCGGCTCATCGAGGCTCTGGAGGACTTAGACGACGTGCAGGCCGTCTACACGAACCTGGAGATGGACGAAGAGACGGTGGCCGCGCTCTCTGAGGCGGGCGCATGATCATCTTGGGCATCGATCCGGGCTCCCGTCGCACCGGGTTTGCCGTGTTGGAGGCGGACTCTAGGGGCTGCCTGCTCCGGGGGTTTGGTGCGCTCGAGCTCACCTGCCGGGCCCCGCATCCGGAGCGGCTCGAAGAGCTTTACCGGCGCCTGCGGCAGATCATGCGCCATCATCGGCCTCATGTCTGCGCTCTGGAGATGCCTGTTTACGGACGCGACCCCCAAGCTATGCTCAAATTGGGGCGCGCTCAAGCCGCGGCCATGCTGGCCGCCGCGCATGAGGGCGTGCCGGTGGTCGAATACCTGCCGGCGCAGGTCAAAAAGGCCGTCACCGGACGCGGAAGCGCCTCCAAGGAGCAGGTGTGGCGTACCTTATGCGCTCTTCTGGGGTTGTCCGGAGAGCAAAAGCCCCCTTCATCCGACGCCTCCGATGCGCTGGCCGTGGCCTATTGCCACGCCCATCGAGATCAGGCGAGCGCAAGAAAGCCCCGGCGCGGCTGGAAGACCTTCGTAGAGGTCCACGCCGATCGGATTAGCTTGCCCTAGAAGCCGTGAGCTTGATGGAGCATACTGAGGTACGCCCCCTCACCGTGGGGGAGCTTACGCGCGCCATTCGCCTTACGTTGGAGGCAGGTTTCGACGACCTCTGGGTGGTAGGGGAGGTTTCGAATTTTCGCCAACACGGAAACGGGCACTGGTATTTTACGCTTAAAGACGCCGAGGCTGCCTTGGAATGCGTAGTTTGGCGTCAGCGTACCTCCTATATGCCCTTTCGGCCCGAGGACGGCATGCAGGTGCGCGCCCACGGCGGCATCACGGTCTACGAACGGCAGGGGCGCTATCAGCTTGACGTCGACCGGCTTCAGGCTGACGGCATCGGAGCCCTGCAACGGGCCTTTGAACTGCTAAAGGCGCGTCTGCACGCCGAGGGGCTTTTTTCTAAGGCACGTCAACCGCTTCCCCCCTTCCCGAGGCGAATCGGGATCGTCACCTCGCCTACGGGAGCGGCCCTGCAGGATATGCTGCGCATCCTCAGACGGCGCTTTCCCCTTGTAGAGGTCCTCGTTTATCCTGCCCGCGTGCAGGGGGTGGGGGCGGCCGATGAGATCGCAGCCGGTATCGCGTACTTCAACCGCTGCGAACCCGTTGACGTGCTCATCGTGGGCCGCGGTGGGGGGTCGGCCGAGGACCTGTGGGCCTTCAACGAGGAGGTCGTCGTGCGGGCGGTTTTCGGCTCGCGCATCCCCGTTGTGTCCGCTGTGGGCCATGAGATCGATATCACCCTTTGCGATCTGGCCGCTGACGTGCGCGCGGCTACGCCCTCGAACGCGGCCGAGCTCGTGGTGCCGGATCAAGTCGAGCTCCGGGATCGGCTTCTCAGGCAGGCTCAGCGGTTGGAGGCGACTCTCCGCGCCATGCTGCGCTGGCAGCGGGAGCGCTTAGGGGCCCTGCGCAACCGACACGGGCTGCGCCGGGCGCTCGATCTACTGCGCGAGCGCGAGCGCTGGCTTTCGGATCTGGCCGAACGGCTTGCGCGGGCCATCGCGTGGCGGCTAGAGCGGGAGCGTGCGCATTTGGAGCAGCTACGGATGCGGCTTGCTGCCCAACGGCCTACGGTGCCCCTTGAACGCGGTTTTGCCTTGGTCTGGCACGATGGCCACCTGATACATCAGGCTCGGGAGCTAACCGCCGGAGATCGGATTGAGCTGGAGTTTTATGACGGTCGCTTGCCGGCTCGTATCGAAGGGAGATCTGCATGAGCGAACACCCCGAACATCCTTTGAGCTTCGAAGAGGCGTTGCGGGAACTGGAGGCGATCGTGCAATCGTTGGAGTCCGCGCACGTAGCCCATATCGGGCTTGAGGAGGCGATTCGCCGCTACGAACGGGGCATGGCGCTTATTCGCTATTGCCTGCGGCAACTGGATGAGGCCACGCTGCGGGTTCGGCAAATCGCCTCAGACTTCCAGGACGAGGCCTCCACGTAAAGCGAGGGCGCGCATGTCGTTCACCCCAGGTCTCCTGCTTCGGCAGATCGACGAGCCGGCCGATTTGCGCCGTCTACCCCTCAATCAGCTCCCTCAGGTTTGCGAGGAGCTCCGGCAGTATATCATCGATGTCATTTCGGTGATTGGCGGCCACTTCGGCGCCAGCCTCGGGGCCGTAGAGCTGACCGTGGCGCTGCATTACGTCTACCAGACCCCGTATGATCTGCTCGTCTGGGATGTGGGGCATCAGGCCTACGGGCACAAGATCCTCACTGGGCGTCGAGATCGCTTCCCCACCAATCGTCAGTACGGGGGTCTGAGCGGCTTTCCCAAGCGCGGTGAAAGCCCCTATGACACCTTCGGTGTGGGGCACGCCTCTACCTCGATTTCGGCCGCCCTGGGCATGGCCATAGCCCGAGATCGCAAGGGCGAGCGCGACCGAAAGGTCGTAGCGGTGATCGGCGACGGGGGGCTTACCGGAGGCATGGCCTTTGAAGCGCTCAACAACGCGGGGGCTCTCAAGACCGATCTGCTCGTGGTGCTCAACGACAATCAGATGTCCATCGACCCCAACGTGGGGGCGCTTAAAGAGTACTTGGCGGAACTGGCGGCCACAAAGACCTTTAACCGCATCCGAGACGAGATCTGGAAGTGGCTCGGGCATCTTAAGGGTCTAGGTGAGCAGCTGCGCCATGTGGCCGCGCGTCTGGAAGATGCGCTCGTGGCCGCTTTTACGCCGGGGATGTTCTTTGAGGCATTGGGCTTTCGCTACTTTGGCCCCATAGACGGCCATGACGTGTTCCGGCTAGTGCGCGTGCTGGAGGATCTGCGCGCGCTACCCGGCCCCAAGCTGCTCCACGTGGTCACGGTCAAGGGAAAGGGCTTCGGGCCCGCCGAGCGGGATCAGGTCAAATGGCACGCACAGGGCCATCCCTTCGACAAGATCACTGGCCAACCGCTTAAGGGCGCCGACGCTCCCAAGGCTCCGAACTGGCAGGACGTCTTCGGCCGGGCCCTTGTGGAGCTAGCCCAAAGCGATGAGCGTGTGCTCGCCATCACGGCCGCCATGCCTACGGGCACAAGCGTGCGCCTGCTCATGGAGGCCATGCCGGATCGCGCTTTTGACGTGGGCATCGCCGAACAGCACGCCGTCACGTTCGCAGCCGGATTGGCCACGCAGGGCTTCCGACCCTTTGTGGCCATCTATTCGACTTTCCTGCAGCGGGCCTACGATCAGATCATCCACGACGTCTGCCTGCAGCAGCTGCCGGTCATTTTTTGCATGGACCGGGCTGGGCTCGTGGGGGCTGACGGCCCCACGCATCATGGGGCCTTCGATATCGCGTATCTGCGCTGCATTCCAAACCTCGTTGTGGCCGCGCCCATGGACGAACAAGACCTGCGGGATCTCCTGTACACGGCCCTGCACCATGAGGGGCCCTTTGCGATCCGCTATCCGCGAGGGCCCGCTACGGGCATGCCCTTGCGGCCCGGATTTGCGCGCATCCCCATCGGCCGGGGCCGCAAGCTGGCTGATGGAACGGATCTGGCCCTGCTGAGCTACGGACACATCGGAACGCACGCGATGCGGGCCCGTCAGCTGTTACAGGAGCGCGGCATTTCGGCCGCTTGTTACGATATGCGTTTCGTCAAGCCTCTCGATACGGCTTTGATTGATGAGGCGGCCGAACGCTACCCGGTTTTGGTCACCATAGAGGACGGCGTCCTCATGGGCGGCTTCGGAAGCGCCGTTCTCGAATACCTGGCCGAGCGCGGCTACTCGGGGCACGTGCTGCGTCTGGGGCTACCGGACCGCTTCGTTGAACACGGCTCCCCGGCCGAGCTGTACGCCGAGGTGGGGTTGGATCCCGCCGGCATCGCGGCGCGCGTGGAGGCCTTCTGGCGTGTCCGGGCGCATTCCTCCGAGCACGCCCCCGTCGGCTCCGGATCCGGCTACTCCTGATTGCGGATCAGGCGCAGGGTGCGCAACAGGACCACCTCAGGAGGGTTGGGGTCGAGTCGGAAGTAGGGTGACTCCTTGAGCAGAGCTTCTATGCGGGCCCGATCTGACTCCCCAGCCTGGCGATTGCTATAACGGCCGAAAAAGAGCACCCAGAGACGGCCGTGTATCGGGTCCGGTTTCTCGAGCATCTCCACCTCCCATCGGTTAGCCGAAAGGAAGGCCCGCACCTGGACCGCTTGATCGGCGCTGGCAAGCGTTACGATACGGACCGTCCACACCAACGGGTCCTCCGACCGGTTTTCGGCGGGCAGCGGGGAGCCGGATAAAGGGCGATCATGGAGATAGAGCAGCCCTACACGGAGTCCCCAGAGCGCGTCTTTTGTACGGGGGTTGGCCAGGTGGCTTGTGTTATCCCAGTAATCCTGCAATGGAAGCCAGGCCTCCACCAAAACGCGCACGGCCCAGCGGGGGTGTATTTCCCGGGCCAGGCCGATCCGAAGGGGAAAAGCGCTCCCCAGCCCGCTGTAGGATTCTCCCGGGGCGCGTGTTTCCGGAAGGCTGCGAAGCCGCGCGCCCGAGGCGTTCTGCGGTTCTAGCCACATAAGGCCGGCACCGGCCTCAAGCACAGGATACCAAGACTCCGCCCCTAGTCTGGGGGTCCAGCGCAAAAGCAGGCTGAGGTACATCGGGTCGGCCTGGATTGAGCTGGGCAGCTGGGGATGTTGGCTCAGCCAAAGGGGACGAACGCGGGCTTGGAAGGGTAACCAGCCCCACTCGGCCCCCAACCAGGCGTCGGGCCATAGTTCCCGGGCCCCGCCTATGCTCAGTCCCAGCCGCCAGGGCCCCGGATCATAATCCCCCCGAAAGACCGTGGGGCCTATTTGCCCGTGTACGGCCCAAGCGCCCTGCCCGAAGGCCGGGGAAAACGGCCAGAAGAGCACAAAAAGCACCAGAGGGGGCCTAAAAAGGCGCGTTCGCGGGGGGAGAGCCGGGATAAGAGGCATATATCGTGTCCAAGTTCTCGAAGCGTGCGTACTGATCGATAAAGGCCAGGTACACGGTCCCCACTGGTCCGTTGCGTTGTTTGCCCACGATCAGCTCGGCAATGCCCTCGGTGGGGTTGCCCCGTTCGTCGACTTTGACCCCGTAGCGTTCGGCGCGGTAAATAAAGAGCACGACGTCCGCATCTTGCTCGATCGAGCCCGACTCGCGCAGATCTGATAGCTGAGGCCTTTTATCAGCCCGGAGCTCCACGGCGCGCGACAGCTGCGAAATCGCGATCACGGGCACGTCGAGCTCCTTGGCCAGGGCCTTAAGGGAGCGCGAAATCTGCGCGATCTCCTGTTCTCGGCTCTGTGCGCCTCGCAATCCGTGCATGAGCTGCAGATAGTCGAGCACAATGAGCCCGATGTCGTGCTCGTTTTTTAGGCGTCGGCACTTGGCGCGTAGTTCGAGCACGTTCATCGAGGGCGTATCGTCAATAAAGATCTTAGCCCGGGATAACACGCCGGCTGCGCGCGCCAACCGGGGCCATTCGTCGTCATGGAGTTTGCCCGTGCGCAGCGCCTGGGCGTCAACGCGCGCTTCAGCGCACAGAAGCCGTTGGGCGATCTGCGTGGCCGACATCTCCAGGCTAAAGATCACAGCCGCCGTAGGTTTGCGCGGGTGCAGGGCCGCGTTGCGCACGGCCGAAAGCACGAAGCTCGTTTTGCCCATCGACGGGCGCGCGGCCACGATGATGAGATCCGAGGGCTGCCAGCCCGCGGTGAGCTCATCGAGCTTATGAAACCCGGAGGGCACGCCCGTAACCCCTCCGTCGCGGCCATGCAGAGCCTCAAGGCGCTCCAGGGTCTCTTTGAGCACGTCGTTCATGCGCTGCGCCGGCCGCCGCATGCCCGCGGCAGATAGCTGGAAGATCTCCTGCTCGGCCTGATCGAGCAACTGGAATGGATCGGCGTCCTCCTCGAAAGCGCGCTGCGCTATGTGAGAGCCCAGGGAAATCAGCTCCCGCAAGATGGCCTTCTCCAGAACGATGCGGGCGTGATATTCGACGTGGACGCTGGAGGCCACCTGCGCGGTCAATCCGGCCAGATACGCCACCCCGCCCACCTCCTCCAGGCGTCCCTGCCGGCGCAGCTCTTCCTGGACCGTGATCAAGTCCACGGGGTCGCCCCGTTCGAAGAGCTCCATAATCGCCTGGTAGATCCACCGGTGTCCGGGGTGATAGAAGGCTCTTGGGGGAAGGATTTCGATCGCCTTGGGGATCGCTTCGCGGCTTGTGAGCAGGGCTCCCAGTATCGCCTGTTCCACCTCTACAGCCTGAGGAGGCAGGCGGCCTCCGGGAGGGTTCGGCCGCGTCGGAGGAGAGCCCGAAACCGGGGTGGACCCCAAAAGAGGGTTGGGCTCTGAGAAGGCTCCCAGCAGGTCCTCAACGCGTCTGGGCAGATCTTTACCTCGGCCGCTCATGACCCGATGAGTTCATCATATCGACGGCGCAGCAGCTGTACGTCCTCCCAGACCAGCCGTTTCCAGCCCGGGTTGCGCAGCAAAGCGGCTGGATGGTAGGTGACGACTACCTCCGCTCCATAGAACGGATGCAAGCGCCCCCGGAGCTGAGAAAGCGGCTCCGTGGTCTGCAGCAACGCCGTGGCCGCATGCCGACCCAAAGCTAAAATAAGCCGAGGGCGGATAAGGTCCAACTGCCGCAGCAAGTACGGACGACAGGCCGCGACCTCCTCGGGCTCCGGGTCCCGGTTGTATGGAGGGCGGCATTTGAGCACGTTGCAGATGTAAACCTCATGGCGCGTGAACCCAATGGCAGCCAAGATACGATCCAGAAGCTGACCGGCTTTGCCCACAAAGGGGACCCCTGTGGCGTCTTCGTCGGCCCCTGGGGCCTCCCCGACCAGCACAAGACGCGCCTGGGGGTTGCCTGTTCCGAAGACGACGTGCCGACGGGTGCGCGCCAGCCGACATTGCGTGCAAGGTCGCACCAGAGCCTCTAGCGTTTCCAGATCCCGTATGCCTCGCAGGGCTTCCGGAAGCGCCTCGCCGAGCGCTTCCCAGGGATCGGCGGGGCGGTTTCCCTTGCTAGCCCCTTCGGAGGAGGAGGGCTGGGCCGGCTTTGCCGAGGCGCATAGCAGCTCCGGGCCAAACACCTCCACCTGGTAGGCGAGGAAAGCGCGGATCTGCCGCAACAGCTCCAGAAGCTCCCCTTCGGCTCGCATCGGGCCTTAGGCTCTGAAGAGGTTCGTGAGCACGAACCAGACGTTCTCCTTGCGTTCCCGCAACCGACGGCTGAAGTACGGCAGCCATTCCCGGCCGAAAGGCACGTACACGCGCATGCGGTAGCCTTCCTCGACCAAACGCACCTGCATCTGCGGCCGGATACCGTATAGCATCTGAAACTCGAAGCGATCGGCGGTTATGCCCTTTTCTTGGGCGAAAGCTTTGGTGGCCGCAATAAGGCGGTCATCGTGGGTGGCGATGGCCGGATAGCGGCCGTGCTCCAAAAGGCGACGCATGTACTGCAAGAAGCGCTCGCGGATCTGATCCATGCGCTGGTACGCGATCGAGGGCGGCTCCTTGTAGGCGCCTTTGCAGAGCCGGATCTGGGCACCCCGAGCGATCATGCGCTCTACGTCTTGCTCGGTCCGGTACAGATAGGCCTGTAGAACCGTGCCGACGTTTTCGGGGTAGCGATCGTGGGCCTCCTCGAACAGATCCAAAATGGCTTGGGTCAGATCAGAGCCCTCCATGTCGATGGTGATAAACTGGCCAAGGGCGTGGGCTTTTTCCAAAAGCCGAAACAATCCTGCACGCGCCAGATCGCGGTCGATTTTCAAGCCCAGCATGCTGAGCTTGATGGAAACGGTGGCCTCCAGCTGAGCCTTCTGGATGCGCTCGAGCAGCTCTAGGTAATCACGAGCGGCCTTTTCGGCCCGCGCGCGGTCCGTTACGTATTCGCCTAAAAGATCCAGCGTGACCCCGATCCCGCGTGCGTTGAGCGCGCGCACCTTGGGGACCGCCTCCTCGAACTGCTCTCCGGCCACGAAGCGACGGGCTAGGGCAAAGGGCAGTCGCATACAGCGCCTCTTTCCGGATTAGATCGGCGAAATATCGGCCAATGGTCGCGGATCGGGCAACGAGAGGGCGCCGTCAATCCTCCGTTGCATGGGAGACGGGGGGATGGAGGATGGCCTGTAGGTCCTCTCGTACCATTTCTCGGATAAGCTCTTCGAAAGTGTAGCGCGGGCACCACCCCAGTCGTTCCCGGGCCTTCGTCGCGTCTCCCTGCAGGATGTCCACCTCGGTGGGGCGAAAATATCGGGGATCGATTTCGATGATGACCTCACCGGTCCGCGCGTTGACCCCCTTTTCATTTACGCCCTTCCCTATCCAGTCGATAGGGATGTCGACCTCCCGAAAGGCTAGCTCGCAGAGCTCCCGCACGGAATGCGTCTCGCCTGTGGCGATGACGTAATCGTCCGGCTCCGGCTGTTGGAGCATAAGCCACATGGCCTCTGCATAATCGCGCGCATGCCCCCAGTCGCGACGCGCCTCCAGGTTGCCGATGTAGAGCTTCTTTTGCAGGCCCAGCTTAATGCGGGCCGCCGCGCGCGTGACTTTACGCGTTACAAAGGTCTCGCCCCGAATCGGAGATTCGTGGTTAAACAGGATCCCGTTGCAAGCGAAGATCCCGTAGGCTTCTCGGTAGTTGACCGTGATCCAGTAGGCGTAGAGTTTAGCCACGGCGTAGGGGCTACGGGGATAGAAGGGGGTGGTTTCTCGTTGCGGTACCTCTGGGGCCTTGCCGAAAAGCTCGCTTGTGGAGGCCTGATAGAACTTGGTGCGATCCGTGAGCCCCAGGATGCGGATCGCCTCCAGCAACCGCAGTGTGCCCAAGGCGTCGGCGTTGGCCGTGTACTCCGGGGTTTCGAAGGAGACCTTGACGTGGCTCTGAGCGGCCAAGTTGTAGATTTCGTCGGGCTGCACCTCCTGGATGATCCGAATCAGGTTCGTGGAGTCCGTCATGTCCCCGTAATGCAGAAAGAAGCGCGTGCCGGGCTCGTGGGGATCCTGATACAGGTGATCGATGCGCTGCGTGTTAAATAGGCTAGAGCGGCGCTTGATGCCATGCACCTCGTAACCCTTCGAGAGCAGCAGCTCGGCCAAGTACGCGCCGTCTTGGCCTGTGATGCCGGTGATGAGCGCGCGTTTGGGGCGCAACATAAAGCCCTCTCCCGCTAAGCGGCCGAGGAGGCCACTTGGCTTAAGTACCAGGCGTATGTCTGTCGGATGCCCTCTTCTAGCCCGATCTTCGGGGCCCAACCCAGGGCGCGCAGCCGCGAAACGTCTAGTAGCTTGCGTGGGGTGCCGTCGGGCCGCGTCTGGTCCCATTGGATGGGGCCTCGATGTCCGACGATGCGCTGTACGAGCTCAGCCAGCTCTCGAATCTCCAGATCCTCCCCCGTGCCCACGTTCAGAAACTCATAAGGGAACTCGGGCAGGTTCATCACAAACAGACAAGCTTCGGCCAGGTCGTCGACGTGCAGAAACTCCCGACGCGGGCTGCCCGTGCCCCAGAGCACCACGGGCCGATCCGGAAGCGCCTCGTGGAACTTGCGAATAAAGGCCGCCAGCACGTGGCTGGTCTCCAGATCGAAGTTATCCCCCGGACCGTAGAGGTTGCTCGGCATCAGGCACCGAAAGTCCGTGCCGTACTGCCGATTGTAGGCCGCGCAAAGCTTTAACCCGGCGATTTTGGCGATCGCATAGGGCTCGTTGGTGGGCTCCAGCGCGCCCGTTAGCAGGTCTTCTTCCCGAATAGGCTGAGGGGCGAACTTCGGATAAATACAGGAGCTGCCCAAAAAAAGCAGCCGCTTGACCCCGAAGCGCCAGGCCGCATGTATGAGGTTGGCCTCTATAAGGAGGTTTTCGTACAAAAACTCCGCTGGACGGGTAGCGTTGGCCCAGATGCCGCCAACCTTGGCGGCGGCTACGAATACGTACTCCGGGCGCTCCCGCTCGAAGAACGCCTCCACCTCAGCCTGCCGCAACAGATCCAGCTCCTGTCGGGTGCGCAGGATGAGGTTCCGATAGCCGGCGGCTTGAAGCCGACGTAGGATCGCGGAGCCGACCAGCCCGCGATGGCCGGCCACGTAAATGCAGGCGTCCCGGGGGATCATCGTTTTCTCATTTTGTAAGCGAGCGCAACAAAATAGTCCGACTGGAGCTCGCGCGCAATCGTTGTCCGGGCCCGCTAGAGCGCCCTAACTTCTGGCTCGATCCAACAGCGGAGCGAAGTATGCGCGTTGGGGTGATCATGGGCAGTCGTTCAGACTGGCCGGTTATGCAGGAGGCCTGTCGCATGCTCGAGCGCCTGGGCATTCCGTATGAGGCGCACGTGGTCTCGGCCCACCGAACGCCGGACTGGATGTTTCAGTACGCCGAATCGGCCCGGGAGCGCGGCATCGAGGTCATTATTGCGGGCGCCGGAGGGGCCGCGCACCTTCCGGGCATGACCGCCTCGAAGACGACGCTGCCCGTAATCGGGGTGCCCATAACCACTCGAGCCCTGGGGGGGCTGGATTCGCTGCTGTCGATTGTGCAGATGCCCGCGGGCGTGCCGGTGGCCACGGTCGCCATCGGAGAGGCGGGGGCGCGCAACGCGGCTCTGCTGGCGGCGCGTATGCTCGCGCTCAAATACCCGGAGCTCGTAGAGCGCCTGGAAAACTACCGGCGCGAGCTAGCCGAGGAGGTGCTCAGCTGGACGTTGCCCCCAAAGGAGGAGGCCTGATGAGCGCTCTTGCTCCTCCGGCGCGAATCGGGATTCTGGGCGGCGGCCAGTTGGGGCGTATGCTGGCTCTTGTGGCGCGCCGGATGGGCTATCGGGTGCTGGTGCTGGACCCCAGCCCAGATAGCCCAGCCGCCCAGGTGGCCGACCGACAGATCACGGCCCCGTACGAAGACCTAGAGGCCGTGCGCGCTCTGGCGCGGGCTTGCGAGGTGGTGACGTTTGAGTTCGAAAACGTCGACTCCGAGGCCGTACGCGCCCTGGAGGCCGAAGGAATCCGCGTGCACCCTCCGGCCGAAGCCCTCTGGATTGGCCAGAACCGGCTGCGGGAAAAAACGTTTTTTCGCTCTTTGGGCCTACCCACGGTGGCCTTCGAGCCCATAGATAGCCCAGAGGCCCTTGGGCCGGCCTTGGAGCGTATCGGCTTTCCCGCCGTGCTCAAGAGCTGCGAGGGGGGCTACGACGGCAAGGGCCAGTGGGTACTGCGAGATTCGGCCTCTGTGGAGAACGTCTTAAGGGAGCTGGATCCCAACCGTGGGCCGTGGATCCTGGAGCGCTGGGTCGCCTTTGAACGCGAAATCAGCGTTTTGTTGGCGCGCACCGCAGAGGGGCGCCTTGCCGTCTTCCCGGTCTTCGAAAACACCCATCGGGAGGGCATTCTCTTCGAGACCCGCTTTCCGGCTCGTCTGCCCTCCTCCGTAGCTCGGCGCGCGCAAGGCTACGCCCGGCGGCTGGCCGAGGGGCTTCGCTACGTGGGCCTGCTGGCCGTGGAGATGTTCGTGCTCCCCGATGGCGCCGTGCTGCTAAACGAAATGGCCCCTCGCGTGCACAACTCCGGTCACGTCACCTGGGAGGCCGCCTATACGTCGCAGTTTGAACAGCACCTGCGCGCGATCTGCGGTCTGCCGCTTGGAGACGGGCGCGCGCGCAGCCGCGGTGTTATGCGCAACCT
The DNA here is from genome assembly GCA_025059945.1 of Bacteroidota bacterium. Classification (NCBI taxonomy): domain Bacteria; kingdom Pseudomonadati; phylum Bacteroidota; species Bacteroidota bacterium. The sequence goes on from JANXDC010000004.1 coordinate 202,395, forward strand.
GATCGGTCCCTTCGACGGGGCGGGCCTTGAGGGGCTAGAGGCGCTTCTGCGAGAACGAAACGTCTTCTTCCACTGGTACGGCAAGGCCGAAGTCCGACGCGGCCGCAAAATGGGGCATATCACGGCCATCGGGGGAAGCTGGCCGGAACTGCTGGCCCGCCTGGAGCGCGCCTGGCAGGGCCTGCGCTGGCGTTGAGTGTGCGCTCGATCTCGAGAGGGACGGTTAGGCCAGGCTTGACCGCTTTGAATTCTAAAGTTTATCTTCTTTTGCTAAAAAAGTCTGACCTGCAAGGGGTTGGATACAAACCGGAGGGGAGGGAGAAGAGGAGCGCATCGAAAGCCATTCCACCTTATGCTGCCTGAAGTCCCTATGCTGGGTCGCTGGCTTTTGCTTATAACACGACGCGCCCTCCGGGAGCGAGTAAATGCCCTCCTGGGGTCCCAATCGATCTGGGTTTGGGCTGAGGGTCCAGAGCCTTGGGAGCAGCCCTCTGTGGGCGCTGTTGTAGACTGGGCCGCGCTGGAAAGATATCAGGCGCGCCTGCATCAGCGCAAAGCCGCCGAAAGACCTCTTTTCTGGCCTGTGTTGTGTCTGGTTTCCCGGCGTAAGTTCCCCGATCTGCGGCCGTATTGGGGGGAGCTTGTCGACGAGGTAGCCGCGCTGCCGCTGGAGCCGGCCGAGCTACAGGCGCGCCTGCGTTTTCTGGAGCAGGTGCGCGAGCATACGCGCGCCCTTCGCCGGCGTCAATGCGAGCTTGAGGCTTTCTTCCGAGGCGTCGCGCACGATCTGCGGGCGCCGCTGCGGATCATCGACGGGTACGTAGAGGCCCTGCGCGAAGACCTGGGCCCTCTGCTGAAGCCGGAGGCGGATCGGTTTCTGGAGCGGATCCGGGCCTCGGCGCATCAGCTGAGAGTGCTCGTAGATCGGCTATATGCCTTCTGTCAGCTGGGCTTCAAAGAGCCCACCGCGTTGCGGCCCATTCAAGTTCGGCCCGTACTGGAGCAGACGCTAGCGGCCCACCGGGAGGTTGCGGCCGCGCGTCGGGCTGAGTTTAGCGTCCTAGGCCCCGATGCCTGGGTCTGGGGGGATACGAGCCTGTTGCGTACGGGCGCAAGCGAACTCCTGCGAAATGCGCTTACCTACGTATCGCCCGGCCTGGCCCCTTGGGTGCGCATAACGGTGCAGCCGGGCCCCCGTTGGGTGCGGATCGCCTTTGAGGACAACGGGATCGGGGTTCCCCCAGAGCACCAAGAACGCATCTTCGAGCCCCTTGTGCGCCTGCATGGGCCAGAGGCCTACCCCGGTACGGGCATGGGCTTGGCGATCGCGCGCAAGGCCGTCGAGCTCATGGGCGGCCGCATAGGCTTGCAGGCCGGCCCGACTCAGGGCAGCGTGTTTTGGATCGAACTGTTGCGCGCCGAGGCCGATGGATCCAGGGGGGCGCATGAGGATCTGGATTATAGACGATAATCCCGACGATCGGCTGCTGCTAGTGCGGCGCCTTCGTACCGCCTTTCCGGATGCCGAGTTTCGGGAGATTCGCAGCGCCGCCGAGTTTGAGGAGGCTTTGGCTACAGCGCCCCCGGACGTAGTGCTCACCGATTATCGGTTGTTCTGGGCCACGGGTCTAGAGGTGTTGGAGGCCCTCAAGGCCCGTCTTCCGTATCTGCCGGTGCTCATGGTCACGGACACCGGAAGCGAAGAGGTGGCCGCGCAGGGCATGAAGCAGGGGCTAGCCGATTACGTGCTGAAGCAACACCCGGCCCGGCTGCCTGTGGCCATCGAGGAAGCCTTAGCCAAAGCCCGCCTGCGCCGGGAACGCGACCAGGCCCTGCAGGAGCTTGCGCGCTCCGAGGCGCGCCATCGGGCGATCGCCGAACTCATCTCCGATATGGCCTACGAGGCGCAGCTGGAGCCGGAGGGCGGGCTTCGGTACCTGTGGCTGAGCGGGGCCTTTTTGCGCATCCTGGGGCTGGAGAGAACGACCCTCAACGAGGCCGGCGGCCTTGAACCCTGGGTGGTGCCGGAGGATCGGCCCCTTTGGCGGGCCCATCTGGAGCGGCTGCGCGCCGGACAGGAAAGCGTATGCCAACTGCGGCTTCTTGCCCAGGACGGCTCGGTGCGTTGGATTCGGGACTACGCTCGGCCGGCTGCGGCTGCCGACTCCGATGGCTCTGAGCGCATCTACGGGGCGGCGCAGGACATCACCCAGCAGTGTCGGGCCCTGGAAGCCGAGCGGGAAGCCCGTCGGCAGGCTGAGGAGATAAGCCAGCTCAAAAGCGCCTTTTTGGCCTCCATGAGCCATGAGATCCGAACCCCCATGAACGGCATCTTGGGGTTTGCCGAGCTCCTGCGCGAGGAGCTGGAGGTCCTGAAGCGGCCCGATCTTGTGGAGTTCGTGGACATCATCCAGCGTAGCGGCCAGCGTCTGCTGCGGCTGTTAGACGATATCCTCGATTTGAGCCGCATAGAGGCGGGAAAAGTCCAAGTCGACATCCGCCCCGTGCGTCTGCTTCCCCTTGTGGAGCAGGCCCTGGCGACCTTTCGGGCCCAGGCGCACAAAAAGGGGTTGCGTTTCAGCTGTCAGGTTCCGGCCGATCTGTTCTTGTCCGCCGATGAGCAGCGGCTCTATCAAGTGTTGCTGAACGTGATCTCCAACGCCGTAAAGTTCACCGAGGCCGGATGGATCCATGTGCTCGCCCGCAGGAAGGCCGATCACGTGCTCATCCAGGTTCAAGATACGGGCATAGGGATAGAGGCGGCCTTTCTTTCGCGCATCTTTGAGCCCTTTGCACAAGAGTCCACGGGTTGGGAGCGGCGCGCAGAGGGCAGCGGGCTGGGCCTTAGCATCACCAAGCGCTTAGTGGAGCTCATGGAGGGCTCCATCGAAGTGCGCTCCCGCAAAGGGGAGGGCACAACGGTCGAAATCCGGCTTCCGGCCGCTCAGGCCCCTCAGGAGTCCGTATCCGATGTCGAAAGGCAGGGACCTGATCCGGAGCACGTGGCCCTGCTTCGCGGTCTACTGCCTAGGATCTGGCTCATCGAAGATCATCCCGAAAGCGCTCGTTTTGTGGAGGAGGCGCTTCGGGGGCTGGTTCGGCTGCAGTGGGCGCCGAGCGGCGAGGAGGCCATGCGGCTCTGTCAAGAGGCCCAGGCTCGCGGGGAACGGCCCGATGTGGTGTTGCTGGATCTGCACCTACCGCATCCCTGGGAAGGGAGGGTCCTACGGGATGCGCTTCGGGCTCGCTGGCCGGCGCTGCTTGCGGTGCCCTTCATCGCGCAAACGGCTTATGCGACCGATCAGGATCGCGAACAAATCCAAAAGGCCGCCTTCGAGGGGTATCTGCCCAAGCCCATCACCCGAGAGGCCCTGCTGCGGACGCTCTGGGAGGTTCTTCGCGAGAAAACCTCGTCGTCCTAGTCCGGATAGAGCCGATACGGCCTTGTGCGGGCCCAAAAGGCGCGCGCCGCATCTAAAGCGTACCCCCTCGGACCCCAAAGCGCCCGCCTGTTGCCGGATTCGATCCATTGGCGCACCGCTTCAGTGCCCACCAGGCGATCGAAGGCCTCCGTGCGCCAGAAGGCCGTTCCTTGGCCGCGGACCCGCCACTGGGCATAAAGCAGGCGCACAAGCTCTAGGCCCAGCCGGACGGGTTGGAGGATCTCGGGTTTTCTTCGGGCCTCTTCGGTGAGCGTGATGTAGACCCCGTAGCAGCGCCGCCCCTTGTGCTTGGGATCAACGGCCATGCCCGGCACGTCCACGGGCGTAAAGGCGGTGTCTTGAAACCGCACCCCGGGCAGATTCAGCCGGTTTAACGCGCGCGCCAAGGCGAGCCCATCCACCCAAGGGGCGCCGATTAAGCGAAACGGCGCGCGGGTGCCGCGGCCTTCGCTTACCGTGGTGCCTTCGACGAGGCAGGTGCCCGGATAGAGCAGAGCCGTCTCCCAGTCCGGTATGTTCGGCGAGGGGGGCACCCAGCGTCGTCCCCAGTCCGGCCAGGTTCGGCTTCTGCGCCAGTTTGAGACGGGAATCACGCGCAGGTCCAACTGCTCCAGTCCTGGAAGCCAGCCCTCAGCCTGGATCATGCGCGCCAGTTCACCGGCTGTGAGCCCGTAGACGATCGGAATCGGATAAAGGCCCACAAACGAGCGCACTCGGGCCGTGTCCAGAATCGGTCCCTCTACGAGAGTTCCAAGCGGATTGGGGCGGTCCAGCACGACAAACGGGATGCCCGCTTGCGCCGCCGCCTGCATCGCCAGCCCCATGGTGCTGATGTACGTGTAGAAGCGCGCTCCCACGTCCTGGATGTCGTAGAGAAGCACCTCCACGTCGCGCAGCATCTGCGGAGTGGGCTTTCGGGTCGGTCCATAGAGCGAATACACGGGCACGCCCGTCTTGGGGTCTCGTTCATCCGCGATGGGTTCGCCGGCCGGGGCTGCGCCTCGGATCCCGTGCTCCGGCCCGAAAAGCGCCATCAGGCGCACGACCCCGGAGCGCGCCAGCGCATCGGCCAAATGCAGCGTATCCCCTAAAAGGGCCGTGTGATTGGTGATGAGCCCTATGCGCCGGTTGCGTAGCCACCCCCATCCCTGCTCGTAGAGGAGCTCAGCCCCGGTGCGTACGGGCGCGTTCTGCCCTCCGGGCAAAACCAAGCCGAGGGCAACCAGGCCTATCCAGAAGCTTGCAGGCTGGGGCATGGCAAATGCCTACGGTGCGCTCCTAAACATACGCAATGTTTTATGAATTTTGGCTGCTCTCTGGGCCCGCCTAGGCTTGTTGCAGGGCCGGAACCCCTCTCGTTGCGCGCTGTGTTCGAGCTAGGGGCCTGTAAAGGCATCGCGGGGATCCAAGTTGGCCCATAAAATACCTCATGAAACGCTACCCTGTGACCCCGGATGGGCGATACTTTGTGGCCAAGGGCCGGTTGTGGCGCTGCACGGATCCGGCTCTCTCGGAGGCGGAGAGGGCTTTTTGGGTTCGGGAGCTCATGCGGGCCCGGCGCATGGTGCGCGAGGCCAAGCGCACCGGAGATGCAGAGCAGCTCAGCCAGGCCCGGAAGGCGGTGGATCGAGCCAAGCGGGCTCTGGGAGAGCGGGGCACCCCCTGGTGGGGGGAAGGGCCGGATTGGACGGGAAAGCGCGTAGAGCACACCCCTTACCGGGACTGGTGGTTGGCCCTCAATGCTTAGGCGTCGACATGCGGGTTTACTACTCCGATCCATATGAGCTGCCCCTGCCGCCGGGGCACCGGTTTCCGGCCGGCAAGTACCGCATGCTGCGCCAACGGCTGCTCGCCTGCGGGCTAGTACGCGAGGCGGAGCTCGCCTTGGCTCCCATGGCGGACTGGGATGTGCTGGCCCGGGCGCATAGCCCGACTTACCTTGCTGCGGTCCGTTTCGGGGGGCTTTCCCAGGCTCAGCAGCGGCAAATCGGTTTCCCCTGGAGCCCAGAGCTTGTGCGCAGATCCCGGGCTTCCGTGGGGGGCACCCTGCAGGCCGTGCGCACGGCCCTGGAGGCCGGCATAGCGGGCAACCTGGCCGGTGGCACGCACCATGCGTTCGCCGACAGGGGGGCGGGCTTCTGCGTGTTCAACGACCTGGCCGTCTCGGCTCTGGAGGCTCTCGCCCAGGGTTGGGTGCGCCGGGTGGCTGTGCTCGACTTGGACGTGCATCAGGGCGACGGCACAGCCGCCTTGTTGCGCGGCCGACCGGGCTTGTGGACCGCAAGCGTGCACGCGCAGGCCAACTATCCGTTCCGCAAAGTGCCCTCGGACCTGGACGTGGGTCTGCCCGACGGCACAGAGGACGCCCCGTACCTGGAGGTCGTCCAGGCCGTGTTGCGGAAGCTGGAGCGTTTTCGGCCGGATCTCGTGCTCTACCAAGCCGGGGTCGATAGCTTGCGCGAGGATCGGCTCGGCCGTCTGGCGCTTTCCCTTGAGGGGTTGGCCAAGCGCGACGAGCTGGTCCTGTCCTGGGCCCGGCGCCTCAAGGTGCCGATCGCGCTCACCTTGGGTGGAGGCTACGCCGAGCCCATGGAACGCACCGTGGAGGCGCACTTGCAAACCTACCGCATCGCGCGGGAGCTTTTCGGATAGCAAGAAGGGTCTGGTTATGCGTGCGCGCGTCTGTCTTTTCACCTTGGCCCTTGGGGCTTGCCAACAAGCCCCTTTGCCTTTTCCGAGCGGCCGGCTTGTGGATCTGTCGCATCCCTACGATAGCCTCACGATCTATTGGCCTACGGACACGCTCGGATTTCGGCTTGAGCGGCTCTTCGAAGGCGTAACCGAGCGCGGCTACTTTTACGCGGCCAACCGCTTCGCCACGGCCGAGCACGGGGGCACGCATCTGGATGCCCCGATTCACTTCGCCCAAGGAGGCTGGAGGGCGGACGAGATCCCCCTGGATCGGCTTTTGGGCCCGGCCGTGCTGATCGACGTATCGGACTCATGCGCTCAAAATCGGGACTATCAAGTCCAAGTGGCCGACCTACAAGCCTGGGAGCGCGCACATGGGCGCATCCCGGATGGGGCTATCGTGCTGCTGCGCACGGGTATGGGCCGCTTCTGGCCGGATCGGACCCGTTATCTGGGCACAGCGCTTCGGGGCCCGGAGGCCCTCGCGCGGCTAAGCTTTCCTGGGCTGCACCCGGAAGCGGCCCAATGGCTTGTTCGGGAGCGGGCGATCAAGGCCATCGGCATCGACACCCCGAGCATCGACTATGGGCGTTCCGAGGACTTTCAGAGCCATCGGATCTTGGCCGCTCGGAACATCCCTGCTTTTGAAAACGTGGCCAATCTAGAGGCGCTGCCCCCGAAGGGCGCTTACGTCGTGGCGCTTCCTATGAAGATCCGGGGCGGTAGCGGCGGACCGCTGCGCATCTTGGCCATCGTGCCGCCGTAAGAACAAAGCCCGCAGGCGGGCCGTAAAAAACAAAAAGGCCGCTATGCGGGACTGGATGGCCGCCTTTCTGCTTTGGTCTCGGCTGCGCCGAGCCGGGGCCGATATCTGGGTGGCCGAGGATCGGCTCTGGGTTCATCCTCTTGAGCTGGCCCGTGAGCATGAGGCTGAGCTCCGGCGCTACCGGCGGGAGCTGATGCATCTAGCCGGTCCCTGGTCTGAGGCGCTGGCCTTTCGGCTGCTGCGAAGCGCGCATCGCGCCCTGGGGGCGCGGCTGCGCGAGGGGCTGCTGCATTGGCTCTTTTCGGAGCGCCCCGAAGACCTAGAGGCGATCAACAAAGCCGGAGAGGCCTGTGATGAGGCCTACGCGGAGCGGAACTGGGAGCGGTTTGCCGAGGCCTTGCAGGCCTACTGGGAGGCTTTCGAACGAGCCGAGGCCGCCTACCGCGCTGCTTCGGCCTGAAAGTGGATTTTGCGCGGTTCGGCAAGGCCCCCCTACTTTGCGCGCACGCTACTAAGAAGGGGGAACGTTTGGTGCTGGATATCGCGCGCATCCTGCAGATACTGCCGCACCGCTACCCGTTTTTGCTCGTGGATCGGATCTTGTCGCTGGAGGAAAACCGGGTCGTGGGGCTTAAGAACGTCACGATCAACGAGCCCTTCTTTCAGGGCCACTTTCCGGGCCATCCGATCATGCCAGGCGTGCTGCTACTGGAGGCGATGGCTCAGGTGGGCGCCTGCTTGGCGGTGCAGCATGTGGAGGATCCCAGCAAGGTCCTGTTTTATTTTGTGGGCATCGATAAAGCGCGTTTTCGCCGGCCCGTTCGGCCGGGGGATCAGGTGATCTTTGAGCTGGAGCTCCTAAGCCTGCGCCGGCGTCTGTGCACCATGGCCGGCAAGGCCCTAGTCGATGGGGAGCGGGCCTGCGAAGCCGAACTCATAGCGGCGATCGTGGATCGCGAAGCATGATCGCGCGTCTGCGCGGGCGTTTGCTTGAGAAGACCCCCCCTCGGATCGTGCTGGAGGTCGGCGGAATAGGCTTTGAGCTCTGGACGCCGACCAGCACCTGCGCGCTTTTGCCCGATCCGGAGGCGGAGGTCGTGCTGTACACATATCTATACGTCCGGTCTGAGGCGGTTGCGCTCTATGGATTCGCCACGCCCCTGGAGCGGGCGCTCTTTGAGCAGCTGCTGGCCGTCTCGGGCGTGGGGCCGCGCTCGGCGCTTGCGCTCTTAAGCAGCCTATCGGCCCAGGAGCTGCGCGAGGCGATCCTGGCCCGGGATGCCGAGGCGCTGCGGCGCGCCCCCGGCATCGGACGCAAAACGGCCGAGCGGCTCATCCTGGAGCTGGCGGACCGGCTTCCCTTGTGCTTAGCCCTTGACGGAAGACCCGATCCCCCAATAGAGCGCTATCGGGAGGCCGTGCTGGCTCTCATGGCCCTGGGATGCAGCCGCGCCTCCGCCGAGCGGGCCGTGCGCGCCGTGCTTCGGGCGCATCCCGAAGGCGAGCCTTCCCTGGAAGAGCTCATCCGCTTGGCTCTAAAAGAGGTCACGTGACGAACATGGGGGCCCTGCTCGCATACGTCGGGCTCGCTTTGGGGGTGTCGTTTCTGTGCTCCCTTCTGGAGTCTGTGCTTCTGTCGATGCCCCATAGCTACGTGCGCTTGCTGGTGCAGGAAGGGCGACGGGCGGGGCGGATCCTGGAGCGCGTTAAAGCCAACGTGGAGCGCTACCTGGGCTCGATTCTCACGCTCAACACGATCGCCCATACCTTCGGCGCCGCCGGCGCCGGGGCCCAAGCCCAACGGTTGTGGGGCAACGAGGTCGTAAGCCTGTTTTCCGCTGCCTTTACGCTTCTGGTGTTGCTGTTTACGGAGATCTGGCCCAAAACGATCGGCGTGCTCTATTGGAAGCGTCTGGCCCCGCTGGCAGCTTACGTGCTGTGGGCGCTGGAGCGGCTGTTGCGCCCCGTGGTGGGGCTCACACAGGTGCTCATCCGGCGCCTTACCCCGCGTACCGAGCGCGCACTTACGGTCACGCGCGAGGAGCTGCGCGTGTTGGCCGAGATCGGTCAACAAGAGGGAGCCTTGCAGGAGAACGAGCGGCGGATCATCACGAACCTGCTCAGCTTGCGCCTTGTGCGCGTAGAAGACATCATGACCCCGCGCACGGTCATCTTCGCCTTGCCCGCCTCCTGGACCGTGCGGGAGGTCTTCGCCCATCACGCCGTTTTGCCCTATGCCCGCATTCCGGTCTACGAGGGTCAGCTCGACTCTGTGCTGGGCATCGTGTTGCGGAACGATCTGCAGCTAGCCGCGGCGCGTGACGAGCTGGATCAGCCGATTCGCCAGATGCTGCGGCCGGTCTCCGCCGTCTATGAGTCGGCCACCGCGGCGCAGGCTCTGGAGGCCTTTTTGCGGCAGCGCGAGCACCTGTTCTTGGTCGTCGACGAGTTCGGGGGGCTGGAGGGGCTTGTCACGCTGGAAGATGTCTTGGAGACCTTAATCGGTTTTGAGATCGTCGATGAGCTCGATACCGTGGCCGATCTGCGTGAATTGGCCCGCCAGAAAAGCCGGGAGCGTTGGGCCGTGCGCGCAGCATCCTCTGAGCCCCGCACCTCCTAAGCGGAGGCGCCCTGCGCGGGTCTGGGGCGCCCTCCTGCTGTTGGCTTGGCTGGGGCTTTGCGGCTGCGAGCGGGCCCCCGAGAACCCGTATCTGGATCTTGTCCTGGGCCCGGGCCTCTATCGGGGCCTGCGCCTTGAGGATGGCTATCTGTACACGGCCGATATCTGGAAGGGCCGCATCTATAGGATTCCGCTCGATTTGGCCACGGGACGCCGAACGGGCTTGCCCGAGGTCGTAACAGATAGCCTGTTAGGCCTGGACGCCGTAGAGGGGGGGGTTTTATATGCTGTAAACGCAGCCGATCCGAAATCCGTGCTGCGCTTCCGCTCAGGCCGTCTGGAAGCGCGTCGGTTCTTCGAAAACCCCGATCGACTCATCACCGAGGTCGCCGTGCAGCAGGGACAACTCTGGGCTCTGGTGGCCGATCCGATCGTCGGGGGATATCGATATTCGCTCTACCGGGGCTCCTTCGAAGGGGGGCTGCGGCTTTATTACGTCTTCAACAACGAGTCCCTGCGCAGCCCGTTTCGGGGTACCCGTCCGCTGTTTTCTCTGTTTCTGCATCCCAGCCGGGGGCCGGTCATTTACAACGGCAATACGGGGGCGCTGATCCAACTTCTGGGGGGCCGCACCGACACGACGCTAGCCCCGGAAGCAGGACACCGGATCGCCGTCTTAAACTCCGACGGTATGCGTATCGCGCCTCCTGCCACAGCGCACAACGGGGTCTTCATTGGGGACGACTTCTACTACATCGGGGACTTTTATGAGCGTTCCGGGCTCATTCGGTACAACCTCGCCACCCAGCGGGCAGAGCTTCTTGAGCGGGCCGATCGGCTTTTTTCCGATCTGCTGGGTCAGGAGGTTCCGGTGCAGGGGCTAGCGGCGGTAGTGACCCCGAACGGGCCGGTTTTCTTTTACTTAGCCTACGACCTCTATAGGCTCGCGCGTTGATGTCACGCAACCCGTACAAGGGCGGGATACCCGCATGTCCGAATCTTAAGACGGGGCGCGATCCAATAGCGATCGGGATCACCCAAACCGGCGCTCCCCCTACGCTGGGTTGTGGCGAGGGGTTTTTGTTTGACCACCTAAACTGTCGGTTTCCCGTATGCCCCATAGGGCTGTCTTTAGATACCGTCGCCTATGCGTGCCGGCCTCGAGAGCCCCAAAGGCCCGCGATCTATTGAGATGGCCCGCGCGTTGCCGTTTCCTGATGGCATTTTTCCTCAGGGTGGCCGATTAAGTGCCGCAACACTGGGCGCATTTATGCCTCAGCTAAGTTGCCTCGGATTAGCGCCCGCTGAGGGCTTCTAATCGTTCCATTTGGGATCGTGTTTTCCAAAATTTTCAACCGCCTGGCCGTGTGGGTCCATATCAGGGTTCGGGCCGGCCATAGGCGTTCTAGGGGGGCCTTAGCCTCCCGGCGTTGGATGCGAGCCCGTTTAGGCCACCTTCGGTTCAACCGCGAGGGGCTGCGGCGAGATGACCTTCGCTAAGGAGGCGTGGGCAATTGGGTTGACTGTATCTTTCCTGTTGAAGGACGCGTAAAGTCGGGTATGTTGCCGATGATGCATACGATCGGGATAGCTCTCTTTGGATGGACGCTACCGTTTCTTGCCTCTGCTTGGGCCGCCGAGCCTCCTCGGGTCCTGTGGGTGCATGTGGAGGGGCTAGTGGAGAACGGGCTAGCCAAGTACATCGAGCGGGCTGTGGCGCGCGCCGAGCGCGAGCGCTTCAACGCCATTCTGTTTGAGATCGACACCTTCGGGGGGCTGCTGGAGGCGGCGGACAAGATCCGCAAGGTGATCTTGGAGACCCGGCCCCAGACGATCGCCTACATCAATCCGAACGCGGCCAGCGCCGGGGCGCTTATCGCCTACGCCTGTGATCGGATCGTTATGGCCCCGGGCGCCTCCATGGGTGCGGCCACAGTCGTAGAGGGCTCCTCCGGGGAGCGGGCGCCCGATAAGTACCAGAGCTACATGCGCGCGCTCATGCGCGCAACGGCCGAGGCCACGGGGCGCGACCCCCGCATTGCGGAGGCCATGGTCGACGAACGCGTCGTGGTGCCGGGCCTGGATGATTCGACGACCGTACTTACGCTGAGCGCCGAGGAGGCGATGCGCTTGGGGGTGGCCGAGGCCAAGGCCGCCGGCATCGAGGAGGCGCTGGCCGCCATAGGGCTGGCGGGGGCTCAGCTTGTCGATCATCGGGCCTCTTGGGCGGAGCGCGTGCTTCGGTTTCTCAGCCATCCCCTGGTGACGAGCATTCTGCTGCTCATGATCCTAGGGGGGCTGTACTTTGAGCTCCAGACCCCAGGTGTGGGTTTTCCGGGACTGATGGCGCTTTTGGGCGCGGTGCTCTTTTTCGCTCCGCACTACCTATTGGGCCTAGTTGAGGCCTGGGAGCTTGTGCTCTTCTTGATTGGGGTCGCGTTGTTGCTTGTGGAGCTGTTTCTGCTGCCCGGCTTCGGGGTGGCGGGCGTATTGGGGATCGGCCTTATGCTGGCGAGTCTGCTGGCGGCGCTTATCGGCAATGTGGGGCTTCGGTTCCCCGGCCTCGATGAGCTGGCTCGCGCTACAGTGACGCTGGCCCTGACGCTGGTGCTGTTTCTGGCGCTCGTGTTCTCGCTTGGTCGCTATGCGCCGCGCCTGAGGCCGCTGGGCCGGCTTGTGCTGGAGGAGGCCGAATCGGGTTACACGGCTGTAGAGCCGGCCGCCGACTGGATCGGACAGATCGGCCGAGCCCTTACCCCGCTGCGCCCCTCCGGGGTGATCGAGCTCAACGGCAGGCGGCTGGATGCCGTCTCGGAGGGCCCGTATATTCCGGCCGGCTCAGAGGTGGAGGTGATCGACGTGCGCGGAGCGCAGCTGCTGGTGCGCGCTCGGGAGTGAGCCCATGGACGCGCTGCTGGCCATCGTGCTGGTCTTGCTAGGCGCCAGCCTTCTGCTTGTGGAGATCCTGTTCATACCCGGGATCAACGTGGTGGGCGTCCTGGGTCTACTCGCCCTGGCCGCAGGGGTCGTCTATGCGTATTCGAGCGAAGGTTGGACTTGGGGCACGGTGGTGCTGCTTCTGGCGGCGGCCCTTGTGGGGCTGCTTTTCTGGATGCTGCACCGCTCGGGGGCCTGGGAGCGCTTTGTAAACCGGGCCGAGCTGCGCAGCCAGGAGGGGTTTCGGTCTGCCGTCTCGGAAGATCCGGAGCGCTGGGTCGGTCGCGAGGGCACGGCCCTGACCCCGCTACGGCCCTCGGGCATAGTGGAGATCGACGGCCGCCGCTGGGACGTGGTAACCGAAGGGGAGTTCATCGCGCGCTCCTCGCGCGTGCGGGTGGTGCGCGTCGAGTCCGGACGGCTTGTCGTACGTTTAGCGGACTAACCCAAACAGAACAGGAGGGGTCTTTCCATGGAGGTGCTCACGCTTGGATCGCTATTGGTGATCTTGGCCATTCTGCTGGGCGTGATCCTGTTTTTCTATTTTGTGCCCATCGGGCTCTGGATTACGGCCTACTTTTCGGGGGTTCGGCTGAACATCTTGCGGGACCTCGTGGGGATGCGGCTGCGCAAGGTGCCGCCCGATGTGATCATCAAGGCCCTGATCACGGCCACGAAGGCCGGGATTCCGATCGACCTGGCGCGCCTGGAGGCGCATTATCTGGCCGGCGGCAACGTGCAGCGCGTGGTCAACGCCTTGATCTCGGCCGACAAGGCTGGCATTCCGCTTTCTTTTGAGCGGGCCGCCGCCATAGATCTGGCCGGCCGGGATGTTTTCGAGGCCGTGCAGATCTCGGTCAACCCCAAGGTGATCGAAACCCCGCCCGTGGCGGCCGTGGCCAAGGACGGCATCCAGGTGCGGGCTATTGCGCGCGTTACGGTGCGCGCCAACATCGAGCGCCTTGTGGGCGGGGCCGGGGAGGAGACGATCATCGCGCGCGTAGGCGAGGGGATCGTGACCACGATCGGCTCAGCCGAAACACACAAGCGCGTGCTGGAGAACCCCGACGAAATATCGCGCGTGGTTCTCTCCAAGGGTCTGGACGCCGGAACGGCCTATGAGATTCTGTCGATCGACATCGCCGACGTGGACGTGGGCGAAAACATCGGGGCCAAGCTGCAGGCCGACCAGGCCGAGGCCGATCTGAAGGTCGCCCGCGCCAAGGCCGAAGAGCGCCGGGCTGCGGCCGTGGCCTTGGAGCAGGAGATGCGGGCCCGTGTGGAGGAGATGCGCGCCAAGGTCGTCGAGGCTGAAGCCGAGATCCCGCGGGCCATCGCCGAGGCCCTCCGCCAAGGTAACCTCGGGGCACTCGACTATTTTGCCCTGCGCAACCTGCAGGCCGACACGCGCATGCGGGAGTCCCTGGGGCAGAGCGCCTCTCCGCCTACAATGGGCTCCGGGGCATCCTCTGCGGAGACGCCGGCAGGTTAACTTTCGGCCTCCTCCAGCGTAGCCAGCATGGCCAGGTAGCTTTCGTAACGCCAAGGGGCGATTGCGCCCCTGGCGACGGCCTCCCGAACAGCGCAGCCTGGTTCGTGCGCGTGCGTGCAGTTGTGAAACCGGCAGGCCCCTAACAGGGAGCGCATTTCCGGAAAATAATGTCCCAGCTCCTCTGGGGAGATGTTCCACAGTCCAAACTCCCGCAGCCCCGGGGTGTCGACCACGTAGCCTCCCAAATCCAACCGGTACAGGGCGACAAACGTCGTCGTATGCCGGCCCTTTTCTGTGGCCGGACTCACCTCGCCTACGCGCAGTTTCAGGCCGGGCTGAAGGGCGTTAAGCAGCGAGGATTTGCCGACCCCGGAGGGGCCAGAAAAGACGCAGACGCGCCCGCTCAGCAGCGCGCGCAGCTCCGCAAGCCCTTCGCCTGTGTGGGCGCTTGTGCGCACGACCGGATAGCCTAGCGCCGCGTAAACGCGCAACAAAGGCTCTAGCCAGCGCCAGTCGCGCTTCTGCGCCAAGTCGATTTTGTTCACGCACAGCGCACCGGGGATGCCATAAGACTCGGCCGCTACGAGGAACCGATCCAGGAAGCCCGGGTTAAAGCGCGGCTGGTGAACGGATTGAACGCAGATGGCCAGGTCCACGTTGGCCACCAACACCTGGGCCAAGTTCTGCCCCCCTGCCGCGCGCCGAACGAGCTGATTGCGTCGGGGCAGCCGCTCCAAGATCAGGCCTGTGCCGTCAGGTTCCAGGCGCACCCGCACTTCATCGCCCACAACAACGGGGTGGATCTCGGTTCGGTCCCCGATCCGAAACCGACCCCGAATGCGCGCGCGTACGCGTCCTGCTTCGCCTAGATCGACTTCATACCAGGCTCCGTGCGAGACGACGACTTTCCCGGTGCGTTCATGTTGCGTCGAGGCGCACATAGACAAACCGATTCCGCCAAAACAAAAATACGGACGAGAAGACGGGCATCAGAAGGCGACACCTCCATGACGGAGCTGCTTGGACCCCGAAGCGCGCGCATCCGGGCCTATGCCGCCTTAAAAAAGCGCGCCGAGCGCGAACGACAAGGTCGCATGCTTGTAGAGGGCCCGCGCCTGATAGCCCGGGCCCTGGAGGCGGGACTGCTACCCGAGGCAATCCTGGCGCATCCGGACCTGGACCCCGAATCCCAGAAGCTGCTGGCTTGGGCTCCGGGACCCGTGTTGTGGGTTTCGAAGCGGGCCCTGGAGCGCGTCTCCACACGGGAACACCCGGCCCGTTTGATCGGGGTCTTCCCCTTGCCGGATCGTAGGCTTGAAAGCGCAGGCCTTTCCGAACGGCCGCTAGTGCTCGTGCTTTTCGGGTTGGAAAAACCCGGAAATCTGGGCGCGATTCTGCGCAGCGCCGACGCCACAGGCGTAGACGCTGTGCTTGTCGTGGGTGGAACGGATCTATATAGCCCCCAGGTGATTCACAACAGCACGGGGGTGGTTTTTCGGCTTCCCGTTTATCCCGCCTCGGAGCAAGAGGCTCTAGACTGGATCCGGCTCCGCGGGCTTACCCTGGTTGCGGCCTCTCCGAGGGCGGAGCGGCTGTATTGGGATTTCGACTGGCGTCCGCCCGTGGCGTTGGCCTTGGGAGCCGAACACGAGGGGCTTCCGGAACGCTGGATGCGCCAGGCTCAGGTGCGCTTGCGCATCCCGATGCGAGGCTTGGCCGACAGCCTAAATGTGTCCGTGGCCGCGGCCCTTCTGCTTTACGAGGCCCTGCGCCAGCGGCTTAACCCCTAAGGGGCGCTTGAAACGCCCTGGCCCTGCGTGTTAACTTACCTGTGCACCGCTAGCTCAACTGGCAGAGCAGCTGACTCTTAATCAGCGGGTTCGGGGTTCGAGTCCCCGGCGGTGCACCACGGGCCGCCCGAAGGCGGTCTTTTTCCATTTCTTTGGGAAAAGCTCATCGGTGTGGTTTGGGCTGCTCTTAGACCCTTTCTAGGGAACAAGATCAGGGTCCGGATCGGTTTGGGTCGATGCTTCGCTTAAACCGCGTACACGAGATTGGGCTATGGCTCGGCGCAGCTTAGCGGGTGCAACACCACAAGCCGCCCTATACCGCCTGTATCGGCAGCAGCGCATTCCGCGCCCGATAGAAGAGGTCTTTCCCTTCTTTGAGCGGCCCGAGAATTTGTCCCTCATCACCCCACCCGATTTGGGCTTTGTGCTGCTCACCCCCTCGCCGGTTCCTATGCATCTGGGAGCGCTTATCGACTATCGGATTCGGCTCCTGGGCCTGCCTGTGCGCTGGACAACCTATATTGCTGCCTACGATCCCCCGTATCGGTTTGTAGACGTGCAGCTGCGCGGCCCCTATAGCTTCTGGCACCACACGCATCGGTTTAGCCAAGAGGGCTCCGATACGCTCATGACCGACGAGGTCTTGTATCAGGTGCCTTTTGGCCCCCTGGGTAAGATTCTGCATGCGCTTTGGATCCGGCGCGCCTTAGCGCGCATCTTCGATTACCGCCAAGCGCGAATTCAGGAGCTCTTCAGCCCAAGCCAGGTCGCTCTGGCTTGGCCGGCCCAGCAAGCCCCATAGCGCTATGGGGGCTTCCGTAGCTAACTTGCTATCCCGTAGGCTTTTGGATTCGCTATGCCCCGGACGCTCATTTTGCTGCGACACGGACAGAGCCAGTGGAACCTCGAAAACCGCTTTACGGGCTGGGTCGATGTGGATCTTTCCGAGGAGGGAAGACGGGAGGCGCTGCGCGCGGCCGAGCTGCTGCGCCAGGCCGGGCTGGATTTCGAGCTCGCCTTCACCTCTGTGCTCAAACGGGCCATCCGCACGCTCTGGATCGTCTTAGACGCCCTAGATCGGATGTGGGTGCCCGTGCACCGCTCATGGCGTTTAAACGAACGCCACTATGGGGCGCTACAGGGCCTAGACAAGAGCGAAACCGCCGTCCGATACGGGGAGGAGCAGGTTAGGCTCTGGCGCCGCGGCTACGGGGTGCGGCCTCCGGAGCTCGCCTGGGATGATCCGCGGCATCCGCGCTTCGACCCCCGCTACGCTCATTTGGATCCTAAGGTGCTCCCGGCCGCCGAGTCGCTGCACGATACACTGGAGCGGGTCCTGCCGTATTGGCACGATCATCTGGTCCCCGTTCTGCGCGCCGGATACCGGGCCCTCGTGGTGGCCCATGGCAACAGCCTCCGAGCCCTGGTGAAGTACCTGGAGGGGCTATCGGAGTCGGAGGTCATGGAGCTGAACATCCCCACCGGCTTTCCGCTCGTCTATGAGCTTGACGAGCGGAGCCTGCGGCCGGTCGGCCGCCGGTACCTGGGCGATCCCGAGGAGGTCCGCCGAGCCGCCGAGGCCGTGGCCGCTCAAGGGCGGGCCCGATAACCCGGAGCCGGGGATCGGTTAGTCTCCTTCCGCCTGGGATGTCCGTAGGCGTTCTTTCCAGGCCTTGAGGGCTTCGATTACCCGATTGGCCTCGCGCGTATCCAGGCACGTCTCATCGGGCTTTCCGGTCATACGCCGTACAAAGCGGCGCAGCGCCCGCAAAGACGGATTGCGCACCCCGCCTAGCCGATGCAGCCGGGCCCATAGACCCCGAATAAGCCGCGCCTGTGGGCTCAGGATCGGCCCTATAGGCCAACCCCATGCGCGTAGGGCGTAGAGGGCTCGCTCAAGTTCCTCCTCTGTGCACTGGGCGGCGGATCGCCGTCCCGTTTGGGCCTCTAGCCAGTTCCGATACTGCGCTTCGGTCCAGCCTAGTTCGCGCCGTGCTACGTGCAAGAGGGCAAGTAGGCGGTTTCTGCGGCTCCGATGTCGAAGCTTGGCCATCGTTCGCTAGGAGACGGCTCTAGGCGTTTTCACGCCTAAGACCGCGCTCGCGTTTCCCCACCCGTTGGCGTTTGCCTTATCTCGTCCGAAGGCGGATTTTCATAAGCGCACCGCGAAAGGGGGGATCTATGAAGCGTCTGCTAGTTGCCGTTTTTGTGTTCGTTGCGCCCCTACAGGGGGCGCAGGCGCAGCGCCGTGCAGAGCTGCCGCCGGGGCTAGATGCGTACGTAGAGCGCCTCATGCGCACCTTCGAGGTGCCGGGTCTGGCGCTGGCGATCGTCAAGGACGGCCGGGTTTTGCTCGCTAAGGGCTATGGGGTGCGCACCGTGGGCCGAACGGAGCCCGTGGACGCGCAGACTCGATTCGGCATCGCCTCGAATTCAAAGGCCTTCACCGCCGTGGCCTTGGGGATGCTGGTGGAGGAGGGCAAGCTCGAATGGGATCGGCCGGTGGTCGAGTATCTGCCCTGGTTTCAGCTGGCCGATCCCTACATCACGCGCCAGCTTACGGTGCGGGACCTGTTGGTGCACCAATCCGGGTTGGGGCTCGGGGCCGGCGATCTGCTCTGGTGGCCGCCCACGACGTATACACGGAAGGAGATCGTGCGCCGCCTGCGGCAGCTGCCGATCGCGCATCCGCTGCGCTATCGATACGCCTACAACAACAACCTGTACATCGTGGCCGGAGAGCTTATAGAGGCCGTCTCAGGCCAGACGTGGGAGGAGTTCGTGGGACGGCGCATCTTGGATCGGTTGGGTATGCGCAACTCCGATCCCCGTCTGTCTGCGGCGGCGCAGCCAGGCAACGTGGCCACGCCGCATGCGCCCGTAGAGGGGCGCCTGCGGCCCGTTCGGCCCTACACGCACGATGCGGCCAATCCGGCCGGGGGTATCAACTCCTGCGCTGAGGACATGGCCCGCTGGATGATCGCGCTGCTCGACTCCGGTCGTCTGGCCGATGGGTCGCGGTTGTTTAGTCCGCGCCTGGCGCATGCGCTGTGGACGATCGTCACCCCCATGCCGATTCCGGAGCGCATGGAGGCGGAGCTGGAGCCCCTGCGCATGCAGTTTAACGGCTACGGGCTTGGTTTTCAGGTGCGCGACTATCGAGGCCGAAAGCTGGCCACGCACACGGGAGGGCTTCCGGGCTATCTTTCGCGCGTGGCCTTGGTGCCGGAGCTCAAGCTCGGGGTGGCGGTGCTGACGAATCAAGAATCCGGCGCTGCTTTCAACGCGTTGACCTGGTGGGTGTTGGACTATTACTTGGGCGTTCGCCCCGCCTACGACTGGATCGAGGCCTACCGCCGCCTGCAAGAACGGACGCAGCGGGAGCTAGCCCAAACCGAGGCCCGGATCTTGGCCCAGCGCGACAGCACCCGAGGTCCGTCGCTGCCTCTGGAGCGCTATGCAGGCCGCTATCGAGACGCCTGGTACGGGGACGTGGAGATCACTTACGCAGAGGGCCGGCTGCGGATTCGGTTTCTGCCCACCGAAAGCTTACAGGGGGAGCTGCGGCACTGGCAATACGACACCTTCTGGGTGCGCTGGGATGATCGGGAGCTGCGGGCCGATGCCTTCCTGACGTTCTGGCTTAGCCCCGACGGCTCAATCGCCGAAGCGCGCTTGCGTCCGGTGTCGCCGGCTACGGACTTTAGCTTCGATTTTCAGGACCTTCGCCTGGTGCCTGTGCCGCATAGCCGCTAGCCGTTGCCGACTACGCGGGCTCGTCCCCGCAGGTGCCGCTCAAACCAGTCCAGGATGAAGCCGGAGACTTGTAGGAGCAGTTTGGGCTCGGTGGGCCCATGCGGCGTGCGGGGAAGCACGACCATCTCCGTGGGCACGTTGCGGCGTTTTAGAGCCACGTACATCTCCAGGCCCTGCGAGAAGGGCACGCGTCGGTCGTTTTCCCCGTGGATGATCTGCGTGGGCGTGCGTACGTTCTGGATTTGGTAGATGGCCGAATGCTTGGCGTAGGTGGCGTAGTCCTCCCAGAACTCCGCCCCCATGTGGGCTACCAGATAATCCGGGATGTCGGTGGTGGTGACCATGCTGATCAGGTTCGACAGGCCGGCCCCCATGCTGGCGGCCTTGAAGCGCGAGGTGCGCGTAACAGCGAAGGCCGTCATGTAGCCCCCGTAACTCCAGCCCATGATCGCCAGGCTGTCCGGGTGCGCGACGCCGCGGCGGATGACCTCGTCGACGCCGCTCATAAGGTCCTCGAAATCCCCATAGCCCCAGTCCCGTACGTTGGCGTAGCGGAAATCCTTGCCGTATCCGGTCGACCCTCGCGGGTTGGGCAATAGCAGCGCGTAGCCGTGTTGGGCGAAGTACTGCAGCAGGTAAATCCCGGCTCGGCCCGTGAAGGTGCGGCTGAAGACCCCGGCTGGGCCGCCGTGCACGTTGAGGATAAGCGGATAACGTCGCCCCGGTTGATAGTCCACTGGGTAGATGAGCAGGCCTTCGATCTCCAGCCCGTCGAAGGAGCGCCAGCGCAGGACCTCCGTGCGCCCCATAGGGGGCAGAGGAACGTCCACGTTGAGCCGCGACAGGCGCTGCGGAGCGAAACGCTCTACGGCGCTCGTGTAGACTTCAACCGGGGTGTCGGAGTTTTCGTAGGTGAAGGCCATCCAACGCGTGTTCCGATCGAAGGCCGCTTGGCCGTACACGCCCGGGCCCCGCGTAAGAAACTCCGGAGCGCGGCCATCTGCGGGCAGGCGGAGCACGTGTCGGTCCACGCGCACGTTTTCCTCCACGAACACATACCGGCCGTCTGCCGACCAGCCCAGCAGCGTCGCGTTGCGATCCGGCGTGTCGGCCAGTTTGCGGGGCTGCCCCCCTTCTAGGGGCACGACCCAGACGTCCGCAAGCCCGATGCGTTCAGGTTGGCCGCCGTGGGACGTGAAGGCCACCCATCGGCCGTCTGGAGAGACTTTGGGGTTGGTGTCCACGCCCGGACGGCGCACAAGGGCCGTAACGGAGCCGCTATCGGCCGGCACCCAGGAAAGATCCACCTCCACAAGTCCCGTGTTTAGGCGCGGATCGGGCTGATGGGCAAACACGATGCGGCGCCCGTCGGGGGTCCAGTCAAAGCTCACCACGTGAAAGGCCCCGCGCGTGAGCCTGCGTATGGGCCGCTTGCCCTGGGCGTTTGGCTCCACGGGGACCCGATACAGGTGTTGGTATTTAAAGTCCCCGTCCAGCACGTAGGCGTCGCGCTTTTCGCGTTTGCGCTGCCGTTCTTCGGGCGTTTCTGGGTCTGGGGCCAAAAAGGCCAGGCTACGTCCATCTGGGGCCCAGCGGAAGCCGGTTACGCCGGTTTCGACGTCTGTGAGCTGTTCGGCTTCCCCGCCGTGCATGGGCAGAAGCCAGATCTGGTTACGGCCCGACCGGGTGCTTAAGAAGGCCAAATATCGGCCGTCGGGGGAGAAGGCGGGGGCGGTGCAGGACTTATCACCCCGCGTGTATTGGCGGCTCCAGCCCTCTAGGCGCGAAGCGACCCAAATGTGGCTTAGGTACTCGGACTTTTCGCCTTCCGTAAGGGCCTCTCGGACCACGTAGGCCACTAGATCGCCATCCGGGGACATGGCCACATCCGAAACGGCGCGGAAGCGCAGGACTAGCTCCGGGGTCCAGCTCAAGGCCGACTGCGCCAAAAGCCCAGCTGGCCACCAAGCCCATAAGGCAACTAGAGCGAGCCGCTTCATTTTGGTCTCCTGGTTTTCCGGAAAAGTACGTCAAAAAGGGGAGAGCCGAAAGGCGCCGTTGTCGAGCCCCCCAAAAAAAAGCCCGGCTTTTCGCAAGCCGGGCCGGGAGTGGGACGAAACCCGATGCGTTTTACTGAGCCGGCTGCTGGGCCGTGGTGTCTTGAGCCGCTGTGTCCGCCGGAGCCGGGGCCGGGGCTGGGGCTGGCTCAACCTGCTCCTGAGCCGGGGTTTGCTGCTGCTGACCGCCGCAGCCGATCACGAACAACGCGCCAGCCAGCATGAGGACACCGAGGAACTGCTTCATGATGACGCCTCCTTATGTTTTGCGCACTACCCGATGCGGCGTCGTGGTGGTGAGCACGCCTGCATCCGGCGAGCGCAAATATACGAGCCTATTCCATCTTTGTCCAGCTACGGCTCTAGGCGCATGCTTAAACCCAGGGTGAATTGCCGAGGCAAGCCCGGCTCTAGGTATACGGGTCGTCCGTTGACGATGTCGGGGTTGACGAACACGCTCGCTGCGTATCGGGTGTTAGCCAGATTCGTCACCGCGACGAAACCCTCTAGA
Organism: Bacteroidota bacterium; assembly: GCA_025059945.1. Taxonomy (NCBI): domain Bacteria; kingdom Pseudomonadati; phylum Bacteroidota; species Bacteroidota bacterium. The sequence continues at coordinate 224,458 of JANXDC010000004.1, forward strand.
GCCATCCAGGGATGGCCCACCCGCATAGGGCCCAGGCGTAGTCTGGCATCCCATACCGCGGTCCCGGGTACGCGCCAGCGGTTGCCGTCGTCGGCCCAATACGAAGCAAAACCACGCAAAAGCAGACCGGCGCTTATGGGCACAGTCCGGCCAAGGCGGTATTCGGCCTTGGCAAAAAAGTACCGCTCCGGCACCCCCGCGATGCGGTTGCCGCGGTAGTCTCCGGGCGCTAGGTTTGTAAAGCGGCCGTAGCGGGGATCAAGCTCATAGCGCGTATATCGGTAGCGGCCCAGCGTGAGGCTTCCCTCCAGGCGGAGGCCCAGATGGGCTTCGAGCGCAGCTTGCAGTTCCAGTCCGATCCGCCGTGATGCGGCTGTCCCCGTAAAGAAGGCTCCGTTGTTGAAGGGAACCAGCTCGTCGCGCACCTCGATCCAATATCCGGTCGCCTCATAGCTAACCCAGCGGAGCAAGCCCGATTGAGGCAGGAAGCCTTGTCTGGTGCCCACTTCATAACTTGTTGAGCGCATCGGACGAAGGTTGGGGTTAAGCAGGTATTGGCTGGCGAGCTCCGGAGGGGGATCCACCTCGTTTCCGGCCGGCACCTCTAGGCCCCCGCCCATGTTCGCGTAGATGCTGCCCAGCCGATCATAGCGCCAGAGCAAGCTGAATTTGGGGCTCATTTGCCGGTATATGCGCCGATCGCGCCGGGCCGAGAGGAAATCCTCCCCGTAGTAGGGGATCCAATCGTATCGGGCGCCCCAGGAGAGCTGCACACCGGGCAACAGGTCCAGTTCGTGTTGCGCGAACAGCCCGAAGTTGCCCGCGCCCTCGCGTTTGTTGGTGCGCAGCTGGGTGCCGCGCTGGCCGTTGACCAGGCTGTAAAATAGGATCGCCCCGTCCTGGTAGGCCGCGTCTCCCCCAAGCTGCCAGCGGCTGCGACGAGCGGAGCCGAGTTCATGTTCAAACCGGTAGAGCAAACTCCCCCCCAGATAGTAGCGGTTGAAGTCCCGAAACGTGTTGCGCTCCGATCGCTGCAGGACCTTCGTAGTCGCAAAAGCAGAGGCCTCAATTCGGTGCGGGCCGCTTTGGTGCTCTAAGCTGGAGCCTATGCGAAAAAGCTTGTTATCTCGCCGCTCTTGTCGCTGCAGGTAGACGGGGAAGGCCTTTTGAGGCTCTGTGTGAAATTCCTCCCAGGATAAGGGGCCTGGGATGCGGAACCGGTTGCGCGTGCCCGAAAGGTGCACCCCAAGCCGAGATCCCCGTCCGATATACCCTATGAGGCCTGTGTGCACAAGCCAGCGATGGCTCTCGGAGTGCTCGCGCCAGCCCGGCCAGTCGATAAGCCCGGCTTGCAGGTAATACTGGGCTGACCCTATGGCTGCGCCTCCGTATCCGGCCAGGCGCCGAAAGCCGTAAGAGCCCGTCTGGGCTTGCAAGATGAGCCGGTTTGTGCCCATGGGGGGCACGATGTCGACGGCCACCAACCCCCCGGAGGCGTTGCCCCACAGAGCTGAAGCGTTGGATCGGATCACCTCCACGGCCTGCGCCCCGATGAGATCGATAAAGTCGAAGGCCGTTCGGCCATCGGGCTCTGTTTCGGGAAAGCCGTTGAGCAGGATGCGCACCCCGCGGCTTGTGCCTGCATTGGAGCGTTCCCCAGCCCCCCGGGCCCCGAAGCCGCGGATTACGAGCCGAATGTCGTGGTTGCCGGAGCGCGTGCCCACCCACACGCCGGGGATGCCCGAGAGCACTTCCTCTAGCCCGTATCCCCGGATGGCGACGCCGTCGCTTAGCTCCACCACGCGCACCGCAGCCGGGACGTTCAGCAACGCCTCCCGGCTGCGGGTCGCCGTCACGGTGATCGCCTCCAGTTCCACCCGAGGTAGAACCGTGTCCGCCGCGGCCGCAGCTTGTAAGAAGGCTATGACCCACAGGCCCGTCATGCTCTTACTCCTCAGCAGTTGTACACCAACAATGATATCAAGGGGACTCGTTACGGACCAGTAAAATCGCTCTGAATGGCGTTGCCGATTTAGGCAGCGCTATGAAAATTCCAAGGAACCTTCGAGGAGGTTTCGCTATGCGCGTACGCTATGCTGTTTCTCTCATGGGGAGTTTGCTTGTGCTCCTCAGCCTTGGCGCTTGGGCCCAGCGTCGGCCGGCCCCATCCGCCCCAGCAGCTCCCTCGATAGACCCCGCTTGGCTTCAGAACCTGGAGTGGCGTAACATCGGGCCTGCCATTATGGGCGGGCGTACGACGGACATTGAGGGCGTTCCGGGAAACCCGAATTTGGTTTACGTGGCCACGGCCTCTGGGGGCCTATGGAAAACCACAAACGGGGGGCATACGTGGATTCCGCTTTTTGACGCGCAACCTGTGCTCTCCATTGGCGATATCGCCATCGACCCGCGCAACCCGGATCTCATCTACGTGGGCACAGGCGAGGGCAATCCGCGCAACTCCGTCTCCTTCGGCAACGGGGTCTACAAGAGCACCGACGGGGGCAAAACGTGGCAGCACTTGGGTCTAGGAAACGTGCGCCACATCACGCGCGTGCTCGTGCATCCGCAGAACCCAGACGTCGTGTACGTGGGCGCCTTGGGCTCGGCTTTTGGGCCCACGGAGGATCGCGGTGTGTTCATGACCACGGACGGGGGCAAAACCTGGCAGAAGGTGCTTTACCTGGACTCCGAGCACGGGGTCTCGGACATGGACATAGACCCCCAGAACCCGAATATCCTGTATGCGGCCCTCTGGAAGTTTGAGCGCAAACCCTGGACCCACACCTCGGGCAGCGAAAAAGGCGGCCTTTGGCGCTCCGTAGACGGGGGGCGCACCTGGAAAAAGCTTGAGCAGGGCTTACCCCGGCTTTTGGGTCGCATCGGGGTCAAAGTGGCCCCCAGCAACCCGAGCGTCGTCTACGTGATCGCCGAGTCCAACGAGGGGATTTTGTTTCGTTCTGAGGACCGCGGGGAGAGCTTTCGGGAGGTTTCCCGACAGCGCAACATCGTAAGCCGCGGCTTTTATTACACGGACATCCGGGTGGATCCCACCGACGAAAACCGCATATATGCGCTGGCCACCCAGTTCTTTGTCTCTATCGACGGGGGCCGTACGTTTCGGCAAAGCGCTCAGCGGATTCACGTCGATCACCACGCCCTCTGGATCGACCCCGTTAACCCCCATCGCATGTGGCTGGGCAATGACGGCGGGATCGCCGTCAGCTACGATCGGGGCGAAACGTGGCAGTACGTGAACAACATCCCGCTAGGGCAGTTCTACCATGTCTGGTATGATTTCGCGGAGCCCTTCTACAACGTCGTAGGTGGTCTTCAGGACAACGGCACCTGGGCCGGTCCGAGCCGCACCCGCTATGGGGTGGGCGTCTTAAACGACGATTGGCAGCTGGTCTCTTTCGGGGATGGGTTTCAGTCCCTTATTCATCCTGACAACCCGAATCTATACCTGACCGAATCCCAGGGTGGAAATATCCTGCGTACGCATCTGGACTCACGCGCCCAGCAAAGCATCAACCCGGCCGTGCGCACCGGCGGAGGCCCAGCCCGGGACCTCAAGGTGCGCTTTAACTGGAACGCGCCCATCGTGCAGTCGCCGCACGACAAAAACACGGTCTACTTTGCTGGGAACGTGGTCTTCAAGTCCACCGACTTCGGACAAACCTGGGAGCAGATCAGCCCGGATCTGACGACAAACGACCCCAGCAAACTGGGTCCGGCCGGCGGCCCGGTCTGGAAGGAGAACACCACGGCCGAATATTACTGCACGATCATCAGCTTGGAGGAATCCCCTGTGCAGCCCGGAGTCATCTGGGTGGGCACAGACGACGGGCTTGTGCACGTGACCCTAGATGGAGGGCGGACCTGGACAAATGTCACGCGCAACATCCCGGGCGTGCCCGCTGGGTCTCCCGTTTCGGCTGTAGAGCCCTCCCGAACGGGGGCTGGCGTGGCTTACGTGGCCTTTGATCGGCACATGTTCAACGACTTCCGGCCGTACGTGTTCAAGACCACGGACTTCGGCCGGACTTGGACGAACGTTACGGGCAACCTGCCCGAGGGCGCCTACGTGCACGTGGTGCGCGAGGATCCGCGCAACCCGAACCTCGTCTACGTAGGCACGGAGACCGGCCTATACGCCTCCTATACCGGGGGAGGAAACTGGATCAAGCTGCATCTGAAGAACCTGCCTCAGGGCGTCTCCGTGCACGACGTCCGGATCCATCCTCGGGAGAACGACCTGATCATCGCCACTCACGGGCGCAGCCTTTACATTTTCGACGACGCTACCGTCATCCAACAACTAAGCCCAGAGCTGGCCGCACGCGAGGCCCATCTGTTCCCGATTCGCGCTGCGGTCCGCTACAGCACCGCCATGGGCCGTTACGGGATCGGGGATGCGGTGTTCTCCGGTCCCAACCCGCCTTATGGGGCGTTGATTACGTACTATCTGAAGGAGAAGCCCGACGAGCGCACGCCGGTGCGCATCCAGATCCTAGATGGATCCGGCCGCGTGATCCGGGAGCTTACGCGCCTGCCCCGCGAAAAGGGCCTAAACCGTGTGGCCTGGGATCTCAGGCACGAGGGGCCGCGGCCGCGGCGTCCGCCTCAGGCGGGCGAGCCACAGCAGGAGGAGATGATGGGCTTCTTCGGTGGCGGGCCCGCAGGCCCGCACGTGTTGGCCGGCACCTACACGGTGCGGCTTCTAGTGGGGGATCGCAGCTACGAGCAGCCCGTCGAGGTGCGCCTGGAGCGGGCGCTTCTGCCCTTTGCGGAGCGCATACAGGTGGGCTTCCAGCGGGGCATGGAACTGCGGGAGCTTCGCTCGACCATCAACGACTTTCTGCGCGCCCTTGACGGGGTGCGGGAGCAGGCTCAGGCCGTTGAGCGCACGCTACGCGCCTGGGGCGGAAACGAGACGCGGGCCCTCTTGGGGCAGCTAGAGGCCTTTCGCAAGAAGGCGGACTCGCTGGAGGCCACACTCCTGAGGCCGCAAAATCAGCAGCAGGACTACGGTCCGCGGCTTGCAGAACAGCTCAACCAGATGGCCGGCATGCTGGACAACAACCTGGGCCCGACGCCGTATCAGCTGCGCTACTACGAAGAGCTCAAGGCCCAGGTGCGTCCCGCCCTGGAGCCGATTGCCCGGTTCTTGGCATCTGACGTAGCCCAGCTCAACGAGGCCCTGCGCCGGGCCAACGCGCCTGTGCTCATGGTGCGCGCTCCCTCGCTTCCGGCCGTGGGCGGTGGAGGCGGCCAGTAGAGCCCGAGCGGCCCTCTCGGCCCCCAGGGCACCCGCCCTGGGGGCTTTTTTAGCGAAGGCGTTCCAGCACCCAGCGCACAAGCCAACCCGCAAGCAGGGCTAGCAGAATCATCAGCCCCGCCTGAGCGTAATGGCCCAGAAACAGATGCCCCATTCCGAAAAGCACCGCGTACAACAGGCCGACTCCGCCCAACCAGCCCAGCGCGCGCCAGGTTAAATCGCGATCCGGCTTGACATCGGGGCATCGGCGCGCCACCGGGGCCCAACCCAACCCGCCGGGACGAACGCGCCGGTAAAAGGCCTCCAGAGTTGAGGCCGGTTCCGGAGGCGTAAGCCAGGTGACGAGGAGCCAAGCCGCAGTGGTAAGCCCCACGGTCCAGAATAGGCTTTCCGGAAACGGCGGGCGCAGGGGCGAAAGCCCCAGGCCGCTTAAAAGCGCCCACAGCAGCGGCGCCCCCATGGCCACCAGCTCGCTCCAGGCGTTAAGACGCCACCAATACCATCGGGCGATCAGCACAAGACCCAGGCCGGCGCTTGAGCTGAGGATGAGCTCCCACGCCCCCTTGATGCTCTCCAGATGCGCGGCCACAAGCAGCGCCACGAGGGCCAGAAGAAACGTGCCAAGGCGCGCTGCGCGCACGTAGTAGGCCTCCGGCCGGCCCGGACGCAGAAAGCGTCGCCACAGGTCGTGCACCAGGTAGCTTGTGCCCCAGTTGAGCTGCGAGGAGATCGTGGACATAAACGCGGCCAGGAAGGCGGCCACCAGCAGGCCCCGCCACCCCACGGGCAACACGTCGCGGATGAGCAGCACGTAGCCCTCCCGGTCCCGCTCCAGGTCCGGATACAAGACCAGGGCGGCCAGGGCGGCCAAGATCCACGGCCAGGGCCGGATGCAGTAGTGCGCGATCGCAAACCAGAGGGCCGACAGTACGGAATCGCGCTCCGAGCGGGTGCTCATCATGCGCTGGGCTATATAGCCGCCCCCGCCGGGCTCGGCCCCCGGGTACCAGGAGGCCCACCACTGCAGGCCGATATAGGCCAGGAAAGCCGTTAGGCTCAGCGCGAGCGCCTGGCCTGCCTCTGCTGAGCCCGAGCCAACAAAAGGGGTAAAACGAAAGGCGGAGGCCGGAAGCTGGGCCTTTAGCCCCTCCATGCCCCCTACGGCCGGATGCGCCAACGCGAAAAGGGCCAGCGCGATCGTGCCTAGCATGGCCAGCCCGAACTGGAAGGCGTCGGTTACGGCCACCCCCCAAAGGCCGCCCAGAAGGGCGTAGAGGGCCACCAGAAGCGTAAGAGCCCCCACCCAAAGCAGGGCCGCGCTCCAGCGCGTGCCCAATAACTCCCCTTCCCGCAATCCGAAGAAGGTGAGCTCGGGCAGCAGCACGCGCAGCACGGTCTCCATGGCCAGGCAGACCCAGCCGATGATGAGCGCGTTCATGAAGAGGCCGAAGTAAAGCGCCTTAAACCCCCGCAACCAGGCCGCGGGCCGGCCGCTGTAGCGCAGCTCCACGAGCTCCACGTCCGTAAGCACCCCGGCCCGGCGCCACAGGTGGGCGAAGAAGAACACCGTGAGCACCGCTCCAAAGGCCATGTTCCACCACAGCCAATTGCCCGCGACCCCGTTTTGGGCCACTAGCTCCGTTACGGCTAGCGGTGTATCGGCCGCGAAGGTCGTGGCGACCATGGAGGTGCCGGCGAGGTACCAGGGGAGGTTGCGTCCGGATAGAAAAAACTCGCTTGTGCTCCGCCCGGCCCGGCGCGTATAGCGGACCGCGATGAGCACGCTCAAAACCAAATAGGCCAAAACGATTAGCCCGTCCCAGAGCGACATATCGGGTAGGCTCCTGGATCGTTTCCGAAGGCCCAGCCCGTTTTAACGCCCACCGGGCCGGTGTAGTCCGGGCACGCCCACGGGATCTTCCCCCTGCCAGGGCAGCCGGCCCAGAGGACGCTGGCGCGGCCAGAGCTCATCGAGCGTTTCGGCTTTGTAGAGCCGCCTATTTTTCATCACATATCGGATTGCCGTTGTATGTCGGATGTTTTCTAGCGGGTTCTTGTCCAAAATCGGCAAATCGGCCAGCTTGCCGGGCTCAAGGGAGCCCAGGTCTCGCTCTAGTCCAATGGCTTCCGCTCCGTAAAGGGTGGCGCAGCGCTTCGTGCGCGGATATGCCCCCGGAAGCCAGCGCCCACAACTGCCAGTGATAGCCCAGGCCCTACAGCTGTCCGTGGCTGCCCACGCAGACCCGGCCCCCGGCCTGCAGGATGCAGCGCGCGACCTCGGCGTGTTGGCGGAAGACGTACTCCTCGTCCCGGAACCGGTCGCCCGGCCCTGAGTCCACCCCTTGGCCGCGTCGGCGCGTTTTGCGGTCCAGTTCCTCATGTGGGGTGAAGCGGCCAGCTTGGGCTCGTCGTGCGGGTTTTCACGCGTATGGGTTTCGGCAAAGGGCCCTCCGTAGAAGACCAACAGCGTCGGGGTGCAGTAGAGCCGCGTGAAGGAGGCCAGACGTATGACGTCCTCATATAGGGGATAGATCGGAAAGGCATGTTCTTGGGCCGGGTAGCCGTCCTGCATGAGCGTGAGGTTGAGCTTCAGGTCCAGGCCGCCCTCTGTGGTGGGGGTAAGATCCAGCTCGCGCGCAGCTTGAACGATCCACTGCCGCTGCCGGCGGTTACCAGCGATGTACATTTTGATCGTTTTCGTATCGTAGTAATCTGCATAACGCCGCAGCACGCCCTTGGCGTGTTCCAGGTCTCGAATCGGGTTTTCGAGGTAGTCGTCGAATAAGCCCGGGCCGGTAGAGTAGATGCGCGGCCCCAAGGTAAGCCCTGCCTCTATCATGTCAGCGTAGGTGAGCACGTCCGTGGTAGAGGTCTGCGGGTCGCGTGTGGTCGTAACTCCGTAGGCCAGGTTGACTAGGTAAAGCCAGACTTGGGATCGATGCAATCCCCAGACGGGCCACATATGCGCGTGCGTGTCCACAGAGCCGGGTATGATGGTCTTTCCGGACACGTCCCAGATCCGGGCCTCCGAAGGCACGGGGAAGGAGCCGCGCGGCTCCACGGCCGCGATGCGGTTGTTACGAATGCATATGTCGGTCTCTTCCAGGACCTCTTCGCCGCGCATCGCGATCAGGCGCGCCTTTCTTAGCAGAAGCACTACCTGTGGGATGTCCCGTTGGGCCTGGATGCGGATACGCACCTCCAAGGGTCGGTAGCGAGCCGCATCGAGTCCCCGGGTGGGATCGGCCGGGTTGCGGCGGACCTGTCGGGGGCTGTCTTCGAAGGCCTTGGTGCGCTCAAGGTCATAGACCACATGCGCGTTGCCCATGGACCAGTGCACGCGTTGGCCCTCCCAAGACCAGGCTGGAAACTGCCCCCCAATCTCCGTGAGCTTGCGCGCCGGCATGGCCACCTGTTGGGGGTTGTCGACGGAGATTGTGAGGGCCTGGCTCCCCACCCAGGCTACGGTCAGCACGTAGAAGTCGTGGTTGACTTGCGCTGAGGCCTGTTTCGCTTGAGGGCTCACGAGAATCAGGGAGGCCCGATTGGGTTCCCGCTGACCGGGCCGCAGGTTGCCCGTAACGCGCACGTGCGCCTTCTCATCGGAGCCGTCCCACCGGATCGATACCAACCTCCGTTCGAAATGGAACAGGAAGATGCGCTCCTGGCTTTGTGTAAAGTGCGGTTCGACCCAGCCGTCGGCCGGTGCGATCGGCACCGCCTCTCCGCCCTCGGCGGTTATCCAGACGAGGTTCTTGGCCGCTCCCGGGGCGCGCGGTCCAGTGGCCTCCTGATAGGCGCGGGCCGGCCCTTGGATGACCACGATCCGGCTCCCGTCGGGCGACCAGACCGGATCCCAGTACACGGCCGAGGTGCGGTTCAGTCGCGTAGGGCCCCGCCCATCCGGTCGGACTTTGTATAGACGTCTCCCCTCGGCCTCCGACCAGGTCGTAAAGACAAGCCAGGCCCCATCTGGAGACCAAGCTGGCTGGGCCTCGATCCGTTCCCGGTTCGTCAGCCGCCTTGAAGTGCCGGGGAGCAAGTCCATCACGTAGAGCCGGCTGAGCGCCGTAAAGGCAATAAAACGTCCGTTAGGGGAGGGCATGGCATCCCGGATCTGTCGCACCTCAATGGTGGGGCATCGGAGATAGGGTATTGGAAACGCACCTCCGGCCCTACGGGTAGCTCTAGCTCGACTTCACAGGGGACCTCAACGGCCGGCCCACCTTCGATGGGGATACGCCAAATCTTGCCCCCAAAGGAGGTCATGAGCTCCCGAGAGTCCGGAGTAGAAGCCATACCGGGCAACACGTCGCGCGGGGCCACCGATTCTTGATCGTCGCGTTGCACCGGATAGGCCAGCCACCGCTCTTGGCCTGTGCGCAGATCGCGCAGCCGCAAGCCCGTATGGTCTTTTTGCCGGCTGCCGTAAACGAGCCAGCGGCCATCCGGAGAGAGCGTGGGGCGGAAGGCTGAGCCATACCGGTTGGAACGCACATACGTACACCCCGTCTCCCGGTCGTAGACCGCCAGTTGGTACCGGGGCGGGATGGCGTTGTACCGCCAGGTGTCCGTACGCTGCGCAAACCAGATGTAGCGGCCATCTGGGGAGACGGCTGCGCCCACGGTGCGCAGGTTCTCAGGCTCGCGGATCAGTTGCACGCCGGTTCCCCCCTCCGCGTGATAAAGCCAAAGCTTCGTGGGCGTAAACGGCCGGCTGCCCTTGGAGACGACAATGTAGCGGCCATCGGGGGTCCAGGTCGGAGATTCGTATCGGTCGTTACGTCCTCGGGTAAGCTGTATCGTGTCGCCTTCGGCCAGGTCCAGGATCCAGAGGTTCTCGGCCCCGTCGCGATCGGATACGAAGGCGATCCGCTTGCCATCGGGGCTGACGTCAAGCGAAATCCAGGACCCCTCCCGCGAAGCCAGACGCAAACTGCGCGTGGGCTTCAGGGGTAAGGGACGGTTTCCAGAAGGCCGGACCGTGTCCGGCTGCGCTATGTAAGCCGGCCCTGGAAGCGAGTACCCCATCAAGAGGAGCGCCAAGATCAAAACAGAAGCCCGACACATGCGTCTACTTCGGTTTAAAGCGCCGCACAACGTACGGAGCCCCCGCCTGTGGATCAAGCCCACCTGGCCCCAGCCGGGGTCCTTGTCGTAACTTCCCGGCTACTGTATTCAGAGGAGCTCCTCCGTATGCCGGACTCCGGCGAATCTGCGATCGCCCGCCTGGTGCCTCCTTTAGACGGTTGGCTGGAACGCCATCGGCTGCCCCCTTGGCTTTTGGGGCTAGGGTGGTCGTTTCTGGCCTGGATGTTGTTTCAGGCGATCGGCAGCGTGCTGCTGCTTAGCTACCTGTGGGCTCAGCACGTCGACCCGGGTGCCCTGTGGCGGCAAGAGCCCTTGGCTTCACGGGAGTCGGCGCGCGCCCTGCTCCTCGTCAACGCCCTGGCGCAGGTGCTCGTGCTGGGCCTGCCCACGTTGCTGCTGGCGCGGCTGCACAGCAGCCGTCCGGGCTTGTATCTGCGCCTGGAGCGGCCCGATGGGGGGCTGTTCGTGCTGGCCCTCGGCCTGATCTTCGTTGTGCAGCCCTGTATTCAGCTGCTGGCCGATTGGAACGCCCGCTTGCCTCTGCCAGAGGGCTACAAGGAGCTTGAGCGGCGACAGCTGGAGCTTTTGTTCCGGGCTCTTCAGGATCGCTCGGCGCTGCCGTTGCATCTGGTGCTCGTGGCGGCCATACCGGCTCTTTGTGAGGAGCTTTTGTTCCGCGGTTATGTGCTGCGTAACCTGATGCGCACGTGGCCCCTCTGGGCGGCCCTGCTGGTGTCGGGGCTGCTGTTTGGCCTCTACCACCTTAGGCTCACCCAGGTGCTGCCGCTGGCCCTGCTGGGGGTGTTGCTGGGATATCTGGTCTGGCGCACCGGAAGTGTGTGGACAGCGGTTGCCGTGCACTTCGCAAACAACGGGGCGACCGTGCTTGTGGCCGCCCTGCGCCCGGATTGGGTCCGACCCGACACCCAGGAGATGCTCTTCCCGTGGTATGCGGTGCTTCTGGCGCTTCCGCTGCTGGGGCTTTTGCTCTACGCCTTTGAACGCCGGGCTCGAGGGCTCTATGGCCGCGCCGTCGCCTGAGGGGTGGGTCGTATTGCGCACCTTCTTCGGGGAATTCGAGGCCCGGCTTGTGCAGGGTCGCCTGCTTGCGGCCGGACTTCCGGCTGTGCTGCTTTCCCAATGGGATCGCTCTTTCGGGTTGTTGCTCGGGGAACGAGCGGGGATCTACGTCTTGGTGCGCTCCGAAGACCGGCAGCGAGCCGAGCGGTTTCTGGCTGAGACCATGGATTCCTCTGATTTTCCCGAGGAAGCATGAAGGCGGAGCTGCCTCAGCGTCTGCTAGTGGGCTTGGGGCTTGCCCCGATCGTGCTGGCCGTCGTATACGTAGGGGGCTGGCTTTTTTGGGCCGCCCTGGCGCTTGTGGGCGCCTTGGCCGTGCGGGAGTGGAATGCGCTGCTTCGTCATGAGGGCGTTCATCCGAACGGCCCCCTCTCGCTTCCCTTGGGGGCGTTTTTGGCCGCTCGCGAGGCCTGGCCCGGCCTCTGGCCCTGGGGGCTGGCCGTGGGCGTGCTGGCGTTGCTGTTGGCAGAGCCGTTGCGGGGCCGGGGTAGACCCCTGGGCAACGTCTCCGCCTCCCTGGCGGGGCCCCTGTATGCGCCCTTTTTGATCGGGTTTCTGGGGGTTTTCCGTCGGGCCGAAGGCGCCCCGGAGGGCTGGGCCTGGGTGATGGGGCTGCTGTTGCTCGTCTGGGCGGCCGACACGGGGGCCTGGATGGGGGGACGGCTCTGGGGGCGTCATCCGCTCGCCCCCCGCATCAGCCCGGGCAAGACCTGGGAGGGCCTCTGGAGCGGGGCTTTGCTGACCGCGCTTGTGGCCCTTTTGCTGGGGTTTACGCTCTGGCACAAGCTAGCCGGCATCCACGTGGCCGTTTTGGCCGCGATCGCAGCCTTCGGAGGACCCATGGGGGATCTAGCCGAATCTTGGCTTAAGCGAGGCGTGGGGGTAAAGGATAGCGGTCAGCTGCTTCCCGGGCACGGCGGGATCTTGGATCGCATCGACGCCCTGGCCCCCGTATCGACGCTTGCCGCCTTCTACGCGCACGCTGTGGGTCTGTTATAAAAGGGAGCGGCAAAGCTATGGAGATGCGCATCTACCCCGTCACGTGGGCGCTGGCCCGCCCCTTCGGCATCAGCCGCGGGGTGCGCAGCCAGGTGCAGAATGTGATCGTGGAGCTGCATCAAGACGGCCGGGTGGGGATCGGAGAGGCCGCCCCGAACGCCCGTTATGGCGAAAGCCAATCCTCGGCCATCGCGTTTCTGGAGAGCCTGGACCTGAGGGGCTTTGAGCTACCCGAGGATCTAGATCGGGCCCTGGACTACGTCAACGCCCACGCCCCCGGGGAGTTTGCGGCCAAGGCCGCCGTGGACATCGCCTTGCACGATCTCTGGGCCCAGCTGCAGGGTCTGCCCCTGTATCGGCTCTGGGGGCTTAACCCGCGCAGCACCCTGCAGACCTCCTTCACCATCGGCATCGACACCCCGGAGGTGATCGAAGAGAAGGTCCGCGAGGCCGAGCGCTTTCCCATCCTCAAGGTCAAGTTGGGCACCCCGTACGATGAGGAGATCATCCGCACGATCCGGCGCCTTACGGATCGCACCCTGCGCGTGGACGCCAACGAGGGCTGGGAGCGCAAGGAGGCCCTGGAGAAGATCTGTTGGCTTGCAGACCAGAACGTCGAGCTCGTCGAACAACCTCTGCCGGCTGGGCGCTGGGAAGATCAGCTCTGGCTTCAGGAGCGATCTCCCCTGCCCATAGTGGCCGATGAGTCCGTGCAGCGACCCGAGGACGTCGCGCGCGCAGCGGAGGCTTTCGATGGGATCAACGTCAAGCTCATGAAATGTGGGGGGCTTCGAGAGGCCCGCCGTCTCATACAAGCGGCCCGCCAGCGGGGGCTGCGCGTCATGATCGGCTGCATGCTCGAAAGCGCCGTCGCGGCCACAGCCGGGGCTCTGCTGACGCCCCTGGCGGACTGGGCCGACCTGGATGGGCCGCTTTTGCTGGCCCAGGACCTCTTTGAGGGCGTGCAGGTAACGCAGGCGGCCTACTTGCGGCTTCCGGAGGGGCCAGGCTTGGGTGTGCGCCGCCGTCCGGAGTTCCCCTGGCCTCCGTAGGGAAGCATGCGGATTGGGCTTATTTACGAGCTCTTTGAGCACTTCCCCTGGGATCCCGACGACCCTCCGGATGCCGATGCCGAATGGGAACCGGAGGAAACCGTCCGGGCCCTGGAGGAGGCCCTTCGGCTGCTGGGTCACGACCCCATCCGACTGGGCGGCCCTGAAGCGCTCCTGCGGCGGGGGCGACCCGATGTGGAGGCCGCGCTTTCCATCGCTGAGGGGCGCAAGGGGCGCTTTCGGGAGGCGCGCGCCCTGGCCCTCCTGGAGCTTTGGGGCATTCCGTATCTGGGCTCCGATCCCCTGACCGTAGCCCTGTCGCTCGACAAGGCTTGGACCAAGGACTTGGTCGCGGCGGCCGGCGTGCGCACCCCGCCGTATCGGGTTTACCGCCCGGGCCAAATCCCGCAGCCGGATGAGCTGCCCGGGCCCTTTCCGCTCTTCGTTAAGCCCCGCTACGAGGGCTCTTCTAAGGGCATTACGGTCCACAGCCGCGTGGAGAGCTTCGGTGCGCTCTGCGAGCAGGTGCGCTGGGTGACCCGGACGTATCAGCAGGACGCGTTAGTGGAGGTCTTCATCGCGGGCGCGGAGTTCACCGTGGCCGTGGTGGGCCCGCCTGAGGCCCCGCGGGCGTATCCGGTTCTGCAGCGGGCTGTGGAGACGCAAACGGGTATCGGGCTACACGCCCTCGAACACCGCGGTATGCCCCGGGGAGCCTGGAGCTATCGGGCCGATTGGCCCATCACAGGGGAGCTGGAGCAGAGGCTACAGGAGGCGGCTCTTCGGGCTTATCAGAAACTGGAGTGTCGGGATTTCGCGCGGGCCGATTTTCGCGTCGATTCCGAGGGTCGGGTGTGGTTTTTGGAGATCAATCCGCTGCCCACCTTCTCTCCGGAGGGCACCTTTGGGGTCTTGGCCGAGTACTTAGGCCGATCGTATGTGGACTTCTTGGCCGAACTGCTGCAGCCGGCCCTAGAGCGGCTTGTTCGGCTCAAGCGGCCCTAGCCCAGGAACAGATCGATCAGATGGGCCAGGGTCTGCTTGAGTTGTTTGCGGTGTACGATCAGGTCTACGAATCCGTGTTCGAGCAGGAACTCGGCGCGCTGAAAACCCTTGGGCAGTTCGCTGCCGATGGTCTGCTTGATTACGCGCGGGCCGGCGAAGCCGATCAGGGCTCCCGGCTCGGCGATGTTCACGTCCCCCAGCATGGCGTAGCTGGCCGTTACCCCACCCGTGGTCGGATGCGTGAGCACGGAAAAGTAAGGCACGCGCGCCTCGGCCAGGCGGGCCAGCTTGGCGCTCGTTTTGGCCATTTGCATCAGGCTTAGGGCCGATTCCATCATGCGCGCCCCCCCGCTTTGGGAGATAACGATAAGCGGGGTGCGCTCCTCACGGGCCCGGTCGATGGCGCGCCCGATTTTTTCGCCGACCACGGACCCCATGCTGCCCCCAATAAAGGCGAAATCCATGCAGGCGATGATGGCCGGACGTCCGTGAATGAGCCCGGTGGCGGTCCGCACAGCCTCCAGCAGGCCGGTTTCCCGTTGGGCCTCCAGGAGCCGTTGCGCGTAGGGCTTGCGATCGACGAACTGCAACCGGTCCACGGGCCGCAGGTGGCCGTTGAACTCCTCACCGGAGCCCTCGTCAAAGAGAAGCTCAAAGTACTCCTCTGAGCCGATCTGTTGATGGTGTTGGCATTGGGGGCAGGTGTAGGCCTGCGCCCGCCACTGGCTGCGGTGAAAGATCTCCCCACAGCCCTCGCACTTTATCCACAGCCCAACCGGCACATCGCGGCGTGTGGTGCTCTGGATGCCGGATTCGGTTCGTTTGTACCACGTCATGGAACGCTCCCCGTTTACGCAAAGGGATCTCGAGGCGATCCGGGGACAAAATCTCGCAAGTACAGGGGCTCAAAAGAAGCGATATCGGCTCGCTGACCGGACCGAAATCGGCCAAAGGCCCGCTGCCCCACCCATTCGGCGGAGGGGCGCATCCAGGGATCGGGCAGCGAAATTGGGCTGATCCCCGAGCTGCGCAGCACGGGTGCGCTCTTGGCCGCTCCGTTGCCCACAAGCAGCACGGGCTCTGGGATTCGCTCCGGAAGCGCCTCAACCGAAAGCAGCTCCGGTCCCCAGCGCAGAAGGGGCCCGCTGTCGGCTGGCTCGTACAAGGCGGCATATACGTTTTGCCGGCGCGCATCCAGCAGGGCGAGCACACTGGCCCGCAGGTGGGCCGCAAGGGGGCTAACCCCCCAAGCGAGGGCTTCCAGGGTGGGCACGGCTATGAGCGCTAGATCGCAGGCCAAGCATAGCCCCTTGGCCGTGCTCGCCCCGATGCGCAAGCCCGTATATGAGCCCGGCCCGGCGGAGACGGCTACCGCGCTCAAATCCGCATACGCCCATCCCGCGTGGGCTAAGGCCTCCGCAATGGCCGGCACAAGCCGCTCTGCGTGCGCCTGCGGGCGCTCCAGCACCCAAAGCAGACGGGTGCGCTCGTCCTCCAGAAGCGCCACGCTGGCTACGGCCGTAGCCGTTTCCAAGGCCAAAATCCGGATCGGTCGATCTGCTTCGGCCGGCATGACAGGCCAAAGGTAAGGTCTTCCAGCATTTCGGCGCACAAGGGCGTGCTTTTAGCCGCACAAAATCCGATTTTTGTCCTTCGCACGCTAAACGGTGCAAGCACGTATGCGGACGCAACACGAAACCCCCTGGTACGTTCGGGTGGGCCGGCTGCTCAGCTGGTCTGGCCTTGTTCTGTGGCTCGGAGCCCTGATAGCGTTTGGCTACGCCGTAGCTCCCCTCCACTTTACCCTGCTGAAGGAGATCGGGACAAGCGCCCAAGTGATCGACGGTCAGCCGGGCTCCTATGGGCCCCGCACCGTGGCCGGATATCTGACGGGCGCGGTGCTGGAGCGGATTCGCACCCTGGAGTTCTGGGGTGCAGCCGCCCTCGCGGTGGGCACAGCGCTTCTGTGGCTTGGGCGTCGCCACAGGCCCCGGTGGCTGCTTGCGCGCTCCCTTTTTGTGGGGCTCATGGTGGGAACCTTTGCCGTTTACGCCGGAGCGATCGCCCCGCAGATGGAGGCGCTGCGTCGGGAGTTGCGGAGCTTCGACCTGCCGGCGGAACAAGACAAGCGGCCTGCGCGTGCCCAATTTGAGCGGCTGCACCGCTGGTATAGCCGCCTGGCTGGAGCAACCTTAGTGCTGGGCATCAGCCTGTTGGGGTTAAGCGGACTTGATACGCATGCGCGTGCTTCCCGAAGAGCCTCCTGAGGATCTGGATCGTCGCTGGGAACGGTTGTGTAAACGCCTGGCCGCGCGCTTCGGCAAAAGCCCTTCGCTGGAGGGTGTGTTGTTTCTGATCGGCTTGCGCGAACTGGGCCTGGGTTACGAGCCGGGATTGGAAAAAGAGGCAAAGCAGGACCTCATACAAGAAGGGGCCAACTACGCCCTAGCCGCCTTGGGGTACTTGGAGCCCATGGGTCGCGAGCCCCATACGGGTTTTACCCGATGGCGCTCGCTGCGGCCCTTGGATAAACCTTTAGACCCCGACAAGCAGGAGCGCCTGTTACGCTGGGCCGCTTGGCGGTACTTTTTGGCCTGTTGGCCGGATTTGGAGGAGGAAGCGGGATGAACGATCCCCACCATATGGAGGCGTATCCGACAGATCCCGAGGCGACGCTCTCCGAGCAAGAGCGACGCCGTCGTCAAGAGCTGGCCATGCTGCGCGCCCGCGGCATCGATCCCTATCCCGCGGAGGGCTTCCCGGTTAGCGCCCGCTCGGCGGAGATCTTGACCCGGTTTCGGGACCCCGATACCCTGGACGAGCAGGGCCAAGTCCCGGCAGAGCAGCGCTGGTACGTGGCCGTGGCCGGGCGCATCATGAGCCAGCGTATTATGGGCAAGGCCATGTTCTTTCACATCCAAGACGAGACCGGACGCATCCAGATCTACGCCCGACGCGACGAGCTGGGGGCGGAGTTTTACGACGAGGTGCTCAGAAAGCTTCTCGACATCGGCGACATCGTGGGGGTCCGGGGCTGGGTGTTTCGCACCCGGACCGGGGAGATCTCCGTACACGCCACGGAGGTCAAGCTACTGGCCAAATCCCTGCGTCCGCTTCCCTTGCCCAAGGAAAAAGACGGCAAGATCTACCATCCCTTTCAGGACAAGGAGCAGCGCTACCGGTTCCGCTACGTGGACCTGATCGTAAACCCCGGGGTGCGGGAGGTCTTTCGCAAGCGGACCCGGATGATCCGGGTGATCCGCGATTTTCTTGACGCCCGGGGCTATTTGGAGGTCGAAACCCCCGTGCTTCAGCCCCTCTACGGCGGAGCCACGGCCCGTCCCTTTGTGACCTACCATAATGCGTTGGGCATGCATCTGTATTTGCGCATCGCCGATGAGCTGTATCTGAAGCGGCTTATCGTGGGGGGCTTTGAGGGCGTCTACGAAATCGGCAAAGATTTCCGCAACGAAGGCATAAGCCGCTTTCATAACCCCGAATTCACCATGCTTGAGCTGTATGTGGCCTACAAGGACTATCTTTGGATGATGGAGTTGACGGAAGAGCTATTGGAAACCGTTGCGCGGGAGCTGCATGGATCCACCCAGGTGCGTTGGGGTGATCGGATCATCGATTTCCAACGCCCCTGGCGGCGCGTGAGCTTCTTTGACGCCCTGAAAGAGGCCATCGGTTACGACTGCTATGGTTTAAGCCGAGAGGAGCTGGCCGAGCTTGCCCGCTCGCTAGGTGTGTCGGTGGATCCCTCCATGGGGGCGGGCAAGATCCTGGATGACCTCTTCAGCACCTTTGTTGAACCCACATGTATCCAGCCCACGATCGTCATGGACTATCCCCTAGAGCTTAGCCCGCTGGCTAAACGGCACCGATCGAAGCCGGGCTTGGTGGAGCGCTTTGAGGTCCTTTGCAACGGCAAGGAGCTTTGCAACGCTTTCTCCGAGCTCAACGACCCCATAGATCAGCGGGAACGCTTTCTTGAGCAGGCCCGGCTGCGGGCGCAAGGCGACGAAGAAGCCATGGAGCTTGATGAGGACTTTCTGCGCGCCCTCGAATACGGCATGCCCCCCACGGCTGGGCTCGGGATAGGCATTGACCGATTGGCCATGATCATGACCGGACAAGAGTCGATTCGGGACGTGATCCTGTTTCCCCACATGCGACCCCTTGAGTCGTATCGGGGTGCTAGCGCAGCTTTCTCCTCACCCGCACAAGATGGGGCCGATCCGCATGCCGAACACCCCAGATAGCACGGCAAAGGGCCGTTGGGCCATCGAGGCCGAGGGCCTGGTCAAGGCCTACGGGGCCCGCAGGGCCGTCGACGGGGTGAGCTTGCGCGTAGCGTCGGGTTCTTGTGTGGCCATTTTGGGTCCTAACGGGGCGGGCAAGACGACGCTCGTGCGGCTTCTGTATGGTTTTCTGCGCCCCGATGCGGGCGAGATCCAATATTTTGGTCAGCCTCTAGAGGGAAACCAGGAGGCGATCAAACGCTGGATCGGGGTGGTAACGCAAGAGGACACGCTGGATCCGGACTTCACCGTTGAGGAAAACCTTGAGGTCTACGCCCGTTACTTCGGGTTAAGGCCCCGAGACGTGCGCGAGCGCATCGAGGAGCTGCTGGAGCGCTTCGCGCTTCGAGACAGGCGTCGGGCGCTGCCCGCGGAGCTTTCCGGCGGACTCAGGCGCCGTGCGCAGATCGCTCGCGCCCTGGTGCACGAGCCTCGCGTTTTGTTTCTGGATGAGCCCACGACGGGGCTGGATCCGCAGGCGCGCTTGAACGTCTGGGAGCTCCTGCACGGCCTGCGCAAGGAGGGCCTTCTGATCGTGCTCACCACGCACTACATGGAAGAGGCCCAGCGGCTGGCCGACTGGATCGTGCTCTTGGAAGGGGGCCGAATCGTTGCCGAGGGCACAGCGTCGGAGCTCATCCGGGCGCATTTTATGGGCTATATCTTGGAGCTGCCCGATGGGCCCGAGGCTCGCCGGGCGCTCAACGGGCGGCCCGTGCGCGCTTTCCTGGATAGGCTCTGGATGGAGGTGTCCCCCCAAGAGGCGGTCGCGCTTCTGGGCCGTTTTGGGCAGAGCGCCTACGTGCTTCGTCCGCCTAACCTGGAGGACGTGTTTTTAAAGTTTACCGGAACCTCGTTGCGCGAATAGTACGCAGCCCCTCCCCTCACTATGCGCCAACATCCTTACACGTGGGCGACACGCCTAAAGATCGGGCTCATTGTGGCAGCGGTCGGTATTGCGGTGGGCTCGCTTGTGTATACGCACCGCCTGGTGCTTCAGCTAGAGGCCCGAGAGCGGGCCGATATCGAGCTTTGGGCCCGAGCGGTTGAATACCAAGTGGAGGCCCTCGAGAACCCCTTTCAGGAGGAATTCGAGCAGCTCTACGCCTGGTTTGCGCGCCTACCTCGGACCGCCTCGATCGGGCTCGATAGCGGGCGCTTTCAGCGCTGGCAAGAAGCGCTCGACTACGCCAGACGGCAACTGGGGGCGCGTGATGCGGAGTTCGTCGTCACGCACATCGTGACGGCCAACCGGTTTCAGGTCCCGGCCTTGCTCACGGACGAATCGGGTCGGGTCGAGTTTGCCCTCAACGTTCCCATAAATCCGGCTTGGAGCGAACCCAGGCGACAGGCTTATCTGCAGCAGCTGCGGCAGCGCATGGCGCGCGAACATGAGCCCATCGTAATCCGTTATGGCAACGACACGCTGCAGCGGGCGCAGTACATTTACTACGGGGAGTCGCCCACGATCGAGGCGCTTCGCTGGTTTCCTTGGGTGCAGCTGCTCGTAACGGCCCTGTTTGTGCTCGTCGGATACTGGGGGTTTGCCTACGTGCGCCGAGCCGAGCAAAGCAACCTCTGGGTGGGGATGGCCAAAGAGACCGCTCACCAACTGGGAACTCCGCTTATGAGCCTGCAGGGCTGGCTCGCTTGGCTGGAGGCGCAGGGCGATCCCCGCAACGCAGAGGCGCTAAAAGCCATACGCGAGGACGTAACGCGCTTGGAGCGCGTGGTCAGGCGCTTTTCGCAGATTGGATCCGTCCCTCAACTGCGTCCGGAACCTCTGCAGCCGCTAGTGGAGCGCGTCGTGGCGTATTTCCGGGCCCGCCTGCCAAGGCTGGGCAGAGCAGTGGAGATCCGGCCTGAGGTGCCCGAGGGGCTTCAGGCTCTTGTGAACGCCGAGCTTTTCGAATGGGCCCTGGAAAACCTGGTGCGCAACGCCCTGGACGCCCTTGAAGGCTCCGAGGGTCGCATAACGATTCGGGCTCGGGCCGAGGGCCGGTCCGTGATCCTGGAGGTAACGGACACGGGCAGGGGCATCGAGCGGCGGTACTGGCGCGCCATATTCCGGCCGGGTTTTACCACCAAGCTACGCGGCTGGGGCCTGGGCCTGAGCCTTGTGCGTCGCATCATCGAAACCTATCACGGGGGCGCCGTGCAGGTGGCCGACTCTCGTCCGGGATTCGGCACCACGATGCGCATTCGCCTACCCGTTGCGTAGGGGATCGTCCTTATGTGGCTAGAGTACCTCTGGACGATTGTGGTGCTGGCCTTCCTGGAGGGCCTGCTTTCGGCGGATAATGCACTTGTACTGGCCATTTTGGTCAAGCACCTGCCCCCGGAGCAGCGCCTAAGGGCGCTCACCTATGGGCTGGTGGGGGCCTACGTGTTTCGGTTTTTGGCCATCTTGTTTGCCACCGTGCTCATTCAGATCTGGCAATTTCAGGCTTTGGGGGCGGCCTATCTGTTGTATGTGGCGTTGCGGCATTTGCTCGAAAGGCGGGCCGAAGGTCCGGATCGCCTCGCGCCTGCAGGGTCGGGGTTCTGGGGCACGGTGGTGAAGGTGGAGCTGGCCGATATCGCCTTCGCCATAGATTCGATTCTGGCCGCCGTGGCTTTGGTGCAGAGCTTACCCCCGAGCTCTTGGCCCCCGATAGGAGGGCTCGACGGCGGTCGCTTTGCCGTGGTCATCCTGGGCGGATTCATCGGGGTAGCCGCCATGCGTCTGGTGGCGGGTTTCTTTATCGGGCTACTGCAGCGTTTCCCGGGCCTAGAGCGGGCCGCTTACCTGATCGTGGGCTGGATCGGGATCAAGCTCGCCGTAGTGGCCTTAAGCCACCCCAAGTTGGCCGTTTTGCCCCATGGGTTGCCAGAGGAGACCTGGTATAAGCTCATCTTCTGGGGGGTGTTGCTGGCGCTCTTCTTTGGCGGTTTGCTTGTGCGACCGGCCCGTCCTCTTGCGGCGGTCGTCGAGGAGAAGCCGCTCAAGGAACAGACATCTTCTGGGGATAGCCATGGGTCCTGAAACGCCGTTGCTGTGGACGGCCATCGGCGCCGGCGTGGGCCTTCTGGGGGCGATGTTGGGGATAGGCGGTGGACTCTTCGTTAGCCCCCTATTGCTGCATCATTACGAGCACATAGCCAAACTGGATTCCACCCACGTGGCCCCTCTGGCAACGGCCACCTCGCTGCTAAGCGTCTGGGCGACGAGTCTCTCCGGGACCTTGGGGCATGCGCGGCAACGCAACGTCGCTTTCCGAGAGGCGCTGAGCGCGGCTCTAAGCGGAGCCATAACGAGCTGGACGGTAGCGCGTTTTATCACCACCCAGCCCTGGTACAGACCGGAAGTGCCGCGTCTGGTGCTGGTGAGCCTGTTTGCCCTGCTTCTTTTGCGCATGCTCTTTGAAGGCCGCTCGTTCAGATCTTCTGATCGGGCGTTCTTGGGCTGGGTTTCGCCGCTTGTGGGTGTGGCTGCCGGAATGCTTTCGGCTCTGGTTGGCGTGGGCGGGGGCGTGGTCATGGTGCCCTTGTGGCATTACTGGGGCGGTATGGAGATGCGGCGGGCGGCGGGAACTTCCATGGCCGCGATCTTGCCCATCAGCACGGTGGCCTTGATCACATACGCCGTCCGGGGTTGGGGTCTTTCGGGGTTGCCTCCGCACAGCCTGGGCTATGTGGATTACGGAACTGCGCTGCCGTTGTTAGTGGGGGGCATCTTGGGCGCTCCCCTAGGTTCTCGGCTTGCGAGCCGGATTTCCCCCATCTGGTTGCGTCGGATCTTCGCCCTTGTGGCGCTCGGCATGATCGGGTATCTATTGGCCAGCTAGAGCGTTCCCAAAGGGTCCACCTCTACTACGCAGCGCACCGCAGGATACTGCTCCTGAAGCGCTTTCAGGGCCTGACGGAGCGGGGCCAGAAGGCGGGAGCGTGCTGCGGGACTGAATTTGAGCAGCACCTGAAACCGATACGTTCGCTTGACAAGCCGGATGAGCGCCGCCTCCGGTCCGAGCACGAGCGCGCCCGTTTGGGCGGCGCGTATCCTGTCGGCAAACCAGACGGCAGCCTCTCGGGCGCGCTCCTCTCGGCCATGGCGAAATTCCAACAGGATCAGGCGCCCACAGGGAGGATAGCCCAAAGCGCGGCGCTGGGCTAACTCGTGCGCGAAAAAGCCCTCGTAATCGTGGTGGGCCGCCATGCGCAGGCTGTAATGTTCCGGGTTTCGGGTCTGCACGATCACCTCCCCGGGTAGGTGCTTGCGTCCTGCGCGGCCGGCCACCTGCGCGATCAGCTGAAAGGTTCGCTCTGCGGATCGGAAATCCGGC
This sequence comes from Bacteroidota bacterium, assembly GCA_025059945.1. Lineage (NCBI taxonomy): Bacteria > Pseudomonadati > Bacteroidota > Bacteroidota bacterium. The sequence goes on from JANXDC010000004.1 coordinate 247,592, forward strand.
AGCCGCAGGCTTATGTCCGCGTTGATCACCCCGACGAGCGTCACATAGGGAAAATCCAACCCCTTAGCCACCATCTGAGTGCCCAGCAGCACGTCAGCTTCCCGCTTAGCGAAGCGGCGCAGCAGCCGGGCGTGCGCGCCCTTCTGGGCTGTGGTGTCCAGATCCATGCGGATCACCCGCGCCTCCGGAAACCGCGCCCGGAGGTCCTCCTCGACCCGCTGCGTGCCGACGCCTATAGGCATAAAGCGCACCCCTTGGCACCGCGGACAGCAGTCCGGGGCCCTCTCCGCGTGACCGCAATAGTGGCAACGCACTTGGCGAGCGCTTTTGTGATAGGTGAGCGTCACCGCGCAGAAGGCGCACATCGGGGTCCATCCGCAGTCCTGGCACTCCAAGACGGGCGCATAACCTCTGCGGTTTTGCAATAGGATAACCTGCTCCCCTCGACGCAAGCGCTCCTGTAGGGCCCGCTCTAGAGGGGCCGATAGGCTTCCTTTGCAAGGATGGCGCGTAAGGTCAATCAGACGCACCTCAGGCAGCTGGGCCTCGTGAATGCGCTCGGGCATCCTGAGCAGCAGGAACTTGCCCGTGCGCGCGTTCTGATACGCCTCGAGCGAGGGCGTGGCAGAGCCCAACACGCAAACGGCCCCCGAGAAAGCGGCGCGCTGCACGGCCACGTCGCGCGCATGGTAGCGAGGGGCAGGATCCAGCTGTTTATAGCTGGGCTCGTGTTCCTCGTCGACCACAATCAGGCGCAAATCCCGAACGGGGGCGAAAACGGCCGATCGGGCGCCGATGACCACGCGAAAGCGCCCAGCGTGGATTCCCCGGTACGCGTCGGCCCGTTCGCCTTCGGAAAGCCGGCTGTGCAAGGCCACGACCGCCTCGGCGCCCAGGTGGCCGCAGAAGCGCTCTACGATTTGCGGCGTAAGAGCAATCTCCGGCACTAACACGATGGCCGATCCCCCCGATCGCAGCACCCAGCGAATGGCCTCGATGTAGACCTGAGTTTTGCCGCTTCCCGTTACCCCATGCAGCAGAAACGTCCGGTAGCGCCGCTGCCGAAGGGCCTCTTCGATGGCCGAAAGCGCTTGGCGTTGCGCTTCGGTCAACGTGATCTTCGACGGGGCCGAATCGGGCTTCGCCGACTCGGCGCGCAGCCGAGGGCGTCTGTCGGCCCGGATAAGACCCTTTGCCTGTAGAGCCTGCAGGGCTGAGCGCGACGTGCGGAGTCGGCCTTTAAGTTCCGAGGCGGACAAGGGTCCGTCTGCGGCAAGTAGCTCTTCTAGCAAGCGTGCCTGCGCTGGCGCCCGCTCTTTGAGTGCATCCAGCGCTTCGGGGGCGCGTCCCTTCGGGGTGAGCTCGTAGTAAGTTTCCGACAAAGGGGCGGGCTCCGCGGATCGGGTGCGCCCCTCCAGGCGCACAAACCCGAGCTCGGCAAGGCGCAACAGATCCGAAAACCGCACGCCGTCTCGTTCTAGCTTTCTTGCATGCACTCCCTGCGCGGCGTGCAGACGCGCCAGGATCGCCCGAAGCCGTTTGGGTAGCTCCGCTTCGCCCTCCTTCCGAACAGGGTAAACCCGATAATCCTGCTCCGGCTCAAATACTCCGGGCAGGGCGGCTCGGAGCGCTTCTCCCCAAGAGCACAGGTAATAGGAGGCCACCCAACGTGTAAGCCGCAGCAGCTCCTCGGAGACGATGGGCTCGGCATCCAGCACATCCAAGATCGGCTTAGGCGTTATGCCCTTTGGCGGCTGTTCGCACCATCCGGCTAGAAGCCCGATATCGCGCCGACGGCCAAAGGGCACGACAACCCGTACGCCGGGCTTTAGACGGGCCGTAAGCTCCGGAGGCGTCGCGTACGTGAAAAGACCCCCCTCCTCCGATTCCCAGTCGATGGGGGGTAGCGGCAGGACGATCTGCGCGTATAAGTCCGAGCGACTCACGGCCGCAAGTTAGCCTTTGCGTTGGGGGTCTACAACGCTCTCCCGGTGGCGCAGAAGGAGGCGACGGCGTTATGTTTTCGCTCCCGTGGAGCTAGAGCGCTACATCCGTCAAATCGTCTTGCCCGAGGTGGGGTTTCAGGGGCAGGAGCGCCTGCGTCGTTCCAGCGTGCTCATAATCGGCCTAGGGGGGCTGGGCTCGCCCCTGGCCTACTACCTGGCCGCAGCCGGGGTGGGCCGGCTGGGGCTGGTTGAGTTCGACCGAGTGGAGCTGGCCAACCTGCACCGGCAGATTCTCTACAGCACCCCCGATGTGGGGCGAAGCAAACTCGCCGCGGCCTCTGAGCGGCTGCGGGCCCTCAATCCAGAAGTAGAGCTACGGCTGTACGAAGAGCCCCTCGGACCGGAGAACGCCCTGCGTTTGCTGGAGGGCTTTGATGTGGTCGCAGACGGCTCGGATAACTTTCCGACCCGTTACGCCGCAAGCGACGCCTGCGTTCGACTGGGGCTGCCGTACGTGTACGGAAGCGTCTACCGGCTAGAGGGGCAGGTAGGCGTGCTGGCGGGCGGCGGCGCCTGCTACCGCTGCCTGTATCCCCAGCCCCCGAATCCGGATCAGGTGCCCAGCTGCGCCACTGCCGGCCTGCTGGGACCGATGACGGGCCTTATCGGCTCATTTCAAGCCCTGGAGGTGCTCAAGATCCTGCTGGGCCTGGGGCGTCCCCTTCGGGGTCGGGTGCTGCACGTAGACGGCCTGCGGGGGGAGGTGAGGGTCTTTTCGGTGGAGCCGGATCCGCGCTGTCCCGTCTGCGCTGGCCTGGAGGGCCCAGCCCTCACGACCGGTCGCTGCACCTTAAGCGCGCCGGCCCTGGAGCCCGAGGTGCTTTGGGCGCGCCTGAGCCGCGGAGACGTGTGTGTGTTTTTGGACGTGCGCGACGCCCTCGAGCGCGCCACGGGCCACCTGGGGGGGCTCTGGATACCGCTTGTTGAGTTAAACGGGCGCATTCAGGAGCTAGCCCCCTACCGGGACCAAGAGCTCATCGTCTACTGCGAAGAGGGCCAACGCAGCGCTCGAGCTGTGGAGTGGCTGCGGCAGTGTGGCTTTAGCCGGACCTATAGCCTCGCCGGTGGCCTGCGTCGCTGGCGGCAACGGGGCCTTCCGCTTCAAGGCGGCTAATCGAACAGTTGGGCAACGGCTTCCTCGAACGTGTACAGCCCCGTGCGGTGTCGAATCCAGCTTGCCGCCCAAAGGGCCCCCTCGGCGAAGATGCTGCGGCTGCGGGCCTCGTGCCGAATCCGAAGCCGTTCATGCAGTCCATCAAAACCCGCCTCATGCTCGCCTGGGATCTCGCCGGCCCGGATGACGGCCGCGGTTCGGGCGCCAAAGTGGGGCTCTAAAATCCTCTGCAACCGAAGGGCGGTGCCGCTCGGGACGTCGCGCTTGTGCCGATGGTGCGCCTCCAGTACATAGGCGTCGAAGGTGCCCAGCCGTCCCAACAAGGCAGCGGCGCGCTCCACAAGTCGAAAGAACACCTGTACACCGAGCGAGAAGTTAGGCCCATACACAACGCCCGTCGGGCGTTCCCGGAGCAGGGCCTGTAGCTCGGGAACGTGTTCATACCACCCCGTGGTGCCGATCACCATCCGGCATCCGGCCTGAATGGCGATGCGCGCAGCTGGTAGCACAGCCTCAGCGTGCGAAAAATCCAGCATCACGTCCACACCTTCCAGCTGCTCCGGGTGCTCCAGTCGATGGGACCGGTCAAACCGTTCGGCTACGGTCCATCCATAGCGCTGCGCTAGCGTCTCTAGCTCATGCCCCATGTGCCCATATCCGTGCAGAGCCAAAATCAAGCGTTCCATATTTCGATGCCTCCATCCTCAGCAGGATCTAAGCCACAAGGTCTTAATTTGCTTGAGGCGCTTGCCATAAGGATTCGGCCTCATAAAGGGGCCAGATCCAGACCGGATGCGGTCCGAATCGGCGGAGGTGTTGCGTCCGTTCCGGCTCAGGGCCTCTTTCTTCGTAGGCGATGTGGTGAGCGCACCATCCTCGTCCCATTTCGGAGTGTGCGGGCCGGGAAGTTGGCTCGGTCTCTTCTGGGGGCTTCGTGTGTCCGTTCAGGCGGCTCTGTCGCAGCAGCCGGCTCAGTATGAAAAGCAGACCGAGTGTGCTCAACAACCCGCCTACTAAGAGCGTCTGCAATCCGGCGGGCTCTTGTAGGAGGGAGCTCGCCTCCGAAGCCTCTGCCCGCAGTGGAGCCCGTAGGCGATCGGCCAAAATATCTCGGATGCGTTCCCACGCGAGGGTCGGCACAAGCAAAGAAAGGGAATCCTGAGCCCGCCATTGGTACCAGTCCGCGTAAAACCGGTTGGCGGTCGGCACGCGGGGTGCGTATCGACTCGCATACGGCCAACGGGAGCGCATGAAGGACCCCCGCGTTTGATCTACTACGAGCCATAAGTCCGGGCTCAAAGCTACGGCCGTCTGCACGTGACTGGGCTCGGGCATCACGATGCGCGCCGGCACGTTCGCCATCCGAAGCAAGGCCACGTAGGCCATCTCCAGTTCGCTGCACCAACCGAAGCCGTACAGCAAGGTGTCCCCCCACCGGTATCGCGGAGCGGGCGCCAAGAGGTCCTCTAAAAAAACGCGAGGAACGCGCTCCATCCGGTCCTCTGAGGCCGGCCAAGGGTGATCCGAGCGCAGCACGCCGCTCAGAGGACGGCTTCGCCAGAGCAGGGAATCGTCGGGGTAGAGCCGTTCCAGTTCCGCTCGGCGCTCTAAGGGCACGTAACGCACCCCAAGCCAACCTCCAGGCCGGAGGAGTTCATATAGCAGCCCCGCTATGGCCCAGCGCCGGCGTGCCACGCTATCCCGCTCCAGCCCATATTGAAGGGCCAGCGCGTGCCATCGATCTTCTTTTTGGCGCTCGTAGACGGGGGCGAACGTCGTCCGGATCGCCCGCATGACCTCGGGCAAGGGGAGAAGAGAGTCTGACGTGGCCGCAAGCAACAGTAGCGCACCCCAACCCGTTGGCATGGTAAAGGCTCTTCTTTGGGCTTGACTCTGCAAAGAAAAAAATCATCGCCTTCCTCATTAAAGGCCGGCGTTTGCGGCCGTGGTCGGCTTCAGAGCGGAAGGCCTTAAGGCTTTTGGGAGGCGCGCAACTTGCCAGGGCTCTGTTGACAGCTTAACGAAGAGGCGGCTATATTTGATAATACACGATTGGGCGCATAGCTCAGGTGGTTTAGAGCGCTTGCTTCACACGCAAGAGGTCCGGGGTTCGAATCCCTGTGCGCCCACCCGCGAAAAACCCCAAAACCCAACCCAAGGGGGCGATTGCCTCGGGGTTGGGGTTTTTTGCTTTATTTTCCCGATGAGGTCCGCCATTTCGGATGAGGGTCGCCGAGCGCTCGTGCGCGGAGGAGAGGGCTTTCGTATTTTGCGTGGCCCGTTCAGGCATCGGGGATGATGATGGCCACTTCAGGGCGCTTTGTGGTGGGCACAGACCGCAACGTAGGCAAGACGGTGCTTTCGGCCGCGTTAGTGGCATTGTTGCGCGAACGCGGGGTGCCGGCGACCATGATGACCCCGATCGAAACCGGAGGCATGGTAGAGGACGCCTACGAGTTGCTGCAGCAGATTGGAGTGCAAGAGCCCCGTCGCCTGGTTACGCCCATTCGTTATGAGACTCTAGCCTCTCCTTACGTGGCCAGCCTGATCGAACGCCGGCCGGTGGATCTAGATCTCATCGAAGCGGCCTTTCAGGAGCAGGTGCGCTCCGGCAAATTTGTGATTGTCGAGGGGGCGGGGGCGCGGGTCCCGCTGGCCAAAGGGGTTTTCATGCTCGATCTGATGCGGCGTTTGGGGCTTCCTGCGCTCATCGTGGCGCGCTCCGGACGCGGCACGCTCAATCATTGTTTGCTTACGCTAGAGGCGCTCGAACGGGCTGGCATCGCGGTTGATGGGTTTATTTTAAACGGATTCGGCCAGTATGGAGAGGGTTTTGCTGAGGCGCTTAACCCCGAAGTTTTAGAGGAGCTGGCCGCTCCAGTGCCCGTGTTGGCCGTTGTCGAATGGCGTCCTCAGTACCAAGGTAACATAGAGGCTCTGATTCGTGATCTAGCCAAACAGCCTAAACTGCGGCTATACTTGGACGAGTTGGCCGCCTCTGTGGGCCCCGCGCTAGCTTGATGGGGCAAAAACCTATGGAAACCGTGCACCAGTGTTTCAAGGAGCATTCGGCTGAGCGGCTGCGGCAGTGGGTCTGTGGATGGGTGGATGCGACCCCTAAGGGTTCATCTGCAGGTGCGGTGCGGGCTCTGATCGTACCCGGGCGCTTTGATTCGGACTCCGGCCCCGTGGCCGCGGCGGCTTTTCGGGCTGTACAGGGTGAGCCCTTTGACACCGTCGCCATCGTGGCCTCAAGCCCTGTGGGCGCTTTTCAGCGCATATCGATCACCGAAGTCGATGCCTATGAGACCCCCTTGGGGGTGATCCGAATTGATGACGGGTTGCGCAACGAGCTCTGCGATGAAGACGACGACATTTTTCTCTCCAGCGAAGGGCATGAGCATAACGCGGGCATCGAGGCGCAGCTGCCCTTTCTGCAGTGCGTGTTGCCGGGCTCCTTTGGGCTTGTGCCCATTGTCATGGGCTGGGAGACGTGGGATTTCTGCCGCGAGCTCGGTAGCGCCCTAGGTGAGGTGCTCTCGATTCGGAATGCGCTTTTGATCGCCGCAGCCGAGGTGCGATCGGCCACTCAAGCGGCCTTAGCGGAGCTTGTGCGCCTGCTGGAGGGGCTGGAGGTTGAGCGTTTATCTGCCTTCTTGCACGCCCAGCAGGTTGAGCTCTTTGGGGTAGGACCTGTATTGGCCACGCTTATGGCCGCTGGTGATTTGGGGGCAAATCGAGCGCGTGTTGTAGCTCTTCGGCACAGGGCCGATGGCTCGGCGGATCTCGGCTTGCTCGTCTATCGAGCGGACTAGGGGGCTATGGAGGCGCGCACCGAGCCCGTTGTGGCGCTTGTGGGAGCAGGGGCCGTCGCCACAAGCCTAGCCCATGCCCTGCGGATGCAAGGGGTCTCCATAGCGGCGGTCTTGAGTCGCTCTTCCGCTTCTGCAGAGGCCTTGGCCCATGCGGTGGGGGCTGCCGCGTGGGGGAGCCTCGGGCGCGTTCCCCTTCCCCCGGTCACCGACGTCTTCATCGCCGTGCCGGATAGCGCGCTCTCTGCGGTGGTCGCGAGCTTGGCTGAGGGCTCATGGGAGGGGGTTTGGGTAGCCCACCTCTCCGGGGCCTTAAGCCATCAGGAGCTGGATCCCTTGCGCCGTCGGGGCGCACGGATCTGCTCCTTTCACCCCATGCAGAGCTTCATTCGGGGTCGCTTAAGTACCTTTGCCGGCATCTGCATCGGGGTGGAGGGGGAGCCTGAGGCGGTGGCCAGGGCTACCTGGTGGGCCGAACAAATCGGAGCGCGTCCCATTCTGGTGCCGGGCTCGGCTAAGGGGGCCTACCACCTAGCCGGTACTATGGCCAGCAACTATCTGGTCGCTTTGCTCGGCATCTCGAGCGAGATCTTGGCTAGCTTAGGCCTGAGCAGCGCGCAGGCCCTGGAGTTACTGCGTCCCCTTGTGCGGGGGGTTCTGGAGAACGCGGAAGCGCTTCGATGCCCGGAGCAGGCCCTATCCGGTCCCATTCGACGCGGGGATGCGGTGACCCTGCGGCGTCACGGACGGGTGCTTGCGGAACGCTTCCCGCATCTCATCCCTGTTTATGTGGCCCTAGGCGTGGAGACTTTACGCCTCGCTGTTCGCCAAGGCTGGCTCAATCCGGAGCGGGCGCAGGCCGTTTTGGCTGAGTTGGAGGCCATGCTGCGGCTGGATCCTTCGGTAGAGGCCCCGTTATGATCCGCAAAACCGATGCGCTTGTGCTGCGCGCCCTTGATTACGGGGAGACGAGTCGAATCGTCACCTTATATAGCCGCCGATTCGGCAAGCTGACCCTCATGGCCAAAGGCGCTCGGCGCCCGGGCAGTCGCCTGGCCGCTTGCCTGGAGCCTTTAGCTTACATTGAGGCAGTCTTTTATTACCGAGCGGGACGGGAGCTGCAGTACCTCTCAGATTGCGCTTTCATCCGCCCCATGCCCCGCTGGGGCGAGGATGTGGAGCGAGCCGCTTTGGGGTCGTTCCTGTTGGAATGGCTAGATCGTCTCACCCCGGAGGGGGAGCCCAATCCTATGCTGTTCAACTGGGCTCTGCGAGCCCTGGCCTCCATTTACGAGGGCAGGGGGCAGAAGCGCACGTGGGCTCTTCTGTTTCTGTTGCGGGCGCTGCCCCTCATAGGGTACACCCTGCGGATCGAGGCGGAGGCGGGTTGCTCAGGTCCCGGATCGTGGGTCTTAGAGGCGGCGCACGGCCGCATAGCACCCCAGGGGGGCGTCGAAACCTATGCACGGCCTATATCGGCGGCCGCGGTGCGCTTGCTGGAACCCCTTTTGCGAGATCCCGTAGAACGGATACAACATTTGGTAGTGCCTGCTGGGGTGTGGGACGAACTGGTCGGGCATGTCTATGCGTTTGTGCAGGCGCATCTGGGGCCGCTGCCTCAGGTGCGCAGTTGGGAAGTATTGCGCAGTATGCTGATTAGGGAGCGGGGCGAAGCGCTATGAGGCGAATTCGATGGATCTGGGCTGCCGGGCTGATGTTGCTGGGGGTCTTGATCGGGGCCCTGGGCGTATCGCACTTCGGTCCGAGCCGTCCTCGGCCTCTTTGGGGGAACTCGGGCGGGGAGCCGCCTCTGATTGGAAAGGCCACTTATGAGCCGATTGATCCCGGCTTGGCGGGTACGCTTAACGAGCTCTTCGTGCGCGTGGCGCGTCAGGTCAGGCCTACAGTGGTCTACATTATGGTGGAAAGCCGGCTTCGGGCTGTACCCCCCCAGGACCGGTTCCACCAGTTTGATCCCGGCGATCCGCGTTGGCGCCGTTTCTTTGAGCGCCCCCGACAGGGCGCGGGCTCCGGGGTGATCGTAAGCTCCGACGGATACATCGTGACCAACGACCACGTCGTTGAGGGGGCTAGCGAGGGGGGGATTCGGGTGCAGTTGGCCGACAAGCGCGAGTTTACGGCCCGGCTTGTGGGGCGGGATCCCTCCACGGATCTGGCTGTGCTGAAGATCGAAGCCCGAGGGCTTCCGGCGATCGCTATCGGAAACTCCGATGCGGTGCAGGTAGGAGAGTGGGTCTTGGCGATCGGCAACCCGTTTCGGCTTACCTCCACGGTCACGGCCGGTATCGTGAGCGCCACGGGCCGCAACGTGGGCGTGATCAACGAGCGCTTCGGCATTGAGGACTTTATCCAGACCGATGCCGCGATCAACCCCGGCAATTCCGGGGGAGCGCTCGTGAACCTGCGCGGAGAGCTCATCGGCATTAACACGGCCATCGCCACCGAGGGGGGGTCTTATGAGGGCTACGGGTTCGCTATCCCTTCGAACATGGTGCGGCGCATTGCCGAGGATTTGATTCGTTACGGCACGGTACGGCGGGGCTTCATCGGCGTCGAAATTGCGGATGTAGACGACGCCCTGGCGCGTCGGGTAGGCTTAGAGCGTGTAATGGGCGCGGTCATTAACCGCGTTCTGCCCAATGGAGCGGCCGAGCAAGCGGGTCTCCGGGTGGGGGATATCATCTTGCAGGTGGGCGGGGAAGAGGTAGAGGCGGCCAACCACCTGCAGTCCAAGGTGCTCAAGTACCGTCCTGGTGATCGGGTCCCCCTGCTCATCTGGCGGGAGGGCCGTGCGTACACGGTGCAGGTCGTGTTGCAGGGACCTGAGGATCAGCCGATCCGTCGGTGGGCGCAGGCTCCTTCGGAGGAGGCCGATACCTCCGGGGGGTCCTTCCCGCTCCCCTTGCCGGATCCGGAAAACCCCGAAGAGGCCACCTTGAGCGCCTGGGGATTGGTCTTAGAGCCTATCTCCCCAGACCGCAAACGAGGGCAAGGGACCTCGGCCGGGGTTCGGATTCGTCAGATCACGCCCGGCAGCTTGGCTGCGCGGCGGGGCCTTGAGCCGGGCTCTGTGCTGTTGGCGATCGGTCGCCATTCAGTACGCTCTCTCGTAGAAGCCCAACAGGCGTTGTCGCAAGCGCTGCGCGCCGGCGGTGCCCTGCTTAAAGTGCGTCGGCCAGATGGGACGGTGTTGTACTACGATCTTTACTGGACGCAACGATGACGAGCGCGCCGGAAACACGACCTGATACATCGACAGCTCAGCTCCTTCGCATCGGCAAATCAGCAGCCGCCTCTGCATGAGGGCCGCACCGAAATAAAAAACCAAGGGGTGGCGGTGCACACCACCCCTTAACCATATTTTTGGACGGGGTGAAACTTATGCTGCTCTGGGTATGGGCGCCGTTTCCAGTCCTTCTTCTAAACTCTTGGCTCGAGCTATGGCATAGACCATGATCCCATATATGGGCTTTGCGAGAATATCGGCAATACTATACCCTACCTGAACGGCGACTTCTTGCGTTGCCCCACCAGGCAGCCAGCTACCCAATACGTAAGCAATAGGATAAAAGCCCCAGGAGGCAAGCAGCAGTAGGCGCGTATTCCGAAGCAGTATGTTGACTTGGTCGCTGTACTTGGCTTCTTTGACTACTCGACTAAGCTCTATCCACAGCACATATAGGATGTACACGAATGGTATGCTGGACAAAGTTCCCCACAAATTGCGTGTTGCAACATCTCTACTGACTTCTCCAACATAACCCAAGCCTAGCATCAAAATAGCGGCAAATACCAATCGAATCGACAAGCTCTGAGTGCGATTCTTTGGAAGTCCTAGTACTAATATCAGCTCCACCAGAAGCAGAGGGACTGTTACGAGCCAATCGGCATACCGATAGAAGTCGTTAAACGGTTTACCGGTCGGAATGTAGCGTCCATCAACAAGTTGAAACGCTCCTGTCCAACTCTCCCAAATGCGTAGGTAATGATAGGCCGCAACAAGTACAATTACCGCTGAAAGGTAGAGTGCAATGCGGTACCTCTGGTTAACACGCTCTCTAGATAGGATAAAATACACGAAGGCAGCCAGCATGCCGGCTATGGTAAGAGAAATGACGTTAAATACAAGCCAATACTGGCCATACGTGAGCTCCGGTAACGTTCTCATAGCTGCTTCTCCTCTATCATCTTTGCCTTTTGAAAAACATAGAATTTGAGGGGGAAAGTTCCCTCCTTATTGATTTGACCCCCCTACGTTAACGGGCAAGCGCCCAGCGTAGGTGTTTGCCCTATAATGTATCTGGGTTAGCGCGCCGGAGGCTTCATCAGAAGCTGCTCAAAAAAATTTTTCAGGCCGGTAAGGCCTGTTTGAAGGGGCTCGCCTAGGGTCTTGACAGGCTTAGGGTGTCCACATAATTTGCCCCCTGGTCCCGCTACTTACCTAGAGGTGCGCATCGGTGCTTGTTACGGAAGACGATTTTGATGGCCGATCTCGAATAGCCCATTCGTTCAGGTTTCTTCTGCTGATCCGGGCCAGCGGGGTCGAGGTGCATCTTTCCACCCCGAACAGACCGTTTATGAGGAGGTCTATCCCATGATCCGACGTGCGGGTCTGATAGCCTTTGGGCTGCTCTTTCCGTTTTGGGCGTGGGCCCAGACGGGTAAACTGGCCGGTCGGGTGACCGATGCCCGGACCGGGGAGCCTCTGCCGGGGGCGAGCGTGGTGTTGGAGGGCACCACCCTCGGCACCGCGGCCGACGCCAACGGCAACTACTTTATTCTGGCCATCCCACCCGGTATCTACACCGTTCGGGTTTCGTTTGTAGGTTACGAGACCCGGCGCATCGAGGGGGTGGTCATCAACGCCAACTTCACCCGCGAGCTTAACGTCGCGCTGCGCGAGCAGGTCGGACAGCTGGGCGAGGTGGTCGTCGAGTATGAAAGGCCGCTTATCCAAAAAGACGCCATAGGCGTGCCCAAGATCGTGGATGCCGAGCAGATCCAAAACTTGCCTGTGCGTGGCGTAAACAGCATTGCGGGTCTGCAGGGTGGGGTGGTGCAAGATGAGCGTACCGGCGTGCTCAACGTGCGCGGAGGCCGCACCGATGAGGTCATCTACATCGTCGACGGCGTGCGCATCTCCGCGGGAGCCCTCGGGGTCCCCCAAAACGCCATCCAAGAGCAAACCATGCTCATCGGCGGGTTGCCAGCTGAGTACGGCGATGCCATGTCCGGCGTAATCCAGGTGACCACCCGGGAGGCCGGATCTCGTTTCTTCGGGACGCTGGAGGGGATCTCCAGTCAGTTCCTGGACCCCTATGGCTACAATACCACCAGCTTCATCATCGGGGGGCCCTTGGTGGGCACGCGCCTGGGCTTCGTGATGAGCGCGGAGTACAACTACCGCAAGGACGCCGATCCTACCCCCATCACGATGCAGACGGTGCCGGATTCTATCTTCCAAAAGTTCCTCAAACGGCCCCGGTACATCGACGCCCAAGGCAGGCTGATCCGCGCTCCGGAGACCAATCGCACGTTCGTGCAAACGCGCGTCAAACCCAATAACGACGCCTGGAACCTCAACCTAGTGGGACGCTTGAGCTTCCGGCCTCTTCCAGGCATCTCGCTGCGCGTCGGCGGCACTTACTACCAGAGCCTCAGCGACAACTGGGTGCTGCAGCGGATGCTGTATAACTGGGATCATAACGGCCGGGGCGAACGCCAGGACTACCGGGTCTACATAAACTGGACGCACTCGCTTTCGGCCAGCACCTTCTATCAGGTTCAAGCTGACTACTTGCGCGCCTACGGCAAATCTTATGACCCGGTGTATAAGGACAACCTTTTCGCCTATGGCGATCCCCGCTTTGGCCTGGCTCGCGGGGACACCTCGGCCATGTACTGGTACAACAAACTAGACAACGACGGCGACGACGACGTCACAGATCGGGGCGATGGTTTCGTCAAAAACCCCGGCGCGATCGAATATCCGGCCATCACGGGCATCTATCGTGTCATGGCCGAGCCCGGCACGGTCTTCAACAACTACTCTTTCAGCCAGACCGAACAGTTTCGGGTCTCGGCCAATATGACGACCCAGATTGGCATCCACCAGGTCAAGTTCGGCGGGGAGTTTGAGCAGAAAATCCTGCGAGGTTGGGCTATCAGCCCCCTTGTGCTCTATAAGCGCCTAGCCCCTCTAGGGGTACCCTTGGCGGAGGCCAGCCTGAGCAAGTTCCGCAACGGGTTCCGCGATATTGAAGACATCATAAGCCACTATGGCTACGACGCGCTCACGCGGAGCAAGATTAACCCCCGGTGGGAAGAGTGGTTTAAACCCGAAAATCGCACCAACCCACCTATTGCTCCGTTTAGACCCCTATACGCGGCTGGCTTCGTCCAGGACAAGATCGAGTACCGCGACTTGGTGCTCAATATCGGGGTGCGTGTAGACTGGTTTAACGCCAACCAGAAGGTGCTCAAAGACCCCTACGCACTCTTCCCGATTGAATATCAGCGGCCCTCCTGGGCCAAAGAGGAGCTGGCCGTCTACTACAACAACGCCAATCAGATTGTGGGCTATCGGGACAAGCGGGGCAACTTCTACGACAAAAACGGCCAAGCTTCCGATGGCTTTACCATCACGCGCACGCTCGGTGGAGATGTGCGCTTTTTGGCCAACGAGCTGCGTCCTGAGGTTTTTGAAGATTATAAGCCCGAGCTCATCGTGATGCCGCGTATCGGCTTCGCCTTTCCCGTCACCGATCGGGCGATCTTCCATGCCCACTACGATGTGCTCACCCAGCGGCCCTCCGAAGGGCAGCTGTACGCCTCTTTGGAGGATTTCCGGGATATCGCCGAGTCCGGTGGCCTGCTGCCCAACGCGAACCTGCGCCCGATGAAGACGATCGAGTACGAGCTCGGTTTCCGACAAACCCTCTCTGAGCGAGCCGTAATTGGGATTTCGGGTTTCTATAAGCAGATCAAGGACCTCATCCAGCGCCGCAACATCTTCTTCGTGCGGCCCTTTGATTATACGGGGTATCAGAATGTGGACTTCGGCACCGTTAAGGGGGCCACGCTCGAGTTTCAGATGCGGCGCACGAACAACGTATCGGTTGATGCGAACTACACGCTCTCGTTCGCCGATGGAACGGGCTCGGACCCGAATACGCTATCCCTGGTGACGTGGGTACAGGGGGTGGTGCCGAATATCATCTCCCCGCTGGACTTCGACCAGCGACATCGGATCAACCTCAACCTCGACTGGCGTCTGGGCCGCGGGGAGGGGCCGGCCTTCGGAGGTGTGCGGCTCCTGGAGAACTTCGGCCTAAACGTGCTGGTGCAGGCTGCTAGCGGCCGACCTTACACGCGCTCCAAAAACGTGGGGCCCTTCTGGACGAGCCGAACCCGGGCGCCCTTGGGCGGCATCAACGGGGCCCGTATGCCGTGGTCGACCCTTGTAAATCTGCGCCTGGATCGGCGCTTTGATATGGGGCAGGCCAACCTTACTGTGTACCTCTGGATCCAGAACCTGCTCAACAGCCAGAACGTGCGCGCCGTGTATCCTTACACGGGAGTACCTAACGACGATGGGTTTTTGGCCACCCCAGAGGGCAGAGGAGAGCTGGAGCGCGTCTTGGACCCGATCTCCTTTGTGCAGCACTACCGGATTCGGGCCGATAATCCGAACAACTACGGCATCCCGCGTTCGGTTCGCTTGGGGGTGCGGGTGAACTTCTGAGAGCGGACTGGGGAGAGGCCTCTGCGACGGCGTAGGATAGGGCCCCAGGTAGAAAGCATGCCAAGAACCCAACAGCAAATACAGGACGTGAGCCATGAGAGCACCCCGAATGTTTGCGAGCCTGCTTCTGCTTTCGGCGCTTCCTGAAGGCGCTCAGCTGGCTTGGGCCGAGCGCAACAAGGCGGAGCCCTCTTCAGCCCGCGCCGCCATAAGCAGTGTGCAGGCCGGCTGCAATACGGGAAGCGCCTTCAAGACGCTCGATGTCAACAACGTGAGCGCAGGCCTGCTCAACACGGGCGGTTTCTGGTGGGATAACCAGAACCCCCGTTATGAGGTGCCCAAAGGCAGCGGCAAGACTTCGATCTTCGCCGGCGCCATGTGGATCGGCGGTCTGGCCAATGGCCAGCTGCGGATCTCGGCCGCCCGATACGGGAACTACGAGCTATGGCCTGGACCCCTTGAAGCGGGCCTAAACGGCACCTGCGCACAGTACGACCGGATCTGGAAAGTGGACCGCAAAGACCTGGAAGCGTTGGATGCGGGCGCAGAGCCCACTCCGGATATCCGGGACTGGCCCTGGCGGCTAGGGGCGCCGTGGATCGACAAAAACCGTGATGGCGTCTATCGCATCCAAGATGGTGACCGCCCTCGCATTCTAGGCGATCAGATGCTCTGGATGATCATGAACGACGTGGGCGGTCAGCACCGGGCTACAGACGGGATTCCAATCGGGCTTGAGGTCCGTTTCTCAGCTTTCGCCTTCAACCGCGAGGGCGCCCTCGGCAACACGACGTTCTATAAGATCGAGCTCGTCAACAAAGGCGATGCGGACTTGACGAACGCTTATGTCTCTATCTTCCATGACCCAGACCTGGGGAATTTCCAGGACGACTACATCGGCTGTGACACCCTTCTGGGGTTGGGTTTCTGCTACAATGGGGACAACGTCGATGAGGGAGCGGCCGGCTACGGGGACCGCCCCCCCGCGGTGGGGACCGACTTCTTCCAGGGGCCGCTGGTCGATGACGATGGGATCGATAACAACCGAGACGGCCAGATCGATGAGCCAGGTGAACGGCTCAAGATGACGTCCTTTACGTACTTCAACAACGGCGCCTGCAACAACTGCGATCCGACCACCGGGATACAGTACTACAACTACATGCAGGCGCGTTTCCGAGATGGGTCTCCGCTCACTTTTGGGGGAGACGGTACGAACCCGGCCAACCGGCGCGTGTTTTTCGCCTTCCCTTCGGATCCCAACGAGCCCTGCGGCCCCAACGTTTGGCATGAGGTCTGCGCAGGCAACGTCCCCGCGGACCGCCGGTTTGTCATGACCACCGGGCCCTTTACGCTCAAGCGCGGCCGCGTGCAGGAGATCGTCTTCGGCACCGTCTGGGCTCAGGGCCTGAACCGACTGGCCTCTGTTACGGCTCTGAAGAGCGCCGACGCCAAGGCCCAAGCGGCCTTTGATGTGAACTTCGAGCTCCCTTCCGGGCCCGCAACGCCGCGCGTCGAGGTCGCCCAACTGCCCAATCAGGTGGTGCTCTCTTGGGATGACCGGGCCGTCAGCTACCGGGCGGGCAACTACCGCTTTGAGGGCTATATGATCTATCAGTACCGCACGCCCTCTACCACCGCAGAGCGCAAGCTCCTGGCCACATATGACATCAAAAACGACATCACGGTCGTCTTTGATGACGTTTTCGATGAACGCTACGGTGTTGAGGTGAACGTGCCAGTGGCTTTTGGTTCGGATTCGGGGCTTAAGTTCTCCATCACGATCGATAAGGACGCTTTCACCGGTGGGCCTTTGATTAACGGCAAGGACTATTACTTTGCCGTTGTAGCCTACGCAGTCGACCCACAGGGCGCTCCGGGGCTTCGGCTGCTCACAAGCCCGCTTTCCGCCTCCGAGATCATCACGGTTCGGCCCACATACGTGGGCAGTTTGGGAGGAGGGCTCATGACCAGGGCCCAATACGGCTCCAAAGCCCCGGTCGTGCAGACCACGGGGAAGAGCGACGCTACGATCATCCCAGCCGTGATCAATCCACTTAAGATCAAGGCGAACACTTACCAGATCACCTTCCGGGATGCGGGTCGAGATGAGCATGGGCAACAAATCCTCAAGTGGTCGGTCCGTAACAAGAACACCGGACAGGTGCTCAAAACAGATCTGCCGCTAAGCCCGCAGCCTGTGGTGTTGCTCGATGAGGGTCTAGAGCTCATCGTCGACGGTCCTCCGCCGGGCATAAAGCGGGAGGATATGTTCTCCACCGAGGATGAGTCTAAGTGGGGCTGGAAGGTTATCTCCGGGACCCGGCGTTTCACCTGGGCGGGCGGGCAAAACGAGGAATTTGAGGGCTTCCAACATGCCCTCACCGGACTGTGGGATCCCTACTCCTATTTCGGCTTCGGTCCGCGGGCCGTGCCCCCCACCCAGCTGCGGGATGTGGAGCTGCGCCTGGCGCGCACGGATGTAAACGGCAACGTCTTGGACGCCAACGATCCCAACTGGTCCTTGGGATATCGATACCTGCGTGCGGCCACGGCCGCACCGGCCAGGCCCGAATTTGCCCCTTATATCATCAACCGCACCGGTGGGTACGCGTTTCAGGTCTTTGAGCGCAACGTGCCGCTCTCGGCTTGGGACGTAACGGATCCTAATAATCCAAGACGACTGGCCGTAGGCTTCCTGGAGAACAACGTCTCCGGTGGTCTAGTGGACGGCAAGTACTGGCCCGGGCCCACGGACACAGACAACTGGGCGGCCAGCGGTCCGCGGGAGTGGCTGTTTATCTTCACCAAGCCTTATAGCGAGAGCCGAGATCCGGAGCTAGCGGGCAACCTGCTTACCCAGCCCCTGCCGGTCATGTACTGGGCCTCTTGGAACCGCCGGGGGAACGTGGCCTTTTCGCCTAACCGAACCGGAGAGGACCGCTTCGGCATCTATCCCAACAAGGTGATCGCCCCCACGGACGTATACGAGTTCTCCCTGGCTGCGTTGGCACCGATGAAATCCGACAGCGCCCTCTCGGCCGCGCTGGACCAAATCCGGGCCGTGCCGAACCCGTATTATGGGGCGAGCGCTTATGAGATCCGCAACGTCACGGACGTGATCCGCTTCACAAACCTACCGGAGCGCGCTGTGCTGCGCATTTTCACCATAGCCGGCACGCTGGTGCGGACGTTGGTTAAGGATAATCCGAACAGCACGACGCTGGATTGGGACCTGCAAAACGAGCAGGGCCTGCCGGTGGCCTCGGGGATGTACATCGTGCACGTGGAATTTCCGGATTATCCCCAGCAGAAGCCCCGGATCCTGAAGGTGGCCATCTTGAAGAAGATCCTCCAGCTGTCCGACTTCTAAGCGCGAAGGAGACCAGGCCATGACGCGATACATGCTCGCGCTCAGCCTTTTGGGGGCGCTCTTGGTGAACGCCCCCGCGCAGGCGGGCGATCGCAACCGCCGCGGCGGAGCAGGAGCTCAAGAGCTGCTCATCCCCTTCGGAGCCCGCACCTACGCTTTAGGCGGGGCTGTGACGGCGAACATGACCGGCATAGAGGCCCTTTTCACGAACCCAGCTGGATTGGCCTACACGGGCGGCACGGAGGCCATGTTCAGCCGCGTGCAGTACGTGGCCGATATCGGGCTAAACTACCTGGGGGTAGCCCAAACGTTCGGCTATAATACCCTGGGCCTAAGCGTGCAGGCTTTAACCTTCGGGGACATTCCCATTACGACCGAAGACCAGCCCGAAGGAACAGGCTCAACGTTCAACCCCACCTTTATTACGGTGGGCTTTTCGTACGCTAGGATCTTCACCGATCGCATCGCCGGGGGCGTGACGATCAAACTGATCAACGAGTCCATCGACCGTGTCTCGGCCTCCGGCGTGGCCGCCGACCTGGGCGTGCAGTATGTGGTTGGGGAGACAGGCCTGCGCTTCGGCGTGGCCCTTAAAAACATCGGTCCCGCCATGCGATTCGATGGGGATGGGTTTATCCGCTTTGTCAACCTGCCCGAACAACGGCCAGATGCTACGACGAACGGACTGAAAATGAACCCGGCCTCTTTTGAGCTGCCCAGCTTGATGAACGTGGGGGTCTCCTACCGGCGCAACATAGCCGGCGGGGCGGCTCTGATAGCCATGGGGAACTTCCGATCCAATTCCTTTACGGAAGATGAATTTCAGGGCGGTCTGGAGTTCAGTCTGCGCGATCTGCTTTATCTACGCGGGGCCTATGCCTGGCAACAGACGCGCGAAGACACTTGGTACAACGGGCTCAACTTCGGAGCCGGGCTAAACCTTAAGCTCGCCTCCACCAACCTGAGCGTGGACTATAGCTACACCGGCACCCGCTACGCCGGGCTGGGGGCCGTGCAGACGATCAGTTTGCGCTTGAAGCTGTAAGCCAATCGCTTGGATGTGCTCCGGGGCGCGGCCCGGATCGGGCCGCGCCCCGTGTTTTTTGCTTCTGTGCCCTCCGAGGCGTATCATGCAGCGGGCATGAGAAGGAGTGTGACGGCGATGCGCATATGGACCGTATCGGGGCTCGCGTGGACTTTGTTCGCTTTGGGCTCACCGCTTGTTGCTCAACCGCCGATTCGGGCTGAACTGGACCTGGCTGTCTTCCGGTACGATTCCACGCAAGCTTACGTGGAGCTCTACACGGGTGTAGAGGCGGCCTCTATGCGTTTTCTGCCCCGATCCGACGGACCCGGCTTCTGGGCTCGCCTGGAGTTCGAGCTTGAGGTGCTCAAGAGCGCTGAGCGCGTCCTGCACGACCAATGGCGTCTGCAGGTGCCCATCGATAGCCTCGGGCAAGTACGGGCTGGCCAGCAAGTGATCGATGTGTATCGGTTTCTGCTCCCGCCCGGCGCGTATCAGCTGCGCCTGCTGGTGCGCGACGAATCGGACCCTGTCGATCGCCGGCAACTGCTGGAACGCGACCTCTTGGTGCCGGACTTCACTCGGCCCATGCCGCGTATCAGCGGTATTACGCTGGCTAGCCGCGTAGAACGCTCCGAGGAGGCGCAGAATCGCTTCTATCGCAACGGCCTCCTGATCTACCCCAATGCAAGCGCCCTATTCGGCAGCACGCTTAACACGATGTACTACTACGTGGAGCTGTATCATCTGGATCGCACCCCGGCGCTTAACTCCGGCCAATATGAGGCGCTGGTGTATTTGAGCGAAGCCAATACCGATCGCCCGCTTGAGGCGTATACGCGGCGCCTTACGCGGCCCGTAAAACCGATCGACGTGCTTGTGGGCGGTTTCGACGTGGGCGGGCTGCCCACGGGGGCGTACGTGTTGCGCGTGCTGGCCCTGGATGCCAACCGTCAGCCGGTGGCCGTGGCTGCCAAGCGCCTCTACGTCTACAACCCGCAGGTGCGCGCTCCGGAGATCTCCAGCACCCAGCCGGCGGCGTTTGCCTCCAGCCTCTTCGCCCACATGGAGGAGGCCGAGCTACAGCGAAGCTTCGACTATGCCAGCGTAATCGCCACAGAAACCGAAAGGCGCACCTTCCGCAGGCTTCAGAGCCTTGAGGAGAAGCGTCAGTTTCTCTATGAGTTTTGGCTGCGACGGGACCCCAACCCCAGCACCCCCCTTAACGAGGCCTATCAAGAGTACATGAATCGGGTGCGCTACGTTAATGAGCGCTACTCGGTCAAGAACCGAGAGGGCTGGCGCACGGACCGCGGAAGGGTATACTTGAAATATGGGCCGCCCAACAACATCCAGCCGTATTACTACAACCCGGACACAGTGCCTTATGAGATCTGGGAGTACTACAACATCCCCGGAGAGGGGCCCGGCATGTTTGTGTTTGCGGACAAGACAGGCTTTCAAGACTTCCAGCTCATCCACTCCACCGTCTCAGGTGAGGTAAAAAGCGCCGACTGGCAGCGGGAGGTGCGGCGCGTGCTCTCCAACAAGCCGTATCAGGACTAAGGCCCCGGACCGGGAAGCTTGCCTGAGAGCATGCCGGGTACGGTTTTTTGTGGCGGTCAGCGGGGATCCCTGCAGCCTACTGGAGGGAGAGGAATATGAAGCGCAGGCGGATCGTGGTGACCGGCATGGGGCTCATCTCCCCGGTGGGGCACTCGGTGGCCGAGTCCTGGCGTTCGATTGTGGAGGGGCGCTCCGGAATCAACCGGATTACGTATTTCGACCCCTCCCCATATCCGACTCAAGTGGCCGCCGAAGTGAAAAATTTCGACTCGGCCCAGGTGTTGGATCCTAAAATAGCCCGGCGTTACGACCGGTTCTTGCATTTTTTGCTCGTTGCCGCCCGGGAGGCTCTCGAGCAATCCGGGCTTCTGGAACATCCCGAGCTATTTGAGGAGACGGGGGTGTTGATCGGATCCGGCATTGGGGGAATTCGCAACATCGAAGAGACCGTGTTGCTGTTGCACCAGAAGGGCCTCAAATACGTCTCCCCGTTTTTTGTGCCGGGCAGCATCGTGAATATGGCTAGTGGGCTGCTCTCCATCCTATACGGATTCAAAGGACCCAACCTGTCCGTGGTTTCCGCCTGTTCCACGGGAAATCACGCGATCGGGGAAGGCTATCACATCTTGCAGCGCGGCGACGCGCGGGTTATGATCGTCGGGGGCACGGAGTCCTCGATTACCCCGCTTGGTTTGGCCGGTTTCTGCGCTGCGCGCGCCCTTTCGACGCTTAATGATCCGCCCGAGGCCGCCTCCCGTCCTTTCGATCGGAGCCGGGATGGCTTCGTGATGGGGGAAGGGGCCGGGGTGCTGGTTCTGGAGCCTTTGGAGCAGGCCCTGGAGCGGGGCGCCCAGCCGCTGGCCGAGATCGTAGGCTACGGCATGTCCGCCGACGCCTACCATGTTACGGCCCCCCATCCCAGTGGAGAAGGCGCCTACCGAAGCATGGAACGCGCCCTTAGGCACGCCGGGATTCCCCCCGCGGAGATCGGCTACATCAACGCGCACGCCACGGGCACACCGGTGGGGGATATCATAGAAGTGGAGGCCATCGTGCGTCTATTCGGTGAGAACGCCCCCCCCACGAGCTCCACTAAGTCCGCTGTAGGCCACCTGCTCGGCGCAGCTGGGGCCATAGAGGCCATCTTCACCATTCAAGCGCTCCGGGATCAGATGCTGCCGCCCACGATCAATTTCCGCGAACCCGAGCCGAACGATCCTTTGGATCATGTGCCCACCTCGCGGCCGGCTACGTTTGAATACGCGCTCTCGAACGCCTTCGGCTTTGGGGGGACCAACACTACGGTCATCTTTCGGCGCTACGAGGGCTAAGCATCCATGACGGCCTCTTGGCGAGCCCTGCTGGACTTCGCCGTTGAAGCGGCCTGGGAGGCGGGCCGCATCACGCTTCGCTACTTTCAGATGCCCATCCCCGAGGAGCGCAAGGCCGATCAGTCGCCCGTTACGATCGCCGACCGAGAGGCCGAAGCCCACTTGCGCAGGCGGATCGCGGAACGCTATCCGGATCACGGCATTGTGGGAGAGGAGTACGGCTTGACCCGTCCGGAGGCCCCCTTCCAATGGGTGCTGGATCCGATTGACGGCACGCGCTCCTTTCTATGCGGGGTTCCCTTGTATGGGGTGCTGGTGGGGCTGCTCCATGAGGGTCAGCCCGTGCTTGGGGTAGCCTGTTTCCCCGCCCTGCAGGAGATCGTCTACGCGGCCCTCGGAGAGGGCTGCCGTTGGAACGGGCGCCTGGTGCGCGTCTCGCGGAGAGACCGCCTAGAGGAAGCGGTGCTGCTCTATACCGATCCCCGAGGCTTTGAGGGGCCCAAGAAGGCCTTGCTTGAACGCCTGCGGCCGCGGGTGCGCCTGGAGCGCTCCTGGGGTGATTGCTATGGGCATATTCTCGTGGCCACGGGGCGGGCTGATGTGATGCTCGATCCCGCAATGCACCTGTGGGACTCTGTGGCGCTGTATCCGATCCTGCACGAAGCCGGGGGGACGTTTACAGACTGGGAGGGACGGGCGACCATTCAAGCCGGAGAGGCCGTAAGCACAAACGGCTTGTTGTTATCTGCCCTGTTGGAGGAGTATCGCTTTGCATCCCCTTGAAGAGGCCATCCTTCAGCGCCGCGCGCGCGTGGGCGTCATCGGGCTGGGCTACGTGGGGTTGCCCTTGGCTCGGGTTTTCTATAGGCGCGGTTTCTCCGTGATCGGCTTTGACATCGACCCCGATAAGGTGGCGCAGTTGCGCTTTGGGCGCTCCTACATCCGGCATATCCCCTCGGAGTGGGTGGCCGAGGCGGTGGGCTCAGGCCGCTTTGAGCCCACGGACGCCCCTGAGCGCCTGCCGGAGGCGGATGTGCTGCTTATCTGCGTCCCCACGCCCTTGGGGCCTCATCAGGAGCCCGATTTGCGCTTTGTGCGCCAAACCGCTGAGACGATCGCGCTTTACCTAAGACCAGGCCAACTCGTGGTCCTGGAGAGCACCACCTATCCGGGCACAACCGAAGAGGAACTGCTGCCGATCCTATCCCGGAGCGGTTTGCAAGTGGGGCGGGACTTTTTTCTGGGCTACTCCCCGGAGCGCGAAGACCCGGGAAACGCCCGCTACACGACAGAGCAGATCCCGAAGATCACAAGCGGCGTTACGAATCTTTGCGCTCATCTGGTCGATGTGCTTTACCGAAGCGTGGTCGCACAGACCGTTTCCGTCAGCTCCCCGCGGGTGGCCGAGGCGGCCAAGCTGCTGGAGAACATCTATCGAGCCGTCAACATCGCCCTTGTCAACGAACTGAAGCTCGTCCTCGATCGGATGGGGATCGATATCTGGGAGGTTATCGAGGCGGCCTCGACCAAGCCCTTCGGGTTTCAGCCGTTTTATCCGGGTCCCGGACTCGGCGGGCACTGTATTCCGATTGATCCCTTTTACCTTACCTGGAAGGCGCGTGCCTACGGGGTGCACACGCGTTTTATTGAGCTGGCGGGCGAGATCAACACGGCTATGCCTGATTTCGTGGTGAGCAAGCTCATCCGAGCCCTAAACGAACAGGGTAAAGCCGTGCGCGGATCGCGTCTGCTGCTCATCGGCGTCGCTTACAAGCCCGACGTAGATGACCTGCGTGAAAGCCCCGCCCTTGTGATCATGGACCGGCTAGAGGAGCTGGAGGCGCAGGTGGACTACCATGACCCCTACGTGCCGGTGCTGCCCCCAACGCGCAAGTTTCGCTTCAACAAGGCCTCGGTTCCGCTGGAAGCGGAGCTGCTGCGGCGCTACGACGCCGTGCTTATCATTACCCACCACAGTGGGATCGATTACGAGCTGATCGCTCAGGAAGCGGCCCTGATCCTGGATACGCGCAACGCGCTTCGGGTTCGCGGGCTTCGAGTGGGTCGCATCTGGAAAGCATAAAAACACCCCGCCTGGGGGGCGGGGTGCCGTATTGGGACGAGCCAAATTCAATTGATGTTCTTTAAGAGCTCCAACTCATAAAGGGCCGCTTGCCGGTATGGGCCTACGGCGGCTCGCTGAAAGGCCTCTCGGGCCTCGTTGTAGCGTCCCAAAGCCCGATAAGCTTGGCCCAGCTCGAAGTAAGCTTTGGCCTTCTGAGCCGGCCCGCCCGGGATCATCTCCACAGCCTTCTGAGCCGCTTCTAGACCCTTTTGAAAGTTGCCCGATCCGTTATAAGCGCGAGCCAGATACCAGTAAGCGTCCCCTTGATCGCCTCCCCGGAGGGATTTAACCGCCTCCTCGAGCACCGGGATGGCCTTGTCGAATTCTTGTTTTTGCATGTAGACGGTGCCCTTGGACAGGAGCAGCTCGGCCCGGTTTGCGGCCGGCGCGATGGTCAGGGCCTTGTCGTAGGCGGCTAAAGCCTGGTCGAATTTGCCCTGCTGGGCGTAGATTTTGCCGATCTGCTCATAGGAAAGGTACTCTACGCGTGTATCTTTGGCCCCGCTGGCTATCTCGGCGGCGCGTTGATAGCTGGCTATCCCTTCATCGAGCCGATTCAATCGAACCAGCGCCAATCCCTTCATGTACAGGGATCGGTAGTTTTGAGGGTCCAGTTTGAGTGACTCATCGAACTTGGCCAGGGCCTCTTGATACTTCTGCTGGCGCACCAGCGCCAAGCCCTCGTTGTAGGCGAGCTTAGAGCGCTCTTCGTTTGTCTGCGCCTTGATAGCCGAAGCCGTCACCAGGAGCAGAAGCCCGATCAGGGTAAGCCGTACCTGCATCCCAAAGCCCCCCGTTTTGATGAAGCATTTTACGCCCGAATCGCAACCGGAAAATACGTAGAGACCTCTTAAGGATGCTAGCCCGATGCTGGGATATCAAGCTCAAAGCGCCCTACCGGAAGCTCGGGCCTTCGGATCCACGGATTAAGCAGGCGCACCAGCCGATATGAAAGCCCCTGCTGACGACACCAGGCCGCTAGATCTGCCACAGGGCCCTCGACCAGGACCGTGCGCGTAGGGTATTCCGGATAGGGTTCAAGACCCGATAAATCAAAGCCGAACCGATGCGGCTGCTCGAATATGGCCTTTATGGCGGCGGCCTTGAGCACATACCGGGCCGTTTCATCGGCCAACCAGAGCTCGTAATAGCTGCGCGTTCCTTGCTGGCGTATGAGCGCCTCCAGCCTACCGGGGCCCAGATTATAGGCGGCGCCCGCCAAATGCCAGCTGCCAAAGCGCCTGTAGAGCTGATCCAGATAGCGCAGGGCGGCTTGGGTGGATTTCCGGAGGTGCAGGCGCTCATCTACGGCCTCATCCACCCGAAGCCCAAACTGACGGGCCACATCGGGCATAAACTGCCACAAGCCGGCCGCGCCAGCCGGCGATATGGCCTGAGGCAGGAGATCGCTTTCGGCCACGGCCAGATACTTCAAATCCTCCGGCAGGCCGCGACTGCGCAGTTCGGCCTCGATATAGCGGAAGTAACGCGCGCTGCGCTTGATGTGAAAGAAAACCTGAAACGGTCGGTAAACGAGCAGATACAACTCCCGCTCAAAGCGCTCCCGCACCTCAGGGTCTTTCAGGGGCACCGGCTCCCCGCAGAAGGATAGGCTATCCGGAAGCAGCAAAGCCCGAAACGGCTGCCAAGCGAGATCCGGGCCGCGCGCGGTCGAGCTCTGCCGATACCCCGCCCACCACCCCGCCCCAAGTAAGCTCACCCCCAGCAAGCAGCCCACAAAATAGCGCGCTTTTCTGCGCGAAAAGAGCTCAAAAGTTCGGTTTAAGCGCATGCTCCTTGTAAAAGGTGTCGATCGTTTCGACGGCCTCTTGGGGCTCGTCCGTGAGGGAAAACAGAAACAGGTCCTCTAGCCCTATGTGCCCGGCTCCTAAAACCGTCTGGCGCAACCAGTCGACAAGTCCTTGCCAATAGTCTCGGCCCATCAGCACGACGGGAAAGGGCGAGATCTTTTGCGTTTGAATGAGCGTAAGCGCTTCAAAAAGCTCATCTAAGGTGCCCAGGCCTCCGGGCAGCACAATGAAGCCCTGGGCGTATTTTACGAACATGACTTTGCGTACGAAGAAAAAGTCGAACGTGAGCAGTTTATCGGGATCGATATAAGGGTTGGGGGTCTGCTCATGGGGCAGCTCGATGTTAAGACCCACAGAAGGGCCGCCGGCTTCCTGCGCCCCTCGATTAGCGGCCTCCATGATGCCCGGCCCGCCGCCTGTGATAACGCCATAGCCGTACTCGACAAGCAGGCGGGCGACTTGGCGGGCCATCTCATAGTAGGGGTTTCCGGGGCCGACCCGGGCCGAACCAAAAATGGACACGCAAGGCCCAAGGCGGCCTAGTTTTTCGAAACCCTCAACGAACTCGGCCATAATCCGAAAGGTCCGCCAGGCGTCTTGAATCGTGGCCTCCTGCCAGGCCTTCTGAACGCGTCGCTGGCGGCTTCGCGAGGATTCATATGGGGTGTGGTTGCGCATGTGGGGCTCCCTTTATCGCACCGCGTCCTCCAGGGCCAGACGGGCTTCTGTGCTGGCATCTCGATACTTGACGATCACGGGAACGTAAAGCCCAATACCCTCTTCCTGTGCCAAGGTTCCCCGGTTGTGCGCAGCGCGCACGCCCGGTACGACCACGGCGCCCTCGGGCACGATCAGGGGTTGTCCGTTTTCCGCCCGCCAGATCCGATCGCGCACCAGGTCATATAGCGGCGTGCTGGCGGTCAGCACCACGCTGGGCGCGATCACGGCTCGGCGCCGCACGATCGCGCCCTCCAGAATCGCCGCGTGAGCCCCCACGAAAGCCTCATCTTCGATGATCACGGGCAAAGCGCCCACGGGCTCGATTACGCCTCCGATCTGCACGCCGGCGCTCAGATGCACCCGCCGGCCGATTTGGGCGCAGCTTCCCACAAGCACATGCGAGTCGATCATCGCCCCCTCATCCACGTAAGCCCCCACGTTTACGTAACTGGGGGGCATAAGGATGACCCCCGGGGCCAGGTACGCCCCGTCGCGCACCGTGGTGCCTCCAGGCACGATGCGGACTCGCTCCCTTAGCGTGGTGGGCCGAACGGGCAGGGTGGCCTTATCGAAAAAGCGCCACGTGGGACCCGCCTGCACTTCGATGAGCTCTCCTAATCTGAACCCTAGTAGGATGCCCGCCTTGACCCACGCATGCACACGCCAGCCCGCGGGGGCCTGGGGATCGGGCTCGGCGGCCCGGATGCGGCCCGTGCGCAGGGCCTCGAAGAGTTCCTGCACGCACCGGAGCGCCTCGCTGCGCTCCTTTCCTTCTAGGGGTCCGTGCGCGTAGCGTTCGATCCGCTCAGCTAGACTGCTCATCTTAGACCCGAATAAAAGCGGCGATCTCTGGGTTTTGAGCTAGCTCAGCTAGCACTTGTTCCGTGGGCAGCTCCGGCCGATCGCGTTCGGAATCCACAAGGCACAAAAACCCCAACACCTCCTCATCGGCCCGAAATTGGTGCCAGTGACCCGGCGGTATATAGAGCACATCAAAGGGCCTAACGTCGTAGATCCGATCCCCGACAAGGACCCGGCCGCGGCCCCGGAGTACGATTACGGCGTGCGCATGCGCGTGACGCTCCAAGCTCGAATAACCGCCGGGATCGATCTCAAAATATCGCAGCTCGCAGCGGAGCCCGGCCACGTTATCCAGCAGCGTCTGCCGGCTGATGGCCCGATAGTGGGTTCCCTCTGGCTTATAGGCCCGAACCGGCACATCCGACCAGCGAAAGTTGGGCTCAAAACGTCGGATCATCGCGCATACTCCGGATTGTGAGCCTCTGTACGTTCTCCACAAAGGCGCGGCTGCGCTCCCGTATCCGGGGGCCGGCCTCGTAAAGAGCGCTCCCCATGAGCAAAATCGCATGCCGACCGTAAAACCGAAGGGCCGCTTCCAGGCGCTCCCAGTGCAGGCCTCCGGCCGGCACGGGAAAGGCCGGGCGCAGCGGCGGCCAAGGCCCTCGCAATCGCTCGGCGATCCTGGTGCAGGTGGCCTCATCGTAGGCGAAGCGGCCGCCGGCATGCGGGAAAATAACGGCGTCGGCGCCTAGAAGCCGAAACAGCCGACCCAGAAGCGCCTCCGGCGCTATGCGCGCCGCACCCCCCAGGGCGGGATGGGCCAAAAAGACCATATCCGGAAAGCGCCGCACCAGGCTCTCAAAAACGGGCAGGCCTACAAGCATCGGGGCGATGAGCACGACTTGTACGCCCAGGCTGCGCGCCAGGCCTAGCTGGGCCTCCAGCTCCTCAGGCCGGCCGATGAGGTTTGGGGCGTACTGGGACCGGCGTCCCGTGCGGCGCGCCGCCTCTTCTACGGCCTCCTGACAGCGCCGCACGCGTTCCGCAAAGGGGCAAAACGGGTGATCGGCTAGCCCGTGATCATCCTTGATCAGGTCGATGCCGGCCTCGGCGAAAAGCCGGCACAGCTCCGCTATAGCCTCCGGCCCCAGCCCCATGGGCTTTAAGGCGGTGCACGTCAGGGGCCGATCCCAGACCTGTAGCAGCGCCCGCAGCCCCGCAATGCCGTGCTGCGGACCCGGAAAAAGGCCCCGGACGGATTCCGAAAGCTCCACATCCCATAGCTCCACATCGGGCTGCAGGGAGGAGTTGCCAAAGAGCACGTTTAGCAGCTGCGCCGGGTTGGCGGCTATCGCGGAGGCCGCATACCGGATCCGCGCCCGCACGCCGCCCTCGGGATCGGGCTCTAGGGCCTCCACATGCCCTATGATGTGGCCGCGCACAAAGGGATCCTGTACCAGCGGGTCCGGCAGCTCCACCGTCTGCTCCAGCGCCAGCGTCCGGGCGCGCTGTTTGGCCTCTTTTTCCGAAACGCGCAGCCTATAGGTGGCCCACAGGTACTCCATGGCCTCGCCAAATTACGACGTGCGCAAGCGTCACGGCGCAAGCATAAAACCTTTGGACCCGTAAATTTGCTGTCTCGGAAGCGCGAGGCTTGCGGATGCGCTGGCTTCTTATGCCCCCCATGTATTGGCCCCCTATCACGGTGGCCGCCTCCTGGTGGCGCGCAGACGTGGTGGTGTTTCTAGACACGCTGCGCTACCAGAAGCAATCCTATCAGAATCGAGCCCGTATTCGCACTCCGCAGGGCTGGCAATGGCTGATCGCGCCCGTCCGATCGGGCCGTTCCGCCCAGCCCCGCGCGATCGCCGACATAGAGCTCGACACAAGCCACCGGTGGTTCGACAAGCACAAAAAGGCTTTCGAGTTTTTCTATCGCCGCGCGATGTACTTCGAGTATTACGAGGATCGCTTCATGCCCCTCTATGAGGGTTCCGCGCCGAATCGGCTAAGAGAGTTGCTCGAGCCCACGCTTGGGTGGCTGTGGGAGGCGCTAGGGGTTCCGGCCAAAAGCCTGTGGGCCAGCGCGCATCCGGACTGGGAAACGCGGGCCGACTCCGGCACCTGGTGGACGGTTCCAGAGGCCGGGCTACCGCCCCGGTATCGGTCCCGATGCGGCCTGCTTGAGGCAGAGCCCCCCGTGTATGAGCAGGCTTTTTCAGGTTTTGAGCCCAACCTTTCGGTCCTGGACCTGCTTTTCAACCTCGGGCCTCAAGCCGCGGAGCGCCTATCTCAGGCCCCAGTGCGGAGGGCGGACGTTGCAAGGTGACGAAACGGCCCAGTACGCCCAGAAAACGCCACCGATCCGCTCTCCGGCCCGTGTAGCGGCTTAAGTCAACGGTATACAGGCTAAGCAGCAGCAAGTTTTGTCGCTTTACCCCCAGCACGGCTAAAAAGCTCATCCCTTGCGCCAAGGCGCGCCCCTGTTCGTGATCCGAGCCCCAGGCCTGCTCCGTTAGCCAGCGCTCCAGGTGAGCCGTGGCAAAGCGCGAAAAAGCCTCCTGATCGGGGTTTGTGGCGATCAAGACGGCGCACAAACACAGGCCAGCCGCGCTCCAAATCCATCTGAGCATGCGATGCCCTCCCACGGACTGGACGCAAAGTAATTAAGCGGCCGATACGAAGCAATTTTAGGTTTTCTGGGGCTTTTTGCGCGCAGCCGGAAACAGGATGTTGTTCAGAATCAGCCGATATCCGGGTGAGTTCTTGTGCAAGGCCAGGTCCGTTGGCGGGTCTCCCACGAAATGCTGATAATCCTCCGGGTCATGTCCCCCGTAGAAGGTGAACGTGCCCTTTCCGTAGTTGCCGTGCAGGTAGCGGACCTCCTCGCGCCCCGGCGCCTCGGCCAAGATGACCACGGACTCCTTGATGAGGGATTTCCGAAAGTTCGTCGTCTGCCCCATAAAGCCCTTGATCACGCTTGTGTGGTTTTGGGTGAGCATCGTGGGCACGGGGTCGTGTTTAGCGGAAAACTCGAAGAGCACGAAATAGTCCAGAAGCGGGTTCTGAAGGGTAGGCGGCGGCTGCACGTCGATGTTGGAGTGCTCCGTCTCGTACGGATTCAGGCTCACGCGGAAGCCGTGGAAGGCGAGCGTGCGGCTGAAGTCGAGCTTTTCCTGCGCATCGGCCGTAACGGGCGTGCCGTCCAGCTCCGGAGGCACGATATCGATGCCCTCGGCGGCAAGGGCGATATCGAGGGTTTCGGTCGCCGTGCACATGGCGAACAAAAATCCCCCTTGGGCCACGTATTCCTTGATGGCGCGCGCGACGGCTTTTTTGAGCTCAGAGACCGTCGAAAAGCCCAGCTTGCGGGCCATCTCCATCTGGTCGCGTTGCTGCCGAACAAACCAAGGCATGTGCCGATACAGAGCCCAGAAGCGGCTGTACTGGCCCGTGAAGTCCTCGTGGTGCAAATGCAGCCAGTCGTATTCGGAGAGCTTGCCTTGCAATACCTCCTCATCCCAGATCTTGTCATAGGGCACCTCGGCGTAGGTCAAGGCGAGCGTGACGGCATCGTCCCAGGGCAGCGAATGCGGCGGGGTGTAGACGGCGATCTTGGGGGCTTTTTCGAGCCGAACGGCGTCCATGTTGGAGTCTTCGCTCATGATCTGGCTCAGGATCTGGGCCGCCTGGGCGGCCGATAGCTTCTCGTAGAAGACGCCTCGAACGCGCAGCTCCCGCTCCAGCGCCGCAAAGTCCTCGGTCAGAAACGAGCCGCCCCGATAGTTGAGAAGCCAGTCCACGTCCACCCCTTGGGCCAGCACCCAGTAGGCGACGCCGTAGGCCTTTAGGTGATCCGTCTGTCGCTCGTCCATGGGGATGAGGATTTTCTGCGCCTCTGTCCAATCGGGAACCGCAAGCAACAGCGCACAGAGCCATCGGATCATAACGCCTCTCCTCGCAGCCGCCGTATGCGGGATCGCGCCTCGTCGCCGAAAACACTTTGGGGATATCGTTCCAGCAGCGTCTCATAGGCCCGCAGGGCCTGCGTCGGATCGCGCAACACCTCCTCGTAAAGCTGCCCCAGCGCAAGCCAGGCTCGCTCGGCTTGAAAGGAGTGCGCGAAACGTTCCGTTACCAGCCGATACGTGGCCACCAGACGCTCCCAGTTTCGGGTGCGACGGTAAACCTCGGCCTGCAGCATATAGAACGCATCCATCAGGGGGTTGAGCTCCGGGCTCGCCTGGGCCTGGGCGATCGCCTCTAGGGCTTCCCGGTAGCGGCGTTGGGCTACAAGCAGGGCCGCCTGTGCGTAGCGGCGCAAGGGCTCGGAGGCGGACGAAGAGTCAGGGCCACGGTTTTCCTGGATAAGCACCTTGAGCGCGATCGCGTCGTTGGCGATGTCGCGATCGGTGCTCTGGGAGAGCACATCGGCTAGCCCCAAGGCGCTTTCGAAGGCGCCTTGGTAGAAATCCAGCCAGGCCAGCTGCAGCCGGGCCTGATCGTAGAGTTCGCCCTCCTGGGCCCGTGCGGTGAGCCGGATAAAGCGCAGCCGGGCCTGTTCGAGGTTGCCCTCTTCGAGCGCAAGCTGACCCAGTTCGTAAAGGGCGCCGAGCACCTGCTCGGGCTCAGCTTGAGAGCTCTCCAGGACCCGCTCCAGGTATCCTCGCGAGGCGGAGAGGTCCCGGAACACCTCCCGATATAACCGGCCCAGGCGCAGCCAGATCTCCCCCGAAGAGACCGGATCGGCGCTCTGCCGTGCGTAGGTTTCGTAGTGCAGCAGAGCGGCCCGATATTGCGCGCTGTCCCCGCTTGCTGTGGCTAGGCGCTCGTAGATCTCCCCCAGCCGCAAGCTGGCAAGCCGGACTAGGCTCGTGTTGGCCGATTGCCGGCTGAGCTCCTCATAGGCCTGTCGGGCGGCCTCCCAGGCCTGGGCGGCGTAGGCCTGTTCGGCGAAGCGAAAAAGCAGCTGCCCTCCGGCGTTTTCGAGTCGATCCAGGGCCCGTATCGCGCGGTAGGCCTCCTCGTAACGCCCCGTTTCCAGATACAGCCAAGCCAAAAGCTCCCGATAGACGCGCAGCAGCGGTTCGCGCTGCACCCCGCGCTCCACAAGCCGGATTATCTGGGGCGCGAGCGTGGAATCCTCCAGCATCCGGCCCAGCCGGGCCCGCACAAAGCCCAACTGCTGGGGTTCAGCCTGAAGGTGCGCCAGGTACTCCTGCACGGCCGCCTCGTACTGGCCCGTGGCGCTGTAGAGCATGGCCAGATCCAAGGCGAAAAGCGTGGGGTTGTTGAGCCTTCGTCGGCCCTCTAGAAGAGTGCGCGCGGCTTCTTCGGGCAGCCGGTTGTTGAATTGCGAGTAGTAGACGATCCGATACACTTGGGGCTGCATGGGGGCGATCTCAAGGGCCCGGTTCCAGGACCGCAGCGCCTCCTCCCGTCGCCCCTGGGC
Organism: Bacteroidota bacterium; assembly: GCA_025059945.1. Classification (NCBI taxonomy): domain Bacteria; kingdom Pseudomonadati; phylum Bacteroidota; species Bacteroidota bacterium. The sequence continues at coordinate 280,492 of JANXDC010000004.1, forward strand.
TAGCTGTACGGAGGCGAGATCGCACCACAGCGTGGGGTTGTCCGGCTGTCGGGCCAGCTGATCGCGCACCAGCCGCTCGGCTTCCCCGTAGCGCTTCAGGGCCGTGTAGGCCTCCCGGAGTTTGTCGTAAAAGACGTACGAACCGGGATCGGACCGGTACAAATCCTCCAGAATCGGCAAAGCCCGCTCAACCTGCCCGGATCGCAGATAGGAGTCGGCCAGACGAAAACGGGCGATTCGCCCATCCGAAGGCGCCTCTTGGGCTTTGCTCAGATCGGCTCCGAGCAGCATGAGCGCTAGGGCCCAGCAGACAAGCAGAGGCCGCATGCCGTAAAGAAACGGGCTTCCGTGAGCCCGGGCAAGCTCTGCGGTGAGCCCTATGTAAAGGAGGTGCGATTTTCCGAGCAGGCCCGGTTGCACGTTTGCCTTGGCGATCCGTTGTTTACCGCTGTGTCCTGAAGGCAGGGAGGAATACGGCATGCTATCGCGCAGGCAATTTCTGGGCCGCACAGTGGGCTGGACCGGTCTGGCCGTGGCCGCATTGCGCGAAGATGGGCTGGCGCGGATTCTAGAGGCCTCAGGCGGCCTGGATCCCCATCGGTCGCCGGAGGAGGTGGCCCGCGATGAGGACTTCTGGGCCGAGGTCCAGCAGGCCTTCGCTGTGGACCGAACCCTGATCAACCTCAACAACGGCGGGGTATGCCCGAGTCCGCGCATGGTGCATGAGGCCCTGAAGCAATATTTAGACTACTCCAACCTGGCGCCGGTTCTGCACATGTGGCGCCATCTTGAGCCCCGCATCGAGTCCGTGCGCGCGGCCTTGGCGCGGCACTTCGGCTGCGATCCCGAGGAGCTGGCCATCACCCGAAACGCGAGCGAAGCGCTGGAGATCGCGCAGCTGGGTGTCGACCTTAAACCGGGCGATGAGGTCATTACGACCACGCAGGACTATCCGCGTATGCTCACAACCTGGGACCAGCGGGCGCGCCGGGACCGGATCGCGGTGCGCAAGATCACCTTTCCCGTGCCCTTGCTGGAGCCCCAGGAGTTTGTGCGGCGCATTGAAGCCGCCATCACCCCGCGGACGCGGATCCTACACATCTGCCACGTGATCAACATCACGGGCCAGATCCTGCCCGTGCGCGAGGTCTGCCGTCTGGCGCATCAATACGGCCTAGAGGTGATCGTGGACGGGGCGCACGCCTTTGCCCACTTTCCCTTCACTGTGGCGGATCTGGACTGCGACTACTACGGCACCAGCCTGCACAAATGGCTGTGCGCTCCGATCGGCACGGGGTTTTTGTACGTGCGCCGGGAGAAAATCCCGCGCCTTTGGCCGCTTATGGGGGCGCCAGCGGACATGACGGCCAACATCCGCAAATTCGAGGAGATTGGCACGCACCCGGCGGCCCCCCACAACGCCATCGCCGAGGCGCTGGCCTTTCATGAGGCCATTGGGGTGGAGCGCAAGGCGGCCCGTTTGCGCTACCTGAACCGGCGCTGGGCCGAGCGCGTGCGCGCCTACGAACGGGTTCGCTTCCTTACCAACCTCGATGATCCGGGGCAATGGTGTGGGCTGCTTGTGGTGGACGTCCAGGGGGTGGATCCAGTCAAGCTGGCCGATTGGCTCCTGGAGCGCCATCGGATCATCGTGACCCCGATCGTGCATCCGGAGTTTCAAGGTATCCGGGTGACGCCCAACGTATACACGCGTCTTTCGGAGATCGACTACTTCGCGGACGTTCTGGAGCGCGTTGTGCAGGGTCAGGTGCCCGGGGTCGCGGCCCATTAACGCAAGCCCGCTCTGCGTCCGGCCTCCTCGAGTACGGCCCGAAACATAGAGGCCGTCAGACGGCCGGTCTGCGTGTTCTGACGCGATACGTGATAGCTTCCAACTAGCCAACGGCGGTCCGGAAGTTCGTAGACGGCGCCGTGCGCAAAGGGATGCCGATGCGGCGAAAGCCCGTAGTGGCGCAGGAGGGCCTCATGGGCGATCCGACCTAAAGCTACGTACGCCCTTAGCTGAGGCAGCAGCGCAAGCTCCTGACGCGTCCACTCCGCGCAGCGCAGGATCTCGCGCCGCTCAGGCCGGTTCTGAGGGGGCGCGCAGCGCACAGCAGCCGTCACGTAAACCCCCCGTAACAGCAGGCCATCACCCCGAGCCCGGGACGTGGGCTGGCTGGCCCAGCCCAGCTCGAAGAGGGCTCGGTATAAGAAGTCCCCTGAGGCGTCTCCCGTGAACATGCGCCCGGTGCGGTTGGCCCCGTGCGCGCCAGGGGCGAGCCCGAAAATGAGCAGCCGCGCCTCCGGATCTCCGAAGCCCGGAACGGGCCGAGCCCAATAGTCCCAATCCCGGTAGGCGGTGCGCTTGCTCCGGCCGATCGCCTCCCGCCAAGCGACCAAACGCGGACAGGCGCGGCAGGTGATGAGCTCAGCGTACAGCGCATCGAGGGCGCAGGCCATCTTCAGGGGCGCTCCTGGCGACCCGGACCCCAGACGATCCGGCCCGGTCGGGCGCCCGTGTGACGCCCCTGCCAGAGCACGGGCTCTCCGTTGACGAAGACGTATAGCACACCATCGGAGAGTTGATGCGGATCCTCGAAGGTGGCCCGGTCGCGGATTCGGACGGGGTCGAAGATCACGATGTCCGCGTAAAGGCCCTCCCGAAGCAGACCCCGGTCGCGGATCTGCAGCCGGTTGGCCACGGCGGAAGTCATCTTGCGGATGGCCTCCTCTAGGCTCAGTAGGCCCTCCTGGCGCACGTAGCGGCCCAGGATGCGCGGATAGGTCCCATAAGCGCGCGGATGCACAGGTCCGCGAGCCGTGGCGGGATCAAAGCCGCCCGCATCGGTGCCGATTTTAATCCAGGGCTGCCCGAGGGCGAGCTTTAGGTTCTCCTCGCTCATGAGGAAATAGACCGAGGCGATCGGTTGGCCCTCGGCCAAAAGCAAGTCCATGACCACCTCGATCCAATCCTTGCCCAGTTCGGAGGCCACCTCCGATAGCCTCCGGCCGATGAAGCGCTGATGTTCAGACCGCCTAAGACCTAACAGGAGCACCCCTTCGGGGGTGGCCAGTTCGCAGAGGTTCTCCCACGTTGAGCTGGGGCGTTCGATCTCAGCCCGGATGCGGCGACGCATCTCCGGATCGCGCAGGTTGTCGAAGAGCCTCCCCTCAGCCGCCGCCCAAGGCGGCAGACAGGCGCTGAGCCCCGTGCCGCCGGCTGTATAAGGATACACGTTGGCCGCCACGTCGAGCCCGGCCCGGCGCGCCGAATCGATGTGGGCCACGGCCAGCGCGGCCTTGTGCCAGTTGCGCACGCCGGCGGCTTTCAGATGGTAGATCTCCACCGGCACCCCGGCTTCGCGGCCGATGCGCAGCGCCTCATCCAGGGCCTCCAGGAGCCGGTCGGCCTCGGAGCGCAGGTGCGTGATGTAGATCCCTCCGAAGGGCGCTATTTCCCGACAGAGGGCGATCAACTCCTCCGTGGAGGCGAAGCTGCCCGGTGGGTAAATCAGGGCCGAGGCCAGTCCGAAGGCGCCATCCTGCATGGCGCGGCGCACTAGGGCGCGCATGCTGTCGAGCTCCTCCGGCGTGGCCGGCCCCATGGAGAGGCCTTTGACGTACTGGCGCACGGTGCTCGCCCCCAGAAACGAGCCCACGTTGACAGATAGTCCGCGCGCCTGCAGGTATTCCAACCAGGCGCGAAATCCACGAGGGCCCTGAAAGCGCTCCAGAAGGGGCCGATCTGCTGGGTCGGCCGTGCGGAGGATCTGCTCGTTTACAGGGGCGTCCGTCCAGCCTTCTCCGAGGATTTCCGTAGTCACCCCTTGGGTGACCTTGCTTAAGACGCGGCCGTCGCCGCGCAGAAAGGCCTCACGGGAATGGCTCTGGATATCGATAAAGCCCGGGGCCACGACAAGACCAGGCACCGCTAGCCGCCTGCGCGCCGGGGCCTGATCCAGCATGCCCGGCGGGGCTATGCGCGCGATCCGATCTCCCCGGATCGCCAAGTCGCCATAAAACCACGGGTTTCCCGTGCCGTCTACGATCCGTCCCCCCGTGATGACCCAATCGTAGGGCGCTTCAGATCCGGCGGGGCGCAGGCTGGCGCAGCCGGCAAAAAGGGCGCAAAGGACACCCAGGGCTCGGCCTGTGCGCATGAATCGCCTCCTCCTGGAAGGATCGACGGGAAAAAATCGACACAAGCCCCGTAAAAGGCAAAGCCCTCTCGGAAGAGTCTATTCCGGCGGGTTCTCGGCTTGACAGGCTTTCGGCCGGCATCCTACCTTTGCGGGCCGGCTTATCGGGGCGTGGCGCAGCCTGGTAGCGCATCTGCTTTGGGAGCAGAGGGTCGCTGGTTCAAATCCAGTCGCCCCGACGGCCTCTAACCCATAAACAGGAGCGCCCGTAGCTCAACCGGATAGAGCAGCGGCCTTCTAAGCCGCGGGTTGCAGGTTCAAGTCCTGCCGGGCGCGCCTGGACGTCGTGGTGACCGTAGCTCAGCCGGTTAGAGCACCAGGTTGTGGCCCTGGGGGTCGGGGGTTCGAATCCCCTCGGTCACCCGTCCAAGGTGGCGCGTTCGTCTAGGGGTTAGGACACGGCCCTTTCAAGGCCGGAGCACGGGTTCGAATCCCGTACGCGCTACGGAAGCGCCCATCCGAAGATGGGCGCTTTTTGTTTTGCGTTTTGGGCCTGTTTGTAACGCAAAAGAGCTCTTGGCGATCTTAATACTCGGTTAACTGCAAGTCCAGCTGGAACATGGAAGAGAAATGTCGCGAACATATCGCCATTTTTGAGTGGCTCTCCCCGGAAGAGCGGGAGCGGGTGCGCCGCTTTGTGGAGGAGCATCCCGAGTGGCAAGAGGAATTTGCGATCTATCGGCGTCTGTACCGCTTGCTGCGTCCTGAGGCTCCTCCGGAGGTGCGCGATGCGGCGGAGCTGGTGATCCCGTCTCCGGCGCGTTTCGTTAACCCCATTCCGCCGGTCCGTCCTCCTCTGGCCTGGATTCGACGCGCTGGGCCGTGGGTCGCCGCGGCAGCGCTTTGGTTCGGTATGCTCTACGGGGGATTGTGGTGGTACGGCCAGAGCAGCCGTTCGGCGTGGTTGCGTTTGGCTGAAGTGCCCTCTGGGGCGGTTTCTCCGGCGCTGCTTGTGTTGCGGGATTCCGGGCCCGGGCTGAAAGATTCGGCGCGGACGCTTTTAGCCGAGGGGATTGGCGAGCTTCAGGGGGCCCGGCGCACGTATTGGGGCTTGTTTCCGCATTTTGACTTACGACGCGTAGAGCGCGCCATAGCGCTTCTGGAGTCCGTGCGACGGGAGCGCGATCTCTCCAGCTGGGAGGGGGTGGAGGCGCGGTACTTTCTGGTCAAGGCCCATCTGATGCGCCGCGACTATGCGAGCGCGCGCGCCCTGCTGGGTGAGCTTCTCGGGGCCGAACACGGCCGCCTTGCGGAGGCCCGTCGTCTGCTAGAGGGCCTTCAGGCCTTGGAGGACGCCCCGTAGGCGAGGCGTTCCAGTTCCCGCTGGCGGCGGTGGGCGACCACGGATGAGATCCCGATGCTCGTCTCATAAAGCGCCACCAGGGGCACGGCCAGCAACGTCTGCGTAAACGGATCCGGAGAGGGCGTTAGCACGCCCGATAGAATCAAGATGGCCACGTAGGCATGCCGGCGGAAGCGGCGCATCAGCTGCGGCGATAGCAGACCGATTTTAGACAGGAAGTAGGCCAAAACGGGCATTTCGAACAGCAAGCCGCTGGCTATGACCAACATGGCCATCATGCCGAAGTACGTATTGATGTCGATGATGTTTTGCACCTGCGGATCGATCTGAAAGCGGGCGAAAAACCGGGTGGCCGCGGGCATCAGCACAAGGTATCCGAACGCAGCCCCGAGCAGAAAGCACAGGGAGACGAAGCCTACGGCCCAGCGCATGGCGCGGCGTTCGTGCGGATACAGGCCCGGCTTGATGAAGGCCCAAAGCTGATAGATCAGGACCGGCGATCCCAGGATCGCCCCCAAAAGCAAGATCGTGCCCCAATATGTGACGAACTGTCCGGGCAGTCGGCGGTTCTGCAGGGCCAGGTCCACCCCCTCAAGGCCCAGCAACCGGTACATGAAGAAGTCCGCCCGCGCCGGCCCAAGCAGGATATGATGCATCACCCAGTCGGCGAAAAGCGCCACCAGCACAACCCCTGCGAGCAGGCCGGAAAGTCCCTTAATGAGCCGCCAGCGAAGCTCCTCCAGATGATCCCAAAAGGACATCTCCGCAGACGGCTCCTCAAAAGCGGAGGGTCGGCTGCGGGCCGGCTCTTCGGTTCGGCCTACGATAAGGGGTTCCATGGTTACGGATGGGTTGCTGTCATCTCTAGGGGATCTCCGACTGAGACGAAGTCATAAAGCGGAAACCGCTCGCAGAGCGCCACCACCTCTTGGCGCACTCGCTTTAAGACCGTTTCGTTTTCAGGATTGGAAAGCACCTCGTGGATGAGATCCGCTACGTAGCGAATCTCCGCCTCTCGAAGACCTCGGGTCGTCACGGCCGGAGTGCCGATTCGGATGCCGCTCGTCACCAGGGGGCTTTGGGTATCGAAGGGCACCATGTTCTTGTTGACCGTGATGCCGGCCCGCTCCAGGGCCTCCTCAGCCTGTTTGCCCGTAAGGCCCTGCGGGCGCAGATCCACGAGCACCAGGTGGTTGTCCGTGCCCCCGCTTACGAGCTTGTAGCCGTGCTCAAGAAGCCGTTCGGCCAAGGCCTGTGCGTTGCGGATAACCTGGCGGGCATATGCGACGAAGCTGGGTTGCAGGGCTTCGCCGAAGGCCACGGCCTTGCCCAAGATGACATGCATAAGCGGGCCGCCTTGGATGCCCGGAAAGACCGAGCTATCGAAGAGCTCGCTCATGCGCTTGGGCCGACCTGATTTGGGCGCGACGATCCCGAAGGGGTTTTCGAAGTCCCGGCCCATAAGGAGCATGCCGCCTCGGGGGCCGCGCAGCGTTTTGTGCGTCGTGGTGGAGACCACATGGCAGTGCGGCAGGGGGTCGTTGAGCAGCTTGGCCGCGATAAGGCCCGCCGTGTGGGCCATATCCATCCACAGAAAAGCGCCCACTTCGTCGGCGATTTCCCGGAAGGCCGCGTAATCGAAATCGCGCGGATAGGCGCTGGCCCCGATCGAGATGAGCTTGGGACGGATCCGGCGTGCTTTCTCGCGCACCTCGTTCATGTCGATGCGGCCCGTCTCCGGGTGCACCCCGTAGTACTCGGCCCGATACAGGATGCCGGAGAAGTTCACGGGGCTGCCGTGGGTGAGATGGCCCCCGTGGGCAAGGTTAAGGCCCAAAAACACGTCCCCGGGTTTGAGCAAGGTCAGGTAGACCGCTGCGTTGGCCTGGGCTCCGGAATGGGGCTGCACGTTTACCCATTCGGCCCCGAAGAGCTGTTTGGCGCGCTCCTGAGCCAGGCGTTCGGCCTCATCGACGAACTGGCATCCGCCGTAATACCGGCGTCCGGGTAGCCCCTCGGCGTATTTGTTCGTGAGCGCCGAGCCCATGGCCTCCAAAACGGCCCGGCTGACGAAGTTCTCGGAGGCGATGAGCTCCAAAACCGTGTTTTGCCGTTCCACTTCGCGGCTCAGTATCCGATAAGCCTCTGGGTCCTGAAGACGCAGTGGGGTTCGCATGCGGGGCTCTCCTATCGACCGGTGAGCGCGTGTACTTTTTCGATGCGGCGCGCATGCCGGCCGCCTTCGAAGGCGGCCTCCAACCAAGCGCGCGCGATCGCGATCGCCTCCTCGTCTGTGATGAAGCGAGCAGGCAAGCAGAGGATATTGGCGTTGTTGTGCGCGCGGGCCAACCGGGCTAGCTCCGGGTTCCAGGCCAGAGCCGCCCGGATGCCGGGGACCTTGTTGGCCGTCATGCAGACGCCGTTTCCGGTGCCGCAGAGCAGAATGCCCGCTTCGGCTTCACCGCGGGCCACGCCTTCGGCCACGGCCACGGCGTAGTCCGGATAGTCGGTCGCCTCCGGGCTGTGGGTGCCCAAGTCCTCCACGTCCCAGCCCGACTCGATCAGGTGGCGCACAAGCGCCTGCTTGCGGGCGTAGCCTGCGTGATCGGATCCGATGAGCAGCTTCATCGTCCCGGAGCCTTCTGCTTTTCGTAAAGCCCTCCGTTGGAGAGAGCCCAAATTAGGACGTTTACGCCGAAACGCAGGGCCTCCAGGCGCTTCTCCGGGGGGTTATTGTGCACCTCCGGATCGGCCCAGCCGTCGGAGGGGTTGGATTCGTACGTGTAGAGCACCACCAAGCGGCCGTTGTGGAAGATGCCGAAGGCCTGAGGGGGTTTGCCGTCGTGCTCATGAATCTTCGGCACCCCTTTCGGAAAGGAGAAGTGGGCATGAAAAAGCCCATAATCGAAGGGCAGCTCCAGAAGCTCTTTATCGGGGAAGATGCGCGCGATCTCGCGCCGAAAGGCGCGATCCATGCCGTAGTCGTCGTCCGCATACAGAAAGCCCCCGTTCTCCAAGTACAGCCGCAGACGGCGGACCTCCTCGTCGCTGAAGCGGATGTTCCCGTGTCCGGTCATGAAGATCCACGGGTAGGAGAAGAGGTTATCGCTAGAAGCCTCCACGACGTCGGGTCTGGGATGCAGATCCAATAGCGTATGCTCTCGGGCAAAGCGAATCAGGTTGGGCAGGGCCGACGGGTCGTTATACCAATCTCCGCCCCCGCCGTACTTGAGCCGGGCCAGCTTGATGCTCCCCTCTTGGGCCAAGGCGGCTCCGGAGGCCGCTAGCCAGACGGCTATAAGCAGGCTGCAGCGCATCGCGTTTGTGTCTTGGCGAAATAACCAGATAGTTTGCCAGCGCAGTCAGTTTATACCGTTTGAAAGTACGGGAAGTTCGTCATGGGGAGCAAAGCGCTATGGGCGGCCTTGTTCGTGGGGGCCGCCTGCTGGGGCAGCGCCGACCGGGTTTTTTGGTCGGAGCGGCTTGTGGGCACCTTCTCGATGGTCGCCCTTGACCCCGAAACGGGCGATCTGGGCGTGGTGGTGCAGTCCAAGTTCCCGAACGTGCGGCCCATAGTGCCCTGGGCCGAGGCCGGTGTGGGAGCGGTGGCCACGCAGTCGTATGCGCGTCTGGACTACGCCCGGCGCGGTTTGGCGCTCATGCGCCAGGGCGCGACGGCCGAGGAGGCCCTGCGCATCTGCCTGCGCGAGGATCCCCATCCGGAGCTGCGCCAGGTGGGCATGGTGGATGCCCGGGGCAACGCCGCCTCCTGGACGGGGTCGGCCTGCTTCGACTGGGCCGGATCAAACGCTGGAGGCAACGTGGGGGCGAAGGGGCGGCTCGTGGTGGGCCGGTTTTTTGCAGCTCAAGGCAACATCCTGGCCGGTCCCGAGGTCGTAGCGGCCATGGTGCGCGCTTTCGAGGAGAGACGCGGTCCCTTGGCCGAGCGCCTCCTGGCGGCCCTCGTGGCGGGCGGGCAGGCCGGAGGGGATCAACGCGGCGAGCAATCGGCCGCGCTCTTGGTCGTGCGCCAGGGGGCCGGCTACGATGGACTGGACAACTACATCGACATCTCCGTCTACGACCATCCGAGCCCGATCCAGGAGCTTGTGCGCCTGTATCGGCTGCATCAGCTCTACTTTAGCCGCTCCAGGCCCGAGGATCTTATCCCGATCACCCCCGATATCGCGCGGGAGCTGCAGCAGATTTGGCGGGCGCGCGGTTTTTACAGCGGCCCGATCAACGGCCGGGTCGATACGCTCTTTCAGCGGATCTTGATCGACTTTATGGGCTGGGAAAACTACGATATGCGCATAGAGGAGGTGCAGCGCGTAAACCTCTTGCGAGGAGATACGCTCAAGATCGACCGCGTGGTGCTAGAGGACATCCGCCGCACGTTTCGCGAGGGGCGCTGGCGGCCGCGGACCCGCTAAGGCGGAACCTTTGGGGGGCCGAAGCGGGTTCCGATACGAAAAACGATGAAGCTACGCGGCTTATCGCGAATCGTATTGCGGGCCAACAGGCTCCCCGAAACCGAAAACTTCTATCGGGACATCTTGGGGCTACCTGTGCGCTATCGCATCGGCCGCGACGGGGTGGTATTGGCCGTGGGGCCAGATGAACTAGTCCTGCGCCAGGCCGAGGCGGGTTTGTCTTCGGAGGCCCCAGATCCGCGGCTAGCGCACTTCGGATTCGACCTCCCTCATCCGGAGGACGTTGACCGATGGGCGAAGCGTTTTCGAGAAGCCGGTGTCCCGATCCTGTGGGGGCCGTTTTGGCGCGCGGGCAGGCGCGTGCTCTTTATCCTGGACCCCGATGGCAACCGCATCGAGCTATCCGCTCCGGGGGAGCAGGCGGAGCTCCAAGGACAAATCCAAGGCCGGGGCCGAATGCGTTAGCGCCCCCACGGAAATATAGTCGACGCCGGTCTCGGCGATCGCGCGCACGTTCTCCAGCGTGACGTTTCCGGAGGCCTCCGTTTCCAGGCGCCCGGCAACGCGCGCCACCGCCTCGCGCAAGCCTTCTGGATCCATATTGTCCAGCAGGATGCGATGAACCCCCCCTAGGTGCAGGATACGATCCACCTCCTCTAGGGTGCGGGCTTCAACCGTTATGAACGGTTCCAGGCCGTGGGCGCGCAGGTATTCGCGGCAACGATATAGAGCCGCCTCCAAGCCGCCGGCTGCGGCGATGTGGTTGTTCTTGATGAGCACCTGATCGTATAGGCCCATGCGATGGTTTTCGCCGCCTCCGAGCCGAACGGCCCATTTGTCGGCCCAGCGCAGTCCGGGCGCGGTTTTGCGCGTGTCCAGGATGCGCGCCTTCGTGCCCAAGACGGCCTCCACGAAGGCGCGGGTGCGGGTGGCGATCCCGCTCATGCGCTGTAGGAAGTTAAGCGCCGTACGTTCAGCGGCAAGCAGGCTGCGGGCGGGACCCCGGACGAAGCCGAAAGCCGTGCCGGCCTCTATGCGCGCCCCGTCGGAGACGGTCCAATGGACCCGCACACTGGGGTCGAGCCGATGGAAGACGCGTTCGGCCACCATCAACCCGGCCACGACGCCGGAGGACTTGGCCCAAAACGTTCCTTCGGCTTGCGCGGTGTCCGGAACCGTGGCCAGGCTGGTTAGGTCGCCGGAGCCCAGATCCTCCCGAAGCGCGGCCTCGATTGCCGGCTCTACGCGGGCCAGCCATTGGGTTGAGCTCATAGGGGTCTTTGAGGGCGAGCGGCGTATCGCCTCATGGCGCTGCGGACGGCCTCTATGGCCTCCTGAGGCCCGAGGAAATCCTGAACCAGCACCTCTTTTTGTTCCAGTTTCTTGTAGTCCTCAAAAAAGCGCCGCAGCTCGGCCAGCCGGTGCGGGGGTAGCTGCTCGATATGTTGATAGATTTGGTACTCCGGATCGTCCAAGTGCACCCCGATGATTTTTTCGTCCGGTTGCCCCTGATCGAGCATGGTCATCATGCCGATGGGCCGTACGCGCAAAATCGCCAAAGGGTAGACGGGCTCCTGCATGAGCACAAGCACATCCAGGGGATCGCCGTCCTCTCCGAGGGTTTGGGGGATGAAGCCGTAGTTGGCCGGATATACCACCGAGGAGTACAGTACCCGATCCACACGCAGCAGGCCCGTTTCTTTATCGAGTTCGTATTTAACTTTGGCGCCCTTTGGGATTTCGATAACGGCCTGAAAGAGCTCCGGGGCCTGGGGTCCTATCGAAATATGATGCCAGGGGTGTCGCATCAGGATCGCACAGCTTTCTGCCAAAGTTCGCGTACAAACCGAGGGGCCGGTATGGGGCGGTCTCGGCTCCTATCCACAAAGCAGAGCACCACGTATCCCGTGGCCAGCGCCGTAGAGGGCTCCTCAAGGCGATAAACCGTGTACTCAAAGCGTATGCGGACTCCTGGGGGATCGGGCGTGCGCACCTGGATCTCGAGCAGGTCATCGTAATAGGCCGGCCTGTGATAGCGAACGGCCGCCTCCACGACCGGCATCGCGATGCCGGAGGCTTCAAGCTGCTTGTAGGATATCCCCCAACTGCGAACCATCTCTGTACGCGCGGCCTCAAACCAGTCCAGGTAGTGCGTATGATAGGCCACGCCCATGGGGTCGCATTCCCGGTATCGCACGCGGTGTCGGTATCGATACGGCTCCATTTTGCGCGGCCGATTTCGCCCCTATAGGTAGGTTTCGATCCAGGCCCCCATGCGGCTGTACTTTTCTAGCCGCTCCTCAACGAGCACCTCCGGCGGTTTGGGCAGGAGCTCTTCAAGCGCTTCCTCGATGGCCTGGCTTAGGAGGCGGGCGGCCTCCTGGGGGTCCCGATGCGCCCCGCCTAGGGGCTCGGGCACCACCCGGTCCACGATGCCCAGCTCGAAGAGGTCTTGGGCCGTGAGCTTGAGCGCCTCGGCTGCTTGCTCTTTGTAGTCCCAGCTCCGCCACAGGATGGCCGAACAAGACTCGGGCGCGATCACGGAGTACCAGGCGTTTTCCTGCATGAGGATTCGGTCTCCGACCCCGATTCCCAAGGCCCCCCCAGATCCGCCTTCGCCGATGACGGCCACGACGATGGGCACGGGAAGCCGGGACATCTCAAACAGATTGCGCGCGATGGCCTCGGCCTGCCCCCGTTCCTCGGCCTCTAGCCCGGGGTAGGCGCCAGGCGTGTCCAGGAAGGTGATGATAGGCTTGCCGAACTTGGCCGCAAGCCGCATCAAGCGCAGAGCCTTTCGGTATCCCTCGGGGTTAGGCATGCCGAAGCGACGGTGTTGTCGATCCTTGACGTTGCGACCCTTTTGGTGGCCGACGAAGAGCACCGTGCGGCCGTTGAATTTGGCCAGCCCGCCCACGATGGCCGGATCGTCGGCGAAGGCCCGGTCGCCGTGCAGCTCCACAAACCCCGTGCTCATCAGGTGGATGTAATCGAGCGTGTAGGGCCGGTCCGGATGTCGGGCCAGTTGCACCCGCTGCCAACGGGTGAGGTTGCGGTAGATGCGCTCGCGCAGCTCCTGTACGCGCTGCTCTAGCCGATCGATTTCCGCGGTCAGGTCGGAGCCGGTTGATTCGGCCAGCAAGCGCATTTCGCGGATCTTTTCCTCCAGCTCCGCGATGGGGCGTTCAAAGTCCAGGTAGTGCATCAGCAAACCTCCCGTAGCTCGGCAAGCGCGGCCGGCTCTGGTTGCCTATAGCGGGTTTGCGGCCCCACTAGGAGTTTAAGCAGCAGCTCCAGATCCAGCAGTACCGTGTACAGACGCGCGTACTGTAGGTTGTAGCGATGCGCTTGTTGGGCGCCGATCGGCTGAGGTATCCAGCCCATCGCCTCTAACACGGTGAAGACCCCTGGCGAAATAGCGGGCAGATCCGGGGAGGCGGGTTCGGCGTATCCGATCCAGGTGCGTTTTCCGCGCCACACCAGAGGCCAGGCCTGCCAGAGCCGACGCAAGATAGCGCGCCGATCGGCTCGGGCCCAAGCATAAAGCAGGGGGGCCAGGCCTATCCACCCGAGGGCCCAGGCCAGATCAAAGAGCCGCTTGGCCCAGCGCTGGTAGGGCCGCGATAGGTTGAGCTGGATCTCGATGCTGGGCAACTCGCCAAGCAGGTCCACCCGGGCTTTGCCGATGATAAAATCCCGATCCCGGGGGATGATGCGGGCCTGCACGGGCAGGTCCTGCACTTGGCGCAACAGGTGCAGGATGTCGGCGTGCGTGAGCTGATCGGTTGTAAACAGCAGATCGTCTACGTCCAGCAGCCGCACCAGCTCCCGCAGCTGCCGGGTGTGCCCGTGCACGGGCAGGTCCTCAGGAGGCGGGTCCGGGCCGTGGTGCACGTATCCGATCGGAACATAAGGCAGGTGAGCCTGGCGTTCCAGTTCGCCGCCTACGCGGCGCGCCTCCGGGCCTGTGCCCACGATGAGCGCGCGCCGATGGGCCGGTCCGGGCCGAAGCCGCCCCTCGTGGACGAGGTACCAGATGATGCGCCAGCCCGCGCTCAAGGCCGTGCCCAATATCCAGGTCAGCGCCACCACGCCGCGCGAGAAGGCGATCGACTTGGCGAAGAAGGAGATCGTCGCCACGGCCATCAGGCCCAGCCCGATGCCGGCCGGCAGGGCCCGCCATCGGTCCCGGTTGCGTCCATAGGCCCCCGCCAGGGCCAGGCCCGCCAGACACAGGGCGGTGTATCCGGGCAGGATGAGGCTGAAGAAAAAATCCGGCCTTCGTTTTCCCCGCGCCTCCAGCCACAGGAGCTCAGCTAGGAGCACGCTCAGGGCCAGGGCCAGGGCGTCGAACAAGACGGGCCGCAGGCGCTTCAGCGCGCGCCCCAGCAGCGACAGGCCCGCATGGGCGTAGATGCCCATCTGAATGAGGCGCTCAAAAAGCGGGTTGTATTGTCCGGCGAAATGTTTGTGCGCGAAGGCGAGCATGGCCCCGTAGAAGAGCTTTACGTAGGCCAGGTCGCTTTTTTTGGTGCTCTCGCCCTTGTAGTGGACGATCTGGGTCCAGGGCACGTAGTAGATCTTCCAGCCCGCCTGCTGGATGCGGTAGCACCAATCCAGGTCCTCTCCGTACATGAAGAAGGACTCATCCAGCAGGCCCACCTGTTCGATCGCCTCCCGCCGCACGAACATAAAAGAGCCGGACAGGGCGTCGATTTCGGCCACCTCATCTTCGGGCAGGTAGCTGAGGTTGTAGCGGCCGAAGCGGCGGCTGCGCGGAAACAGCCGGCTCAGGCCCACCATCCTATAGAAGGCCGTGGCCGGGGTCGGAAAAGCGCGTCGGGACTCCGGAGCGAGCCGGCCTTCAGGGGTGAGGATCTTGCATCCGGCCGCTCCGGCCTCTGGATGGGCCTCCATGAAGGCGAGCATCTGCCGCAGCGTGTCCTCCTGCAACAGCGTATCGGGGTTGAGCAGGAGCACGTAGCGGCCGCGCGCAAGCCGAATGGCCTGGTTGTTGGCCCGGGCGAAGCCCACGTTTTCGGCATTTTCCAAAAGCTGCACTCCAGGGAAACGCTCGCGCACCATGCGCGCGGTGCCGTCTACGGAGCTGTTGTCCACCACGAAAACCTCGACGGCGAGCCCCTCGGCGGCGCGCTCCAGCGAGTGCAGGGCCTGCTCCAGAAACCGGCGGACGTTGTACGTGACGATGATGACGCTGATGTCGGGCCTTGGGCTCATGCGAGAGTTCTGGTGCGCTCCTCTAGCTCCACAAGCTCTAGATCCCGCAGCCGGCCCTCCTGCAGGCGAAAGCGCATAACCGTCAGCTTCTGATGAGGGCCCTCCCGGCCGCAGGCGCCGGGGTTGAGCACAAGCGTTCGGCCCCATCGGCCCGCGTAGGGCACATGGCTATGGCCGCAGATAAAAACGTCCGGCTGTGTGCGCTCCAGGCGATCCCGAATTCCTTGAGGCCATCGCGGGGGAACGCCTCCGATGTGTGTCATGAGCAGGTGCACGCCCTCCCAGGTTTCCTCCAGCCACTCAGGCAGCATCCGCCGCAGGGTCCAATCGTCCACGTTGCCCCACACGGCCCGTACAGGGGCTATAGACTCCAGCTCCCAGAGCACCTCCGGACGCCCTACATCTCCGGCGTGCAGCAAGAAATCTACCCCTTGGAACACCTCGCCGAGGCGCGGGTGTACGTACCCGTGGGTATCGGAAAGCAGGCCTACGTATAGGGACATGCGCCGGACAAATTGAGAAGGCTTTTCGGATCTGCGCAAATGAGAAACGCTTCTTTTTCCCAAGTATGTTTGCGGTGGACAGCAGGGGAGGAACGATGACGCTCGCCTTAGAACAGCTGCGTCGGGAGTATCGGCAGGCCGCCTTGGAGGAGGACAAGCTCGATCCCGATCCGATCCGCCAACTGGAGCGCTGGCTTGAGGAGGCCATACGCGCCCGGGTGCCGGAGCCGAACGCCATGGCTTTGGCTACGGCCACGCCAGAAGGCCGGCCTTCGGTCCGCATGGTGTTGCTTAAGGGCCTGGATGCGCGGGGGCTTGTCTTCTATACGAACCTAGAAAGCCGCAAAGCCCGGGAATTGTTTCAGAACCCCTGGGCCGCGCTCTTGTTCTGGTGGCCGGAGCTTGAGCGCCAGGTGCGCGTCGAGGGCGCGGTGGAGCCCGTCTCGGATGAGGAGGCCGATGCGTACTTTCGGAGCCGCCCCCGAGCCAGCCGCATTGGGGCCTGGGCTTCGCCCCAGAGCCGGCCCCTGGAGAGCCGCTCAGCGCTCCTGCGCCGCGTCATCAAAACGATCGCCCGGTTTCCTATCGGCCACATCCCCCGGCCCCCGTTTTGGGGGGGGTTTCGGGTACAAGTCCAGTCCGTGGAGTTCTGGCAGGGCCGGCCCAGCCGGTTACATGACCGGATCCTATATCGGCGCAACGCCGACGGCTCTTGGACGCGCCAGCGCCTGGCTCCGTAGGGTTGCGCGGCCCAAGCGGAACTTTGCAAGTTTTGAGCGCCTTCGCGGGGTGTTTGCCTTGAAAACGCCGCTGCTATTGGCCACCCGAAACCGGGGCAAACGCGCGGAGCTAGAGGCCCTCTTGCGCGAGGCTGGGCTTGCGGTTTCGGTGCTCACGCTGGAGGATTTTCCCGGACTGCCCCCCGTCGAGGAGGACGGCCGAACGCTCGAGGAGAACGCGCGCAAAAAGGCCGAGCACGCCTACGCGCACACGGGGATTCCGGCGCTGGCCGACGATTCGGGACTGGAGGTCGAGGCCCTAAACGGGGAGCCCGGGGTGCGATCGGCCCGCTTTGCCGGCCCCAACGCCACGGACGCCGACAACAACGCGCTTCTGCTGGCACGTCTTGCGGGTATTGGCCATCGCCGGGCGCGTTTCCGCTGCGTGCTCGCCTACGCAGACGGTTTGGGTGTGCGCCTTTACGAGGGCTGCTGCGCGGGGCGCATCGCGGAGGCCGGCCGCGGAGAGCACGGTTTTGGGTATGATCCCCTATTTGTGCCCGACGGCTTTGAGCAGACCTTCGCCGAGCTTGAGCCGCAGCTCAAAAACCGCATCAGCCACCGAGGCCGCGCCTTTGAGGCCTTTTTAGCCGACCTCCGGCGTCGGCTCGCCGCATCCACCGGGGAGCGTCGCTGATGCCGTGGCTCCGCTCTCAATATCCCGTCGCCTTCCTCGCCTTGCTCGCCCTGTGGGCTCTGGTGCAGCTTTTGGACCCCGCCTGGGAGGCCTTTGAGGAGGAGACGCTTGAGTGGCGTTATCAGGTCCGGGGTCCGCGGCCGGCCGCCTCGGAGCTCGCAATGGTATATATCGACGAGGCCGTGTTGGGCCAGCTGGGCGACGGTATGCGCTTACGCCGGAGCGCGTACCTACTCCTGCTGGAGGCCCTGCGCGCGCACGGGGTGCGCGCGATCGGTTTCGCCTTTACGCTTTCGGATCCTTCGCTCCTCTTTCCGGAAGACGATCGGGAGTTGGCCGCGGCCATGGCCGAGCGGCGCGATGTGGTCTTGGCCGCCTACTTCCGCAACCTCAAGACCGTCCCCCTTGGCCTGCCGCGGGGGGATACGCTCATCCGGCCCCTGCCTCTTTTTGAGCGCGCTGCGGCCGCCGTGGGGTTTTCGAATCTGGGGCAAGATCGCTATCACCTGCCCGTGGCTGCCCGATACGGGCGCGACACGGTCTGGGCCTTCGCTACCGCACTCGTGGCCCGGTACTGGGGGGTGGATCCCGGCAGAATCCGCATTCGGGGCGCGGAGCTGGAGATCGGGCCCGGGCGTCGGATCCGTGTAGACCGAAACGATCGGCTCAACCTACCCGGGGCTTTTCGGGACCTGCCGATCGTATCCTATCAAGAGCTCGTCGGTTCTTATGAGTACATGCGCCAGACCGGGCAAGTCCGCGAGGCCCCCTTGTATGGGGTGCTGCACGACAAGGCCGTGATTGTCGGATACGTGGCCGACGTGCTCAGCCCGGTGCTTGAGACCCCCTATGACCCGGCCTTCCCGCAGGTGGCGCTGAACCTGGTCTTGGCCAGCAACCTGATGCGCAACGACTTTCTGCGCTATCCGGCCGGATGGGTTTCGGGCCTGCTGGCCCTTGCGCTGGCTTTTGCGCTGCTGTATGCGCTGCTGGAGCTGCGCGTGGGGGTGGCGATCGGGACGGTTTTCGTTGTCATCGGAGGTTACCTGGCCTTGGCCGCTTTGCTGTTCGTGCTGGCCAACATCTGGGTGCCCCTGGTGGAGCCCCTGGTGCTGGGGCTGTTGGCTTTTCTCATCGGGGGCAGCATCCGGCTCGGGCAAGAGAGCGAGCGCGCGCTTCTTTCCGAGCAAAAGCGTCGCAGCATCGAGATCGAGCTGCGCAAGCGCGAGCAGCTGTTGGCTCAGGTCCGATCCGAGCTGCAGGCTCGGCAGGCCGACGAGGAGGCCTTCCCAGTGGCCGAGGAGGCCCCTGTGGAGGGCTTCCCCGAGATCGTGCGCGCCCCCACAAGCCCGCTTAACCGGGTCCTGCGCCTGGTTGAGAAGGTCGCTCCCACGGACGCCACCGTGCTCGTGCAGGGGGAATCGGGCACGGGCAAAGAGCTTATCGCGCGTGCCATCCATGAGCACAGCGCGCGCCGGGATCGGCCCTTTGTGGCCGTTAACTGCGGGGCGCTGCATGAGCAGCTGCTGGAAAGCGAACTCTTCGGACACCGCCGGGGCGCCTTTACGGGCGCGGTGGCCGACAAACCGGGCCGGTTCGAGTTGGCCGACGGAGGCACGATCTTTCTGGATGAGATCACGGAGACCAGCGAGGCCTTTCAGGTGAAGCTCTTGCGCGTGCTTCAGGAGGGTACTTTCGAGCGCGTCGGGGATACGCAGACGCGCCGCGTAAACGTGCGCGTGATCGCCGCCACAAACAAGGACATCGAGCGGCTTGTGCAGCAGAGCAAATTCCGCGAGGACCTCTACTACCGACTGAACGTGTTCCTGATCAAGCTGCCGCCTCTGCGGGAGCGGCCGGAGGACATACCGCTACTGGCGGTCCGCTTCGCCGAGGGCCTGGAGATCTCGGCGCAGGCCATGGAGCGGCTTTTGGCTTACTCATGGCCCGGCAACGTGCGAGAGCTGGAAAACACAATCCGCAGGGCCGTCATCTTGGCCCGCGCCGAGGGGCGCACACGCATCCAGGCTCGGGATCTGCCGGAGCAGATCGCAGGTCAACCGGAAGAGGACTTGGAGGAGCGCATTCTGGAGGGGCTGCGTCGCCGCCAGTTCGCCCATAGCGCCCTGACTCAAGTGGCGCAAGAGTTGGGGCTGCACCGCAGAACCGTATCTGACCATTTGCGCGGCCTCTGTCTGCGCGCCTACTGCGAGCAGGGCTTCGCGATAGAGCGCGCAGCGCGGGCTTTGGCCGGTACAGAGGATCCGGAGGTGATCGCGCGCGTAGCCGAAAAGATCCGAGAGCACCTGGAGGCGCTCCGAGAGCGTCCGGATCCGGTTTTGCGGCGGCTGCCGCGTCGGTACCACTTCTACGTGGAGCAGGCCCTGGAGGCGATGCGTTCATGAACGCGCCCT